>JBBSBI010000068.1:0-24860 GCA_038251425.1 Polyangiales bacterium
GCGTGACCTGTATTGGCAAACACGAGCGTGACCTTCGCAACTCCGCGTTCTACCTTAGCTTGCTCTTCAGCGGTTAGGGCCTCGGGGCAGGTCTGCGCGGAGCGTGTGGCTCGCTTCAGCTCAAGCTCGGCCTGGGATTGATCCCATTTCGCTTGTTCTTCGGTATCTGTTGCATCGTCCGCCCCGAGCCTATCGTCTCCGCGCGCCGCTTTGGCCTTGGCCTGCTCATCGGCGAGCTGTTCCTGCTCGGCAACGTACTCATCCGGCGTACGAATGCCCGACTCCTTAGGAGCGCACGCTGCAAATCCAAGACCCAATACCCACAAGGCTGACCATCGCATGGGCGAGATACTAGCGTGTGCCCGGCCGCGTTTGAAGTCGCTTCCTAAAGACTTTCGTTCCAACAGAATGGCTTCAAAGATCCGTGATCAAGTAATCTTTGATTTTATACAGCAGGGCCCGGTGGCTGATTTCTAGCACCTCCGCTGCCCGAGTGCGGTTTCCACGGGTCTTTTGCAGGGCGCGACGAATCAAGATCTCCTCGACTGCACGCATCGTCTTCTTGACACTCAGCTCACCTGTTTGCAGCTGCACCTGCACAGGGTCGCGCGCCTCTCGGATCCGATCCGGTAAGTCTGGCGCAAAAATGCGATCTCCTTCTGTCAACACCATGGCTCGTTCGATGGTGTTTTCGAGTTCACGCACGTTGCCAGGCCAGGAATACTCGTACAACAGCCGCCGTGTCTCGGTATCGAGCCCTTGCACGTTGGTTCCGAGGCGTTTGTTATTTCTGGCCACGAAATGGTCGATGAGGAGCGGGATGTCTTCGCGTCGGTCGCGCAATGGAGGCACCAGAATCGGTAACACGTTGAGCCGGTAGAAGAGATCTTCCCGAAAGCGGCCGGCCTTGGCTTCTTGCTGCAGATCTCGATGCGTCGCTGCGATAATTCGTACGTCGACTTGGAGATCGCGCGTTTCCCCGACGCGTCGGATCTTTTCGTCCTCCAACACTCGAAGGAGCTTCACCTGAAGCGCCAGCGGCAACTCGCCAATCTCGTCGAGAAACAGCGTCCCCCGATCAGCTTCTTCAAACAGCCCACGCCGGTCGGCGATCGCGTCGGTAAATGATCCGCGTTTGTGCCCGAAAAGCTCGCTCTCCAGTAAATTTTCTGGGATCGCCCCACAATTGACCACCACAAACGGCTCCGCACGCCGATTGCTCTGGCGGTGGACAGCCCGCGCTACCAGCTCTTTGCCAACACCGCTCTCACCATTTACGAGCACCGTTGTCTTGTAGTCAGCGATCTTAGCAATGGTTCGGAAGATCAGCTGCATGCTGGGGCTCTTGGCCACAAACTCTTCGAACTTATGTTCCTTCAGAACTTCATCGCGCAGCGCGCGATTCTCACGGCGAAGCTGCTCCCGTTCTTCTGCTTTGAGCAGCGTTAAAACGACCTCGTCTTGCCGAAAAGGCTTCTGAATGTAGTCGTAGGCGCCTGCCTTCATGGCCTCGAGTGCAAGGTCGGTATTGCCGTAGGCGCTCATGACAATGACGGTCGCTTCGTTACGTTTTGCCCGTAACGTCGACAGCAGATCCAGACCGCCCATTTTGGGCATCCTCACGTCCGTCAACACAAAATCCGGACCAAAGCTATCCACGAGCTTCAGCGCCTCCTCGCCACTCGCTGCCGTTTCTACCTGGTAACCTTGGCGGGTCAGCAGCGTACGCAGAACGAGGCGGAGGTTCTCTTCGTCATCGACGACCAGGATCCTTTTCACTACGCAAAAAGGTTATATGTTCCGGCCGGGCTACGCAAGAAGTTCGCACCCGGTCGTATCCCCCTGCGTCCCCCCTGGGCCGAAGAACCACTCCCCGAGTTCGGGATTCCTGCTGAGCCCCCTTCCTGATAGGCCTGCGATCCTATGCTTTGCGGATTAGACCAGGTGTTTTCAGGTGAGCTCAGCAACGTTCGCAAACGCTTGCGAGGTGCACGGGTAGGAATTCTCACGCACGCA
Source organism: Polyangiales bacterium (assembly GCA_038251425.1). Classification (GTDB taxonomy): domain Bacteria; phylum Myxococcota_A; class Polyangia; order Polyangiales; family Polyangiaceae; genus JBBRRP01. Next base: position 2,017 of record JBBSBI010000068.1, read on the forward strand.
GCTGCCGTGGATCGCTCCGGGCGCAATGCCGTTTCCACCCTGGATGAGCTGGGCGCGAGCCCCGCCGTCGTCTTCACGCCCGAACACGGCTTCTTCCCCACCCACCAGGCGCAGGTGCCCATTTCGGAAATTCCGCCGAGCCCTGACCAGCCCAGATTCGTGAGCCTCTACGGGAGCAAGAAGGAATCGCTGACGCCGTCCGCACAGGATCTTGAAGGACTCGATGTGCTGGTGATCGATCTCTGCGATGTTGGAAGCCGCTACTACACGTACGTGTGGACCGCGCTTTTGGCTGCTCGCGCCGCCGTCGCAGCCGGAGTGCATACGCTGATTTTGGATCGACCCAATCCGATCAGTGGAACGCCAACGCTCGCCGAGGGCAAGCCGCAGGACGCTGACTATTTATCCTTCGTTGGCTTGGAGTCCCTGCCTGTGCGCCACGGGTTAACGCTCGGCGAGCTCGTCTGCCTCTTTCTGGAACGGGATGGAGTGACACTCGGCGCTGAGGGTGCCGTCTCTGTTGTGCCAGTGCTCGGCTGGGAACGTCATCAAACCGCCAGTGCCTGGAACCGGCCTTTTTCGCCGCCTTCCCCCAACATGCCCAGCTTGGAAACGGCGCTCGTCTATCCAGGCGCTTGCCTACTTGAAGGCACGAATCTTTCTGAAGGCCGTGGCACAACGTTGCCTTTTCAAATGGTGGGCGCGCCCTTCCTGGATGCTGCCAAGCTTGCCACAGCGTGCGCTGAGCTTGGGGCCCCCGGAGCGCAGATCCGACCCGTCCATTTCCAGCCGACGTTCGACAAGCACGCCGGTACCGTGTGCCATGGTGTCCTCATCCAAGTCACCAACTGGCGCCTCTTTCGACCCATCGCAACCTACCTTTCGTTGCTCGCTCTTGCCAAAGCGCAAGCACCTGACACCTTCAAGTTCACGACGGGTGTGTATGAATTCGAAACGGGGCGCCCCGCCTTCGATCTACTCACCGGCTCCGATGCGGCCCGTTTGGCACTCGTTAATCAGGCGACACCGGCCGATCTTCAGGACCTCGTGTGCCGGGTGGATGCGGGCTGGACGGATGTGATGGCCGAAGCAGAAGCGCGTGTCGAAAGGGCACGCGGCTAACGAGGAGTCTGAGTATGCCGTTCAAGGAAAGCATGGGAGTTCCCGATCTTGGCGTGGGCGTAGGCCTGCGCGTACCCCACTATCGAGAGATCCTGGAGCGGCAGCCAAAAGTCGATTTCTTCGAAGTGATCAGTGAGAATTTTATCGGTGCCGGCGGCAAACCGCGCTACCACCTGGAACGAATTCTCGAAAGTTATCCTGTGATTCTGCACGGGGTTTCGCTGAGCATTGGAGGGCCCACAGAGCCGGACCGCGCCTACCTCGATCAGCTCAAAGAGCTCGTGCGCAAAGTTAAGCCAGCTTGGGTGAGCGATCATTTTTGCTGGTGTGGGGCGGGCGGCGCGCATTTGCACGACCTGTTGCCGCTGCCTTACACCGAAGCCTCCATTCGTCGGGTGGCCCGCCGTGCTGCAATGCTCCAAGATTTTCTAGAGGTTCCCTTCGCGCTTGAGAACACGTCGAGCTACCTCACGTACACCGCGAGTGGCTTGACCGAATGGCAATTTGTGTCGGAGGTCGTGGAGCGAGCCAATATTGGGCTCATGTTCGATGTGAACAACGTTTATGTCTCAGCCTTCAACCATGGTTTCGATGCCCTGGAATTCGTGCGCAATGTGCCCCACGAACGCATCGTTCAAATCCATCTCGCTGGCCACACGCAGCTTGAAAACTACATCATCGATACGCACCGCGGTCAGGTGATCGACGAAGTTCTGGATCTGTATCGCGAGACGATCCGCCTGAGTGGCCCGGTGTCAACGCTGATTGAGTGGGATGATGAAATTCCCACGCTGGACATTCTTCTGGCCGAAGCCGAGCGCGCTCGGAGCGTTCGCAACCAAGGCCTCGCCCAGCGCGCTGGCGGCGACATGCCGATTCCTGCTCACACGCCAACGCGGCCTCCTCTGGAAGTTCAGTCGGGGCCGTGGCGCCAGGGCGGACCGAGGGAATCCGCGGGACAAGACTTGTGACGCCTGACCTCTTGGATCAGGAACTGACCGAACTCCAGGTGTGGATGAGTGCACTCCTCCGCCGCCGAACCCGCCTTGAAAAAGACCCGCTCACGACGCGCGAGGCGGCTGCCAGAATCGGCCAGAACCCGCGCCTTTCGCCGGTCGAACAAGTCGAGATTTACCGCGAGCAATTCTGGCTCCGCCACTCAGGTTCGCTATTGGAGGATTTTCCAGGACTTTCGGGCATTTTAGGGCAAGAAGACTGGGACCGATTGATTCAGGGTTATCTGGAAGCTGTGGTGCCCACGAGCTACACGCTGCGCGATCTCGGCGAGGAGCTGCCGGCTTTCATAGAATCTTGTGGCTGGCTGCCGCATCAAGCGCTTTGCCGTGACATGGCTCGGCTGGAGTGGGCCTACACAGACTTGTTCGACGCCCCCGATTGCGGCCAGCTGGATGCTAACAAGCTGGCTGGCATCCCACCTGAAGCGTGGTCTCAGGCACAGCTCGTCATGAATCCGGCACTGAAGCTGCTTCAGGTCGAGTACCCGGTGGCCACTCTCCGACGCAGATTGCGGGAGGCGGGGGAAGATGAGTCCGTGCCTATTCCGGAAGCCCAACCCGAGCAGCTCGTGCTTTACCGAGGCACCGATCGCGGGCTGTATTATCGGAGCGTTTCCCGCGGAGCTTTTGCGCTGTTATCAGCCGTCAACGCAGGCTTTTCGGTGGTGGCTGCAGCCGAGCAAGCCATGAGCGAAGTGCCAGATGAGCCTATCTTTGCGTCCCTGGGGGCCTGGTTCCGCGAGTGGGGCACACTCCAATGGATCATTGACGTCACGATCTGAGGGCGCGGGCCTGGCGGCGCTGCGCCAAGAGCGGTTGTTCAGGGGCGTAGATCTTGCTACGGGCAGGCGGTGGGGTTCGCGGATCTTCTCCAAGTAGCACGTGAAAAGCGGGGTGCCGTCGTGATGGGCATCTTGAATGTCACGCCCGATTCCTTTTCAGATGGCGGATTGCATTGGGAGGCTGCGGCCTCTGAGCGTCGGGTTGAGGAGCTGCTGGATAGCGGCGCCGATCTGCTGGACATCGGAGGTGAATCGACACGCCCGGGGGCGCTCCCAGTGTCAGCTGAGGAGCAAATTCGTAGGATTTTGCCGGCCCTTCGACGCGCTGTAAGAAGAGGTGTCCCAGTTTCCGTCGACACCGCGAGCGCACAAGTTGCGGAGGCTTCACTCGCTGAGGGCGCAACTCTCATCAACGACGTTTCGTGCTTGGAAGACCCATCCCTCGCACTTGCCGTTGCCAAACACGACGCTTCCTTGGTGTTAATGCACTCACGAGGCTCCCAGGCACAACGCCAAATGACAGCCTTCTCAGCCTATCCTGAGGCCGCGTACGACGACATCGTTGCCCAGGTGAAGTTTGAGTGGAGTCAGGCCAGAGAAAAGGCCGAAAGCACCGGCCTCGACCGAACGCGTATCTTTTTTGATCCTGGGCTTGGGTTTGCCAAAAATGCGGGTCACTCGTGGGAAATTCTGACACGATTGGCAGAGTTCCAGAGCCTTGGTGTGCCTATCGTGATCGGTCCAAGCCGAAAATCTTTCCTCGCTACACTCGATGCTTCTCCGCCGGAGGAGCGCCTCGGCGCCACGATCGCGTGCTGTCTTCTCGCGGTGGAGCACGGAGCCTCGGTGTTGCGTGTGCATGATGTGAAGCCCGTGGTGCAAGCCTTGGCCGCCATGCGCCGCGCCAACCCAAGTTTCGGGGGGCGCCATGCTGGATAGCCTTTTCCTCTATTTTAGGGACAGAACGCTGTTGCAGTTTGCGCGCGACGCGTTCGACATCATCGCGGTCACTGCGCTCACCTACGCCGTACTCTTAGTATTGCGGGGCACGCGCGCGATGCAGGTGGGGCTCGGGCTTGGACTCGTGTTTTTGCTGTACGTCGCGGCGCAGTGGCTGCAGCTGCTCACGTTGCTCAGCATCATGGCTTCCCTCGTTTCGAACATTATTCTGGTGGTGGTGGTGGTGTTCCAAAGCGATATCCGGCGCGGGTTGCAGCGCGTTGGGAGCAGCGCCTGGTTGAGCTTCTCACGAACCCAAGAAGCACAAGTTATCGATGAAGTGGTCGAGGCGGCCACCGAGCTAGCTCGCCATCGCATTGGTGCCATCATCGCCTTCGAGCAGGACGCGAATTTGGATGAGTTTGTCGGAGCCCACAAAGGGCAAGTGCTGGACGCCAAAGTGTCGAGCGAGCTCTTAGTCGCCCTATTTGTGCCCGAAGGCTTGAACAAGCTGCATGATGGCGCTGTCATCATTCGCAACCTCCGTGTCGCCAAGGCGGGCGTTTTCTTTCCCATGCCAGAGCGCTCCCTCGACAGCAGCTTCGGTTCACGGCATCGCGCCGCCCTGGGGATCACCGAAGAAACAGACGCCGTCGTGGTGATCGTGAGCGAAGAGCGCGGCACGATCAGCTTCTGCTTCAACGGCAACATCGCCTCCAGTCTCGACGGCCCCAAGCTGCGCACGATGCTGGAAGCGATTTTCAATCCCAAGGTGCGAAAGAAGAGCCGTCGCGCCAGCTCTTCGCGACGCAGCAGCATCTTTGCTCTGCCCTCAGCGCCGCCTCCTACGAGCGAACGCCGAACCCCAGCACCCCACCCAACCGAACTGCGAACCGCCCCGCAGCCTCTGCGAACCGATCCCCAGCCGCAGAGTGCCGGAGGGCCATCCGATCCAGAGCTTCCTGCCCGTACCACCCTCCTCGACACCCCTTCGCTTCGGCGGCCAGCCAACAAACGGGACGGGCAACTCAGGAACTCTGCAGTGGCACCGAGCAAGAGCTTGGACGCTCCCGAAAGTGCACCGCTCCTTTCCGAACCCCTACCGATGCCGCGCGTTGAGATTCCGGATCGGCTGAGCCCCGTCAGGGACGCGAGAGACAGCACCCCTCCAAGCAAAGCGGGAGGCCAAGAGTGATTCAACCGATTTCCAGCGGCTGGTCACTGGCACGTGAATATGTCACGCACAATTTAAGTCTGAAGCTCTTCGCGCTGTGCTTCTCGCTCGCTCTGTTTGCCTACTTCCATGGCCAGGGCGATAACCATCAGCGAACCGTGCGGCTCGATGTTATCGCTCGGCTGCCTCCTGATTCTGCGAAGTGGGCACTGTTGACAGCCCTGCCGTCCGAGATTCGAGTCACGCTAAAAGGCCCCATAGGAACTATCGATCGACTGAGTCAGAGCGGCGCTCCGCTTGAGCTCGATCTTCGAAGCGGCAACCGCACGCAAGTGACTTTTGACCAGAGCCTGCTCTCGTTACCGCCAGATGTTACCGTACTCTTGATTGATCCGCCGAGCATCGATCTGGAATGGCAAGCAGTCGTCGAACGCGAGATCCCGCTCGAGGCTGCCATGACGGGGCAACCACAAGAAGGCTTCGTAGTGAAGGGTGAGCCGGTGCTATCGCCCGGAAAGCTCGTGGCCATCGGGCCTTCGAGCATCATCGAAGTGCTCCAAGTTGCGAGCCTTGAGCCCTTCAATCTGACCGGCCTCACCGAAGGCGTGCACCGTCGCCGCATCAAGGTGAATGCGCCGCCCGAGCGAGTTAAGTTTCGCGGCCCCCAGCCCACCTCGGGCGACAACTCGGTTGTGGTGAACGTAGCCGTAACGATCGCGCGTCGCATGAGCGAGATGAAATTTACTAACCGGCCGGTGAGCGTCGTCGGCGTACCAGCGGGATTTTCGAGTCCTTCGTACGTTGATGTCACGGTGGTTGGCCCACCCGAGGTGATCCGAGCGCTCCGCGCCGAACAGGTCGTACCCAGAGCAGATGTCGGCGCCCTGCCTGGATTCACCGCCAAAGACAACAAGCGCGGCTCGCGCACGGTGACGCTCACCGTCGACCTTGCAAGAGCTGAGGTTGAAGTGCAACCGCCGACCGCCACCGTCAGGTGGTAGGCGAACTCAGAGAAAAGTGACCTGCAGCCGCGAACGGGCATTCTGATAGAACGCGCTCGCGGATGCGGCTAACCTGCGTCCGACATACCAACGCCTCACTGACTCTACGACATTCGCAAAAGGCTGGCTGCGAAGCGGCAGCGGGGCGGCCCGATGAGCTGCACGCAGCTCAGAATTACTAGGCTCCAGCATGGGGGCCACCATCTGATCTAAGTAGAGGCTCGCCCGGGCTCTTCGCCGGAGGATCCGAGCAAGCTCAGAGACGCTCATCCCCTCGGCCAGCTCTGCATTCGCCAGCGACCTGGGCCCACCAACGGCTTGAATGAGTTGAACACGCGCCGCACGGGTCTGCCGATCGAGAACAGCCTCTGTGGGTTCCGGATCAATTGGCAAGCGCGCGAGCAGCGTCTCCGCGATGTGTCGTTCCAGAGCCACGACAACGTGCCGCTCACGGTAGGCTTCCGCGGCCCTCGCTTCGAAACCCACGTCGGCGAGTGCCTCGAGTCGAGCTTCGAAGCTCAATTCGCGCTCAAAAATGAACTCAGGCGTCGCCAATCCCCCAATTTCTGGCGCTGCGAAACGAACCACCGCGCGTTCCAGCTGCACAATCTTAGCCTCAGAGATCCTGGAGAAACTTTCGACCGAGCCTGCGGCTGCTAATGCCAAGAACAGGCGAGCGAACTGACGGCGTTGCAGCTGGGCTCCAGCAAGTATCCCAGAAACGCAACGACTGGGCCCGCTCCCCAGATCATTCGTCTGCTTTTTCAAAATCGTCCTTTGAACTCGGCGGAGACGACTCGGCGTGAAAACCTGCCGGATTGCCCGATGCGCGCTCCACATAGCCCCGTGCCGCCCTCCTGGCCCGCGTGAACTCAGCGAAGGCTGTCACCTTCTCAAGATCGTTGGCTCCCATGTTCCTAACGATCTCCGCCAATTGCTGGCGCAGGACGTCGACGTTTCGACTTCTCCGACCTGCCAACTCCGCTTGGGAAATTGCGGGCAATTCTTGGAGAGCCGGGGTTGGCGCCAACGGCACGCGTGGCACCGCAACCACAGAATGTGCGGAAAGCCAAGCCTCAAGGAAGACTCGTAGCCTCTCACTTCGAAACGCAAACCAACGCTCACGTTCCTCAGCACTTACCACCAGCGCATCTTTGAAGCGTCGAAAGGCACCTTTGCCATCTATCGACATCTCAAGATCTCGACGCAGCTCCTCGCTCACTACCGTGGGAATAAAGCGCTCCATCCAACGGTATTGTTCGCGCGAGCTCACCGCTTCCACTCGCAGGTAATTCGCATCCGTAGCGATGCGCGCGTGCATTTCCGGATCGGCGATTCCATCGACCACACGCAGGACCTCGCCAGCTTCCAAGTGGAGATAGCTGTGCACCTCGGGCGCGTTATTTTCGAAGGCATCCTCAAGCGCGTCCCAATCCACTGGTACTTCGCGCATCCGAATTGGGGCTGGGGAAAGTGTTGACATAACCGGCTTTCAGTCTATCGCGCCGTGCGCGCTCGATGTCCTCAAAATGGCACGTGTCCATTGGCTGAGCAGCTTTTCCCGCTCTTCGTCAGCGAGGATTGGCTCAAATGATCGATCGGTTGTCAGCAGCCGCGCCGCATCTTCCGGCCCAGAAAATAGTCCCGCGCCGATGCCAGCGAGCATCGCGGCCCCACGCGCGGTTGTCTCAAGCTCTGAAGGACGCTCGACGGACACACGTGCCACGTCCGCCTGGAGCTGAAGCAGGAGGTTATTCTTCGAGGCACCACCGTCCACCTTGAGGCTCTGAATCGGCACGCCGAGATCCTGGCTCATCGCTGCGACGAGTTCATGCACCTGGAGCGCGATCGCCTCCAGCGTGGCCCGTGCCAAATGCCCGCGAGAGGTGCCGCGCGTCAGCCCACAAATAAGCCCGCGAGCCTCGGCATCCCAGTGCGGCGCACCCAGCCCCGCCAACGCCGGCACGAAGCTGACACCACCATTGTCTGGGACGCTTTGGGCTAACGCTTCGATTTCAGAGGCCGAATCAATGATCTTTAGCCCATCTCGCAGCCATTGCACCGCTGCGCCCGCCACAAAACAGCCACCCTCCAACGCATACACAGGCTTATCCCCAATTTGCCAAGCCAGCGTACTCAACAGGCCGTGTTGGCTAGCGCGTGGCGAGGCACCCGTATTCATCAACACAAAAGCGCCTGTGCCATACGTGCACTTCACATCGCCGGGTTCGAAGCAGGCCTGCCCGAAGAGCGCTGCGTGCTGATCGCCTGCAACCCCAGACACGATAATCCCATCCGGAAGACCCGGCACGCCGCGCGTGGACGCCACCTTCCCCGCGCTCGGGACGATCCTCGGCAGCACGCGTTCTGGCACATTGAACAGCCGGCACATCTCGGGCGCCCATTCACGTTTCACAAGATCCATGAGTGAGGTGCGCGAAGCGTTCGTCACATCCGTCACGTGGGGCGCTTGGGCCCGAGAGCCACCCGCCAAGCGGAATACCAGATAGCTGTCCACCGTGCCGAACGCCAACTCACCGGCTTCAGCTCGAGCGCGAGCGCCGGGCACATGATCGAGGAGCCACCGCAGCTTGCTCGCGGAAAAATAGGGATCGAGAACCAGCCCTGTCGTGCTCCGAACGTTCTGAAGCTCCCCTCGCTGCTTCAGCTCAGCACAAAATGCATTCGTTCTCCGGTCTTGCCAGACAATGGCACGGTGAATTGGCTTACCACTGCTCCGTTCCCAGAGTAACGTCGTCTCGCGTTGATTCGTGATACCGATGGCGGCAATCTCTGAGCCCCGGACCTGGGCCGCGCTCAGAGCATCTGCAATAGCGCCCACGACGCTCAGCCAAATCTCTTCGGGTTCGTGCTCCACCTCGCCCGGGTTCGGAAAATGTTGCGGGAACTCGCGGTTCGCTCGACCGAGCGTGGTGCCGTCCAACCCAAGGACCAGTGCCGTCGAGCCGGTAGTTCCCTGATCGATTGCAAGAAGGTGTTGAGGCACGTCAACTTGAGCCTAGCAGAGGCGCGCCCCTCGGGAAGCTTGTCCCCGCGCGGGCCGGAAGGTAGCCTCCTTCCCCATGGCTCGCTTGTTCCTCATCACGCCCGAAGGGCAGCAATCCGTGGAACTTCGCGCCCACAACTCGCTCGGCCGGCACCCCAGCAACTCGCTTCAGTTGCTCGACAAGATCGTCTCGAAGGAGCACTGCATCATTGAGCGGCGTGGCACTTCGTTTGTGCTGCGCGATCTCGGAAGCCTGAACGGTACGTATGTGAACGGGGAACGCGTGGTGGGTGAAAGGCCGCTTCGCCACAACGACGAGATGGCGCTCGGCATGACGCGCGCGCGCTTTGAGGATGATCCTGCTGTTTCACCATTGCCGCCGGCCGCCAGCTGGAATCCTGGACCGGCAATGGCTCAGCCAATTGCTAGCGCGGCGCAGAACGCCGGCTTTGCAGTAGCACAAGCACCCGTACCGCCGCTGGCTCCCGTGTTCGGGGGCCCCGTGGGTTCGCCCCTGCCTCCGCTCGGGGGCACTCGCGTCGATGTCACGGATAAGGCACGGGCTATCGGCACCCAAATCGCCGCCATCCAAAAAGGCTTCCTGCCGTACGATCAGATCGCTACAAATACTGCACAGCTTTCGGCTGACTATGAAAGGCTTCGCCTTTCACACGAGCTTTCGCGGGAAATCGCGCTCGAACGTGATTTATCGACATTGCTTGAAAAGATCCTACAAACGATCTTTCGCTTCGTGCGCGCCGACCGCGGTGTGATTTTTTTGATGGACGATGGGGAGTTGATCCCCGGCGCAACCCAACGCAGAGATGGCACGAATCAGCCGATTCCCGTGTCATCCACCATCATGAATCACGTGATCAAGGAGCGAGCCACGGTGCTCACGCACGATGCTGCGATGGATTTCGCGGCCTCGAAAGGCAAGAGCATGATCTTGAACCGGATCAGCTCAGCGATCGTGGCGCCGCTCCTACATAACGACGAAATCCTAGGCGTGCTCTGGCTAGACAGCGAGACCTTGGCTCAGTTTCAGCCCAAGGACATGGAGATCGTAACGGCCATCGCCTCCCAAGCCGCGATGTTCATCGAGATCAACATCCTCGCAAAAAAAATCGAGCGCGAGATTGTGAATCGGGAACGCTTCAGCCGTTTGCTGTCGCCGAATGTGGCCGAGCGCGTGCTTTCCGGCGAGCTGGAAGTGAAAAAGGGCGGCCAGCTCGTGCAAGAGTGCACGATTTTCAACTCTGATATTCGCGGCTTTACCAGCATGAGTGAGAAGGCGGAGCCAGAAGTTATCGTTGAGATGCTGAATGATTACTTCGAGCACATGGTGGAAACCTTGTTCAAATATGAAGGCACCTTGGACAAATTCATGGGCGATGGGATCATGGCCCTCTGGGGTGCGCCGGTCTTGCACCCGGACGATGCCCTGCGGGCCGTGAGCTGTGCGGTCGAACAAATGGAGATCCTCGGTCGCTTCAATCGCAAGCGAATGGAGGCAGATCTCCCGCCGCTGGCCGTTGGCATGGGCATCCACACCGGGCCGGTGGTCGCAGGTTATATTGGGAGCAGCCGCGCACTTTCGTACACAGTGATCGGCGACGTTGCCAATACGAGCGCGAGGCTTTGCGGAGTTGCGGCCGGCGGGCAGATCTTGATCAGCCAGGCTACGCTCGAGAAGCTCGGTGGGAAATTCCAGGTCGAGGAATTGCCTCCGGCGCACCTGAAAAACAAAGAGAAGCCGTTTCGTGTGTTCAATCTGCTGCGCCCTGCAGCGACAGTGCAAATCCCGGCAGTCACCGGGGGTAACCTCAGCCCCGACATTCCCGGTGCTTAAGCCGCGTTATTAAAGGTTCAACCACCGGCGACGCACTGCGCCAGAATCGACGCCAACATTGCCATTCTGGTGGCGCGTCACTCGACGCCACTTGCGATTCAAGGCAAGTATGGTCGCCCTTTTTCGATGGCTCACATTCTCAGCTTCGAACAGCCAGTAGTCGATCTCATCATGCGTGTGCGGGAGCTTCGTCAGCTCGCCGACCAAGATCAAACGCTGAACCCAGAGCTCGCGCGTCTGGAAGAGAAGGCTCATAAGCTTGCGAGAGAGATGTTCGCCAATCTCTCGCCGATGCACAAAGTCCAGCTTTCACGGCACCCGGCGCGCCCCTATTCGCTCGATTACATCAGGCGTTTGTTTGACAATTGGACGGAATTAGCTGGTGATCGTCGCTTTGGCGAAGATGCTGCAATTGTGAGTGGGATTGGGCACTTCCACGGGCGCAGTGTGATGGTGCTGGGACATCAGAAGGGCCGCACCACCAAAGAGAACATGCACCGCAACTTTGGAATGCCCAATCCCGAGGGCTATCGCAAAGCCATCCGCCTCTACGAAATGGCTGACCGCTTCGGCCTACCGATCATCACGTTCGTGGATACCCCAGGAGCGTTTCCCGGAATTGGCGCCGAAGAACGCGGACAGAGCGAAGCTATCGCTGCGGCCATTGAGGTCATGGCGGGAGTGGGGGTACCGGTGATCACCACGGTGATCGGTGAAGGCGGCTCTGGTGGGGCCTTGGCACTCGCCGTTGCCAATCGCGTTCTTATCCTAGAATTTAGCTACTATTCTGTGATCTCACCCGAAGGCTGTGCGGCCATTCTTTGGAAAAGCTCAGAGCACGCACCGATCGCCGCCGAAAGGCTCAAAATCACTGCGCCGCAGCTGCTCGATCTGGGTGTGGTCGATAGCATCATTGAAGAGCCAGCAGGTGGAGCCCACCAAGACCACGACTCGGCTGCACGGAAGCTGGATGCGGCATTACTCGAGACCTTGCGCTCGTTAGAGTCCCTCTCCCCCGATCAGCTTCGCGATCACCGTTACCAGCGCTTCCGGAACCTGGGCGCCTTCGTCGCCTAGCGTCTCGTATTGCAGAACTGCAACGTCCAAAGGCAGGGTTTCTCCACCAAGGGCTCAGTTCAATTTTGTGTCATCACGAGTCGCCGCTCGCGAGCTTGACCGTCTCCCCCCTGCTCGCTAGGTTCCACCCCCCAAGCCCCTAGCGGACCGGCAAAAAGCCGTTATTTTCCCCTTTGTGCTCGGGTTCTTCACCTTTCCGAGGAGACAGCATGGCTATCAAAGTTGGCATCAATGGTTTCGGTCGTATCGGGCGCTGCGTGCTTCGAGCACTCACAGAGCGCAAAGAGAACGACATCGAGATCGCCCTCATCAACGACCTGACGGATACCAAAACGCTGGCCCATCTCGTGAAGTACGACTCGGTTCACGGCAACTTCAAGGCAGCTTCTGTCGGCCACACTGAGAAGGGCCTCGTGATCGGCGGCAGAGACATCGCTGTCACCGCTCTAAAGGATCCGAAAGATTTGCCTTGGAAGAGCCACGGAGTGGACATCGTTCTCGAGTGCACCGGCCTTTTCACCGACAAGGCGTCCGCCGGCGCGCACATCAGCGCCGGAGCCAAGAAAGTCATCATCAGTGCTCCCGCCAAAGATCACGACATCACCCTGGTGATGGGCGTGAACGACGACAAGTACAACGCCGCCTCGCATCACATCGTTTCGAATGGCTCCTGCACGACCAACTGCCTCGCACCCGTTGCGAAGGTTCTGCTTGAGAATTTCGGCGTCAAGCGCGGCCTGATGACCACCATCCATTCCTACACCAACGATCAGAATTTGCTCGACCTGCCGCATCGCAAGGGCGATCTGCGTCGCGCACGCGCAGCTGCCGTCAACATGATCCCGAGCAGCACGGGCGCGGCAAAAGCTCTGAGCGAAGTGATCCCAGAGCTCAAAGGCAAGTTCGACGGGCTCGCGGTGCGTGTGCCAACCATTGATGTCTCGCTGGTAGATCTGACCGTTGAAACAGAAAAGAACATCACCGTGGCTTCGATCAACGCAGCGATGAAAGCAGCTGCGGAATCTGGCCCACTCAAGGGCTACCTTTACTACATTGAGGAAGATCTGGTTTCGGGAGACTTCATTGGTCACCCCGGGTCGAGCATGTTCGATTCCACGCAAACCAAGGTTTTGGGCGATAACTTCGCTAAGGTCTTTTCTTGGTACGACAACGAGTGGGGCTTCGCCAATCGCATGATCGATCTCGCGCAGCTCATGGTCAAAAAGTTCTGAAGCGTTGGCCGCCCCCGGAGTTCTTATGACAAGCTTGACTGGTATTCGTTCGATCGAGGAGCTGAACCTAAAGGGTCGGCGCGTATTCATCCGGGTGGACTTCAACGTCCCACTCGACAAGGATCTGCAGGTAACCAGCGACGAACGAATCCGGGCCGCGCTGCCCACGCTCAAGTATGCTGTCGAGCAAGGGGCCAAGGTCATCTTGGCTTCGCACCTCGGGCGACCCAAGGGCAAAGATCCCAAAGCCAGCCTTGAGCCGGCGGCTTCTAGGCTTTCGGAGCTCACGGGCTGGGATGTGCTGCTCCCGGACGATTGCATCGGCGATGCTGCCAAAAAGGTGGTTCAAGATTGTCGAGATGGGCAAGTCGTCTTGCTTGAAAATTTGCGTTTTCACGCCGAGGAAGAAGCGAACGATGATGGCTTTGCTCGGCAGCTTGCCGAGCTGTGCGATGTGTACGTGAACGATGCTTTTGGCTCATCGCACCGTGCCCATGCTTCGGTGGATGCCCTGCCCCGCATGATGCCCGAGCGCGGCATGGGATTCCTCGTGAAGAAGGAGCTCGATTCTTTGGCTCGGATCACGGGCACTCCTGAACGGCCCTTTGTGGTGATTCTGGGCGGTGCGAAAGTCTCGGATAAGATCAAGGTGATTGAGGAGCTGCTCGGCAAGTGCAACGCACTCTGTATCGGAGGCGCGATGGCGAATACGCTACTGGCCGCACGCGGTGTGAATCTGCAAGCGTCACGCATCGAGCAAGATTGGCTGGCGCGAGGGCGTTCGCTGATTGAGCAAGCTCGTGACCGCGGTGTCGCGCTGTTGTTGCCGACCGACGTCGTGGTCGGAAAAGGCTTGGATGATCTGGAAGGTCAGATCGTCAAGGCCGAGGCAATTCCTCCGGGGATGATGGCACTCGACGTGGGTCCCGAAACAGTTGCCACGTTTGCCGCGCAGATAGCCGGGGCCAAGACCGTGCTCTGGAATGGGCCGATGGGTTACTTCGAAAACGCCGCATTCGCGATGGGAACGAACGGTGTTGCGCACGCACTCGCGGCTTCTGGCGCTTTTTCCGTGGTGGGCGGAGGCGATAGCGTCGCGGCCGTGATGCTCGCCGGCGAAGCGGTGGTCAGCAAAATCGGTCACATCTCCACAGGTGGTGGAGCATCTCTCGAGCTGCTTGAAGGCCGCAAATTGCCGGGCGTCGAAGCGCTCCGTGCTTAAAAGGAAACTCAGTGAACCGAACTCCCCTCATCGCTGGCAATTGGAAACTCAACAACGGCGGAGCGAGCGCTTGCGATCTCGCCGCGAAGGTAGCTGAAGCTGCAAAGGGCGCGAAAGGGGTGGATGTTGTGGTCGCACCGCCATTCACGGCGCTCGCAGCAGTTGCTGAAGAGGTCCGCGGCACCCCCGTGGAGGTCGCCGCTCAGAACCTGTATCCGAAAGACAACGGCACGTTCACCGGTGAAGTGAGCGCTCCCATGTTGCTCGAGTCGGGCTGCAAGTGGGTGATTGTTGGCCACAGCGAACGGCGTCAGATTTTTAAGGAAGACGACGCGTTAGTCAGTCTCAAAGTGGCCGCAGCGCTTTCAGCCGGGTTGCGCCCGATCGTGTGCATCGGGGAAACGCTGGAAGAGCGGGAGTCCAATCGTACGCTCGAAGTGGTGTTCCGTCAGCTGGATGCGTTTTCTGAGCAGCTCAAAGCTCGCCCTGGCTTTGCCGTGATTGCCTATGAGCCCGTCTGGGCTATTGGCACCGGGAAAGTGGCAGGGCCCGAACAAGCCCAGGAAGTTCACGCGGCCATCCGGGGCAGGCTGAAAACGCTGAATTTGGACGTGGCCGAGCAAACCCGCCTACTCTACGGTGGCAGCGTAAAAGCCAGCAATGCCAAGGGGTTGCTCAGCTGCCCCGACATCGACGGCGCGCTCGTCGGTGGTGCTGCGCTCGACGCCACGGATTTCGCCGGTATTATCCGCGCCGCAGAAAGCTGACCCATGGCAGAGCTCCTCACCACACCGTTTACCGTCATTCACGTGATCGCCTGCTTCTTTCTGATGCTGGTGGTTCTGATCCAGCCCGGCAAGAGTGGCGGCATGGGAGCCCTGACCAGCGGCGCAGCTCAGCAGGTCTTTGGTGGCGGCGGAGCCGGCAATCTGATGACGAAGGTGACATGGATCACCGGCAGTATTTTCTTCATCACGAGTGTTTCATTGGCTTACATGTCGTCCTCAACGGATTCTTCTCTCGAAAAGAAGGCCGCTGCAGCTCAACAGCGCGCTGGCGGGATGTCCAAAGCGCCCGCGAAGCCAGCTCCCGAGAAAAAAGCACCGAGCAAGTAATTTCGGCGACGCTCCGTTGTTGAGTTTCTCCCACGAGCTTCGGTACGGCGCACTCGCCGGCGTCGTGAAGCTGTTGGCTTCGACGGCGTTCTTGCTCACCGGGTTTGTCGCCTTGAGCGACGATGATTATTCCCGGGTGGTGATCGCTCAGGGATTCGCGGCGGGCCCTAGTTGGGATCCGAGCGGCACGAGCTGGCTGCCCTTCCCGTTTTGGTTAGAAGGCGGCGCGCTTCGCTTGTTTTCAAATTCATTCGAGGTCGCACAAGCAACGAGTGTGTTCCTAAGCGCCGCGGCACTGCTCCCCCTCTATTTTGCGGCTCGTTTTTGGGGCTCCACGCGTTGGCAGGCAACCTTTGGCGTGGCGCTCGCAGGCCTCCTTCCCTATTCGGTGGTGCTGGGAGCGGCGACTCCGCCGGATGCTTTCAGCGCTGCTCTGATCGCCACCGCTATCCTCACGCTCGGTCGCTCAGAATGGGCACCCCTCACGTTGGGCGGTGCTGCGCTCAGCATCGCGACACTCAGCCGCTACGAGAGTTGGCCCGTGGCGCTGGTGTTCGCTCTCGTGGTGCTGGCACGTGCGGTTCGATTGCGGCGCGGGGCGCTCTTGGGCCCAGTTTTTCTAGCGATTTTCGGTCCTTTGGCGTGGATGCTACACGGCGCGTTAAACCACGGGGACACTTTGTTTTTTGTGGCGCGCGTGACGCTGTATCAAAAAGCGCTCGGCTTGGCGTCCTCGTCGGCATGGGCCAACGGGTTTCGAACTCCGCTCGCGCTCCTACGTTTTGAGCCGGAAATCATGCTGCTTGCGTTCGCGGTAGCGCTATTGGCCGCGGCCAAACGCACCACGCCAAAAACGTTAGCTGGTGGCGGTTGGGTTGCCTGCCTGGCGCTGTTTCTGTTTCTCGTTTGGGGAGATCTGCGCGCTAGCACCGCCACTCACCACGCCGAACGCACCTTGCTTTCACTGTGGATGCTTGCCGCTATTCTCCTAGCGCGCGGCTTGGGCCAGTTGCGGGTACTATTGACCCGGCGCGATCAGGCGGTGTTAGTCTGTATTGCTATGTTGGGGATTGCCGTCCGCTTCATCTGGGGTGGCTTCAGCTCCTTTGCGCCACGGAGCGAGGAGCGAGATATCGGAGTCCGAGCGGCCTCGCTGATCCCGGCAACAGATCCCGTTCAGGTGCTCACAAGCGACTATGGGTATTTCGCAATCTTGGCCAGCCTGGCGCGCCCAGGGCTAGCGCAGAGTGCGGACGCCCACGATCCCCGAACGCGTGCTCAGAGTCCGCGAGGCAAGCGCAGAGTTGCTCGCTTCGCACACACCGGGCGCACAGCCGGCTGGTGGATCGTCGATCGTTCGCTGTTCAACCCGGAGCGCTTGTCAGACTGTAACCAACGAGTGGCGCTAGAAAATCATCAGTTTCTGCTGGTTCGCCTAACGGAACCCGTACTCTGCCTGCGCTGAGTGGCCGCGCCAAGCGCAGATTGCCTCGAAATTTTCCCCGCTTTTTCGCCCATTTGGGCGCTAGCACGTAGGATGCGCTGTGATCGCGAGACTCGGGCGGCAGCTATTCGGCAGCGTGATTTCAGCTTTCGCCCTGCTCGGATTTGTTTTCGTACCGCTCGGTGAACGCACGGGCCTGGAGCACGCGAAAGCAATTCTGGCCACCCCAGAAGCCTCACGCGCGGGTAAGGGCCTGTTGACCCAACTGGAGTCGGTGAAGCGCCAGTTCTTCAGCCCCCCATCAAAACCCGAGACCACTCCTTCCAAGCACCTACAGCGTGTAGTGGCGAACCTCAAATGGGTCCCTGCCAACGCCGGAGCCTCGGGGCGTTAACCCAACCTGAATCCGTCAAGGGATCCGGTGCACGGCGACCGCATTTCCCGGTCCATCAACGGGCGCGGCATCGCTCACTACCACAACTGTCTTGGCATCCAATGGCGACGTCACGGAGAACGTGCAGCTGTCGCGCACGCCTAAGAATGTCGAAATCACGCCCGTTCCTACGGCATCCGTCGGTGCTCGATTGTAGAAGGGCTGGAGATTGGCCTGAGTCTCCCCCGCTATGCTGAGCAAACCGGCGCTGGTTGCAAATTCATCCATGTCCCCATCCCCGCGCAGGGAAGTCCCGCTAGAAAGCATGATCACGGTTCCGCCCCGGCCCACGAATAGGTCGAGCGCGATAGCCCAGAGTGAGCCGTTTTGTGCCATGGCGTTGAGCGGGGCATTGGGCTGATCGTACATGACAAACACTTCATGATTCGCCGCGTTGAGCTGCGTGAGAAGCTGAGCGTCATCGGTAACAGACGTTAATTGAATAGTGCGTCCGCGTTGAGCCGCTGCATACGTGAGAGTTGCATTGGTGCTGGTCACACTCGGAGCGTCGGCGTACTTGGAATAGCCGAGAATTCGCACCGGGCTGCTAGGCGGCAGATTATTGAGAGACAAGAATTCCGCATTCCCGAGCAACACTCCGAAGCTCGAGGTTGTCGAGGATTGCCGCATGTTCGTGCAGAGTAGGACGATGTGGCCGGAGGCTGTGCCGAGGCACGCGCCCCCCGTGCAGAGGCCAGACGCGCAGGGTTGATTGCAACCGCCGCAATGCCCAGGATCGGTGAAGGTGTCCACGCAGGATTGCCCGCACGCAATCGTCGGTAGATCACAAACCGGTGGGGGATTCGGATCGCCGCCTGTACCAGCCATCCCGCCGCTGCCGCCCGAAGCCAGAACACCACCGCTGCCGCCCGAAACCGGAGCACCACCGCTTCCTGACACGCCAGCACTGCCGCCGAAGCCGCCGATCCCCAACCCTCCGCCACCGGCCTGGAACACGCCGCCCGCGCCTGAAGCGCCGCCGAGGCTCAGAGAGCCTCCCAGGTTCATTGCGCCTGCAAATCCGGCGTTACCACCGAGAGTACCTGCACCCGCCGCCCCGCCATCGCCCGCAGGATGAAGTCGACACACGCCCACGTTACAGAATTGGTCCGCCGCGCACGTCATGCCGCACGCCCCACAGTTCTCCACGTCGCTTCTGAGGTCCACACACAATTTATCGCACTGATTGAGTCCGGCGCGACACTCACCGCCCACGAGCCCTCCGCCGCTACAAGCACCGGCCAATCCTAACGTACAGCTTAACGCCAACGTCCACCTCCACAAGCGCGATCGTTGGGTCACGGCTCCTCTCCTTCGTCGGCTGATTCTTCCGAGCTTTTCTCGGGTTTTTCTGTCGCTTTCTCGGGCAAAGGTCGGCGTGTGATGCGGAAATCCACGCGGCGGTTCATCCACATGGAGTATTCCGAATCGCCTTCCACGAGTGGCTGTTCCTCACCGAAACCGGCAGAGCCCAAGCGCCACGCCTCAACGCCATTCTCCACAAGGACGTTCATCACTTGTTCTGCGCGGCGTTCGCTCAAAGGTTTGTTGTATTTGTCAGGACCTCGGCTATCGGTGTGGCCCTCGATCTCAACGCGGATGTACTCGGGGTGCTCCTTGATAAGCTTGGCGACTCTGCGCAAGAGGTCGTCGCTCTCGTTTCGGATCAGGTGGCTGTTTTTCCAGAAATGCACGCGATCATCCAAAACTATTTTGTCGCCAACCACGCGAATATCCTGCTCGTCAGGGCAACCATCGGTATCCGCGTAGCCGTTCAGCGTTTCGGCCTCGTCAGGACACTGGTCCTGGGCATCTAGAACACCATCCTGGTCATTGTCAGGATCCGGGCAACCGTCTTCATCTTCAAAGCCGTCCTTGTCTTCAGCCTCGAGCGGACACCTATCTTTGGCATCCGGTATCCCATCGTGGTCGTTGTCGGGATCGGGGCAGCCATCGGCATCCTCGAAACCGTCCTTGTCTTCCGGAGCGACGGGACATTTATCGATAGCATCGGGCACGCCATCCTTGTCGTTGTCGAAATCCGGACAGCCATCTCCGTCTTCGAAGCCATCGGGATCTTCTGCTTGGTCCGGGCAGCGATCTTTGTCATCGTTTAACCCATCGTGATCACGATCGCTTACTACAGCAGCTTCTTCGGTGTCGAACGTGCCTTGCACGCCCACCAACAACAGATTGGCGTCATCCGGGCGAAGCGCAGTATTTGGCTGAAAAATGTGGGCCAATCCGACAGTTGGGCCCAGGGCAAAGTGCTCGGTCAGCTGGGCATTGTAACCGAGGTTAGCATTCAGCGTCGGGGCGAGAACATTCTTCGTGCTGGTGGCACCAGCTCCTGCGGATAACCAGAGCCCGCCCAGTGAGAAGGTTGCTGGCCTAGCTTCGCCTAGGAACGGGTGAACACGCAGTCCGAGTGCAGCCGTAAGACCTGAAGCGGCGCCTTGGGCTTGATACATGGGATTCGACGGGGGCCGACCTTCACTCAACCAAATCCCACCGAACTCCAACTCAAACCCCAATTGTCGAAACAGCGGGAGCTCCCCTGCTCCGAAAACGCCCGTTCCCCAACCAAACTCGTGAGCTTGATGCCCCGTGACAGCGCGCGCCGCATCCAACTTGAGGTGATAGCGTAGCGGCTGCGCCGACGCCCGACGCGTCGGCAACCCGAGTGCCAACAGCACGCAGCAGAAACCTTGAATCAGCTTGTGGGCTCTCATCTCTCGCTGAGACCAAGAACGGCCAGGTGCTTCGGAAGCTTAGGGAGGATCCAACCCGCCAGGCATTTGACGTACCCTCCCTCGGCCGGCTGCCCCATTGCACGGAGGAATTAGCGATACTTATGGAGTCTGAGCACGTCCCCGCAACCGAGCCACGGCCGCTTCAAGCCGGTCGGCCGAGAGCAAAACCTCTTCCTCGGTGGTGTTGCGACCCATCCCAATCCGGATCGAACACGCGGCTGCTTCTTCTCCCAAGCCAAGCGCTCGCAACACGTGACTTGGAACGCCAGTGAGCGAGCTGCACGCAGAACCACTCGCGAGCGCCAGCAGTGGCAGAGCGAGCATTAACTTGTCGGCGCGAACTCCGGGGATCAGCAGATTGAGGTTTCCCGAAAGACGCCGTTCGCTGTCTCCATTCAACGAAATCGCCGGAACGGTGGCCACGAGACGTTGCCAGAGCAGCTCCCGCAACCGCAGCTGTTGCGCGTTAACAGCTTCGAGCTCGCGCACCGCCAACTCCGCCGCAACACCCATCCCAACGATCCCTGGCACATTGAGCGTTCCTGAACGCAGCCCGAGCTCATGCCCGCCACCCAGCAGCTGAGGCACGAGCCGTACTTGGCGTGAAACCCGCCGCACGTACAAGGCGCCTACTCCCTTGGGACCATAGAATTTATGCGCCGAAAGCGAAGCGAGATCGATGTCATCCCTGTGCACGGCGAGCGGCAGCTGCCCGAGCGCCTGCGCCGCATCCGTATGAAATAGAACGTTTCTCGCCCGACACAATGCGGCTGTTTCAGCGATCGGCTGGAGCGTCCCAATCTCATTGTTCGCGGCCATCACGGACACCAACAGCGTGTTGTCCCGAAAAGCCTCTTCGATCTGCGCGGGCTCCAGCACGCCATTTTTTGGCACCGGCACGGTGCTCACCTCAAAGCCTTCGCGCTCCAGTGCCGCGCACGGATCCAACACCGCGCGATGTTCAATCGCCGTCACGATCAAATGACCCCGCGAGCCGCCCCCATTTCGAGCGTAGGCGAGAGCCGCACCGCGCAACGCCAGGTTATTACTCTCGGTGGCACCCGAAGTAAAAATAATCTCCGAAGGCTCCTCCGCACCAATCGCTCTAGCAATTCGCTCTCGAGCTTCAGCAACCGCCCCTTCAGCGGCCCAACCGAAAGCGTGCGCCTTGCTGGCTGCATTTCCAAAGTGCTCCGTAAAATACGGCAACATCGCCTCAAGCACCCGCGGGTCCACAGGCGTCGTGGCTTGATGATCGAGGTAGATCGGGCGCTTCACGGAACGCCTGCGAGCGTGGCTGCACGAACCACCCTGTGCAAGCTCAGCAGGTGCGCCACCTCATTTGGCCTGTTTTTCGGCCTTTGCTGCTCACGCTTCGCCTCCAACTCCATCCCCCCAAAAAACTTCGCCTAACGCTTGACACAAAAGTCTTGCTGACTATGTTGCCCGTCCAACTTGTCGCGCGGTGGAGCAGCCTGGTAGCTCGTCGGGCTCATAACCCGAAGGTCGGAGGTTCAAATCCTCCCCGCGCATCTGAGTAAAAACGCGGAGTTAGCTCGCAGTGAGCCCTCCGCGTTTTTCGTTCTTGGGCCATTCTTGGGGCAAAGAGCCTCCGACCAAGACGCGCTGCTGCACTCCTGCAGCCAAACGCGTTAGGGCTGCAGGAGACGGGGCGCCTTGCTCGGAGCAAGGACACCCGTGGCCAAGCCACACTTCGTCGCGTGTGAGGCACTCGCCGCTCATCAGATACATCAGTCGATCGATCACATGCGCCGGATCCAATAACCTGGAGCCCGCCGGGTATGCGCCACCGCACCAGTGGAGCCCGCGTGATCCGATCAATAGTGTCTGCCAGCTCGCATCGAAAATCCTCGCCAAGTCCCGCTACGCGCTCATTGTACCAACGAACTGCCGCCTCGGCTTCAGCGGTCGCTGCACGATGAAAGCGGATCCGCATCACGCTCGGCTGGCAGCTTCAAGTCGCGCTGAAACGGTCTCCCAGTCGTCAAGCTCTGCAGTCCCCGACTCGATTTCATCGATGCGTCTCTTAATTTCCGCGCTCCACGCGGCAGACGCCCCCGCTTCTTCGGGCTCCAGGCTCTGAATGAGCTCATGCGCGATGCGCGCACGATCACTGGTCGTGAGCATCAGGGCATCCTCAAGAACACGGGCCGGGTCCGTCATGTAATGGATTCTACACCACTGCGGAAAACCGGGCCAGGCTGCCTGGCGTCAGAATCAGGGCGAGCGCATCTTAAAGGGCTTGAGTTATGGGCAATCCTGCCTGCAGGAGTTTGAGGAGGTAGACCTCGCTCCAGGCGGCGAGCTTGCGCTTGGCTTGGATGCCTTTCTTGTGGGTGCGCTCGTTCTTGGCCAGGTTCATCGCGATCTTGCGGAGCAGCGCGAGATTTTCGGGCCCGTGGTCCGTTCGGATGCGCGACTCGTCCTCGCGAAATGCGACGTCGAGGCACCAGTGCAAGCTGTTTTCTATGCCCCAGTGGCCGCGAATCATTTCTCCGAAGATCTGCGCGTCGACGACATGGCTGCTCCAGTAGTAGCGGCGCTCGACGGAGGTCTCTTTGGAGCCGACCGTTCGCTCGCTCTCGATCATGATGATGCTGCGCAGGCCTTTCCACTTTGACAGATCGGCGAACCAGTCGAGTTCCTGCGAGGCC
>JBBSBI010000069.1:0-24128 GCA_038251425.1 Polyangiales bacterium
GCTGGGGCCTCAGGAAGAGGGGGCTCAGGAAGAGGGGGCTCAGGAAGAGGGGGCTCAGGAAGAGGGGGCTCAGGAAGAGGGGGCTCAGGAAGAGGGGGCTCAGGAAGAGGGGGCTCAGGAAGAAGGGCGCTTGCCGCTACAGCTTCCTGACTGATCGTATCGGCTGGAGTTTCTCCGCCGTAGCGCGCCTCGTGATGCTCGACCTCTTCATCTTCATAGGCTTGATGCGCAAGATCCTCCGGCAGTGAACCTTGGGCGTCGACCCCCTCGGGCGGATACTCGCGTGACACATCAATATGCACTGCAGCGGGCTCGGATTTCGCAGCGGTCGGCGCCTTCTGCTGCTCGGCCAAATGCTCAGCTTCCCATTGCCGGCGCATGCTTCCAAGGTCGCCGCGAAGCGTGTCGCGCAACTCGCGCAGTTCGTTCAGCCCACCCGTCAGGCCCTCACCCCGGAGGATATCGTCGATACCGCTATTGTTCCGCATGTCGAAGGCCATGCGTCGAAGCTTACGGACCCATTTGCCGAGGGTCTGGAGCATTCCAGGCAAACGCCTCGGCCCAACCACGAGGAGAGCCACGGCCATGACGACCAGTAACTCTGAGAAATCCATTCCAAACACACCCCCAAGCTACCCCCGAAGGTCGGCTGCCGCAATCAGGCGAGAGCCGGAAAATCATGGATACTATGGGTGTGTGACGCAGCTCCTTGCTGCCTCCGGCTCGCTACTTAACGAATCAGCTGACGAGCGATCACGAGGCGCTGGATTTGGCTCGTGCCCTCGTAAATCTGAAGGACTTTTGCGTCGCGCATCAGCTTTTCGACGGGATAATCCCGCACGTAGCCGTTGCCACCGAAGACTTGTACGGCGTCGATAGACGTCTGCATCGCGCGATCGGCTCCGAACGCCTTCGCATAACTTGAGACGATAGGATCTCGGACGTTGTTGTCCAAATTCCAGGCGGCTTTTTGATAGAGGAGGCGAGTCGCCTCGGCGCCGATTGCCATCTCCGCAAGCATGGCTTGAACCAGCTGATGCTCAGAGATAGCAACACCAAAAGCCTGACGCTGCTTGGCGTAGGCCACGGATTCGTCCAAGCAGCGCTGCATTAGGCCGGTTGCCATAGCGCCAATATCCGGTCGCGTTTGGTTGAACGTCTCCATGGCAAGCTTGAAGCCTTCGCCTTCTGGAGCCAGCATGTTGTCGCGACTCACGACGACGTCTTCGAAGTGCACGGCCGCAGTGTCGCTCGCACGCTGCCCGAGCTTATCTTCGTGCTTACCAACGCGCAGACCCGGCGTATCCCGATCTACGATGAAGGCAGCGATGCCTTTGTGGCGTTGTTCTGGGTTGGAAGTGGCAAAAACGATGTAGAAGCTCGCAAACGAAGCGTTCGTGATCCAGCACTTCTCGCCATTCAAGACGTAATCTTCACCATGCTTTTTGAACGTGGTGCGGAGCCCCGCGACATCGCTCCCGCCACTCGGTTCGGTGGTGCAGTAGCTGGCAAAGACGGGCGAGCTGGTCAGTAGCCCCAAGTACTTTTTCTTCTGGGCCTCGTTCCCAGCCAGCTTGATCGGTGTGGCAGCCAGCGTGTTCGCTAACATGCTGGTTTGAATGCCGGTGCAGCCATAAGCTAGCTGCTCTGCGATCAGAGCGTTCTCAAGCTCGCCCAGGCCCGGGCCGCCATATTCCGCAGGCACCGTTGCGTTCACGAAGCCCAACTCATGCCCAGCCTCGAACACATCTTTGGGAAAGCGACTCTCCCGATCGCACAGCGCAGCCACGGGGATGATGCGCTCCTTAGCGAAGCGGCGGGCTGCATCGACCAGCGCAGATTGTTCTTCCGAAAGACCAAAATTCAACATGATTGGTTCACTCCTTGGCCGCCTTTTTGGCTTTGGCCACCTCTTTGCGTACGGCCTGCATTCCCTTCACATAACCAGCGGCCACGCCCAGGACGAAGATCACTGGAATATAGATGAAATGCTCAAGGGGCATACTGCTTTAAGACCTGCCCC
The DNA here is from genome assembly GCA_038251425.1 of Polyangiales bacterium. Taxonomy (GTDB): domain Bacteria; phylum Myxococcota_A; class Polyangia; order Polyangiales; family Polyangiaceae; genus JBBRRP01. The sequence continues at coordinate 2,024 of JBBSBI010000069.1, forward strand.
GCTTGGCGAGCGCGGCTTCGAGCTCCCCGAGCCGGGCATCCAGCTTCTGCTGGCGCCGCCAGGAGAGAAAGATAAATACCATTAAGATCGCCCACATCCCACAATAAGCCGCCACCATCAGGCTCTCAGCGCTGGTGGTTTCGGGGCCGCCTTGCACGGCCACAAATTCTTGCGCGCGATCGGCTGGGGTCTTTGGGGTGCTCGTGGGGTTCGGTGTCGGTGTTTGCATAACGCCCATTCAGATGCTTTGCCCGTTATGGGCTTTCCAGTAAGCCTTCGACCGCAGCGTGTTCTTCCAGTGCCAAGAGTCTGGCATTCGTCTGCGCGAGGCGCGCGCGCGCGATGAGTAGCAATACGGCCAAAAGAGTCATGGCTAAAAATCCGAGATAGAGTGCGATGCGCATGTTCGGATCAGCCAGCCCGCCACCGCCTTGGCCCACGACCGTGGGGTGATTTCCGCCCCATTTCTTAACCGAATAGTGCACGATAGGCAGGTTTACCGTGCCCAAAATTCCAAAGCCTGCGGCGAATTTGCGCTCGGCATCGCCATCCCCAGTGAACGCCCGCATCACCACCAGCGCAAGATAGATGAGCACGCTCAGCAAGAGTGTGGTGAGGCGCGGATCCCAAGTCCAATATACTCCCCAAGCTTTCTTCGCCCAAAGCGGACCACTCAGCAACACCATGCACCCAAAGGCGACGGCGCATTCCGCGCCCGCGCGCGACCAGGAGTCCCACGTGTCCGATGGCCGGTAGAGATAGCCAGCGCTGGCCACGAAACAGACGGCGCCCGAAAGGTAGAGCGCATAGGCCGAGGGCACATGAAAATAGAAGATTTTTTGCGCCAAGCCACCGGCTTCGGCTTGCGCCTGCGGGACCGTGAAAACAATGAACTGGATCAAATAAAAGAAGACCAACGCCGTCGTGAGCAGCAGAATGGGTTGGGAGAGCTTTTTGAGAGTCATGGTCTGGAGGGTGAGGGCGCCTCAGCTTAGCCCAAGCCCGCGAGCCGTTCGAGCCTGCTTTTAGTGCAGATTTAGATATCGCAGCTAGCCTGTGCAAGCAAAGCGGTGATCTTGGCCTTCACCAGCTCGAACTCCTTGATCGCCAGGTCGAGCTCTCCGGAACGCAGGCGGCGCTCGGTGTCCACCACGTCAAACGCGGTGCCCGCGCCGTTGATAAACGCAACTTTGGAGAGTTCCGAGCTTTTTTGGGAGATGTCGCGCGCCTGTCGGCTCACCTGGAGGTTGGCTTCGGCCACCTTCACAGCGCGCGCGGTTTGCGAAAGTTGAAGCAAGGCGCGACGGCGTGTGTCGGTGGTGGCCTCTTTCGCCAGGCCAAGCTGTGTCGCGGCCACATCGCGCCCGGCGTAGCGGGCGCCGCCATCATACAACGTCCAATTCAGAACGCCCGCGACCGTCCAAGTGACGCGTTCACGATTAGGAGTCTGATTCGTGTTGCTAAACAGCGTGGCCGTCGAAACCAGATCCACGCTTGGATAGAAGCTATAATCGACACTCTTCAAGCGCCGGGACGCCAAATCAACATTGCTCTTTGCCACCAGCACATCCGACCTCAGATTAATATCTCGTTGTCGACGGCAGACGGCGTTGGCATCGCCCACCAAAGCATCGAGCTTGATATCAGGTGCCACCGACCAAGCTTTCTCCGAGCCAAGGGCGAGCCCCAACGCTTCTCGTGAACGCTGCACACCTTCGAGGGCAGCGATAACCTGAGCCCGCGCAGCCACCACTTCTTGTTGTGCTCGTAAAACGTCGACTTGGCTGCCGCCACCCAGGCTCTCCCTCCGTGCGTTCAAATCCAACGTCGAAAGCGTTGAACGCAGGGAAACTTGACTCACTTCGAGCAAACGCTCTGACGTGATCACGTTGACGATGGCATCGGCCAAACCTGCTAAAAGTAGGCGCTCCGTCTCGCTGCTGCTCAACTTCGACACTTCGATGGCAGCCTCGGCAGTCCCCCTGTCGTACCAAGCCTGGGCGGCGAGCACTGGAACGCGCAAGGTAGCGCTGGCCTGCCAAGTGGTGGCCGGGTCTGGTAACTTGCCAACGCTTGCGCCCGGCGGCGCAAAAGGGTTTTGGGTGCCATCGCCGAGCAGCAGATGCCGTGATAGAATTGCGTTGGCGCTGAGCGAGGGAAGCGATTGGGCCAGCGCCTGCCGCGATTGGGCTTGGGCTTGTTGGATCTGAAGGAGTGCGCTCTTCAAGTTCGTTGAATTGGTGCGCACGAGGGTGATAGCTTGCTGCCAATTGGACAGCACCTGCTCGGCTGGGAGCTGCTGTGTAAGGAGCGGATCACTCACGTTGGGCTCTGGCGGCTGTGCCGGAGGCGCAGCCGCCGAGGGAGTTGGGGCACTCGGAGCCTGGGCCCAAGCGAGCGGCGAGGCCGCGGACAGGGCCATGAGACAACTGGGAAGAATCAACCAACGCATCGTGCTTCTCCGATAGTGGCCCGAAGGCAAAACGGAAAGGGGGCCGTTAGCGCTTTGCCCGAGACCAGCGGGCGAGCAACGCGTCCACCTCGGGCGGACCGTCGAGTGCCCCGGAAAGCACCACTCGGGCTTCCTTTTCGCGCTGGGTACGCAGCAAGGCGTGGGCGTAGGAGGCGGCCATCTCACGCTCATCCGGGGCTGAAAGATGAGCCTTCCGCAAATAGGTGAGCGCATCTTCGGGGCGCTCCAGCGCAACATCGAGCAAGTGCCCCAGATTATGGAGGTACCAGGCGCAATCTGAGCGAAGGCTGAGCGCAGAGCGATAGGCATTGGCTGCGGCACGGAAATTACCGAGCAGGCTGTGTGCCAGGGCCAGCATCGCGTAGGTGCGATCGTCTTTTTCAACACGCAGAACGTCTCGGGCGTAACCTGCGGCACGCCAGGGATCTGTCTCCATCAACAATTCAGTCAAGTGGCGTTTGGCGTTGAGGGCTTCGGCGGCTTCCGGCTCAACCTGCTCTAAGAGGTGTTGCAGCATCGGCACGAGATCACGTGCTGGTAGCCCATTTTCAAGGGCCCAATTCACGTCTTGCAGGAGCTTATCGCGGGCCCTGAGCGCCATCTTGGGTTATCGCCTAGCTTCTTCAGCGCGGGCCTTTTTCCCTGCCAACTCGCTACCATCCAGAGCCGCGAGGGCTGCCGCCAGTTGCTCGCGCTGCACACTGACGAAGGTGTGTCGATCGCGGATCCGCACCGACTGACCATCGCCGACCGTGAGCCCCTGATTTCTCAGCAGAGCTACCAGCTCGCCCTCATGGAGGCCATCGCGTCTTCCGAGGTTCACGAATACTTCTGCCTCCGGACCTTCCACGCTGTTCGCCTCTTTGACATGCGACGCCGAGGCAGGATGGGAGTGCGACGCCGAGACCGTAGGTGCATTTGCCGGCGGTAGATCTTGAACGGTGTAGGCGAACTCATCGCCGCCGCGCGGCCGATCTCTTCGCGGGCGCAGCGGGCGGGTGTCACGGCGCTCAGGTGGCTTGGTTTGAGTAGCTGCAACTGGAGCCACTGCAACTGGAGCCACTGCAACTGGAGCAGGCCGGGCCGCGATGGGCGTTGCGGCAGCTCGCCCTGCTGCTGGCGGAGGAAGCTTGGCGCGTCGAGCGGCCGTAGCCACCTCGGCCGTTTCGGGGCGTGCACCGAGGTGTTCCCGGATTAGGCCCGCTACCACGCGTTCGGCCTGTTCGTGAGTGAGCAGGCGTTTGGCTAGCGCCAAATCATCCACATGCGGCCGGCGTTGACTCGCAGCCGTGACAAACATTTCGATCAGATCCATCTCGGAGCGCGTGCGAAGCTCGCGTGCGCTGGGCAACTGCTTCTCAATCAGCGGGATCCCGTACGTGAGCCGCATCATGTAAAGATTCCCGATATTCGCGGGAGAAACTAAAGAAATCGCGGTCCCAGTACGCCCCGCACGCCCCGTTCGCCCGGTGCGATGTACGTAATTTTCAGGTGATTCGGGGAAATCATGGTTGATCACGTGGGTCAGGTGCGAAATGTCGATGCCGCGGGCCGCAACATCTGTAGCGACTAGGAACCGGAGCTTGCCTTCACGCGTGAGCGCGAGCACGCGTTCGCGATCTTTTTGGGGCAGATCGGCGTTCAACCACTCCGCATCGAAACCTTGGGCCTGAAGCGCCGCGCAAGCGCGCTTGGTCTCGTCCCGGGTGTTGCAAAAAATGATGGCGCTTTCGGGGTTTTCAACCTCGATGACTTGGATCAGATTCGCGAGCTTATCGCCGTGATTCAGATACAGGATGTGCTGAATTTCCAGCGCCCCCACCTGATCGCCGCTCAGCGTGATGAATTCTGGATTCTTGAGGCGGGTTTGCGCCATCCGCTGAATTGCCGAAGGCAACGTGGCACTGAAGAGCAGGGTTTGGCGGTTTTCCGGCAGGTAGCTAAAAATACTATTAATCTGCGGCAGAAAGCCCATCGAAAGCATTTCATCCGATTCGTCGAGTACGACCACTCGGACATCTTTCGGATTGAACGTGCCCCGTTCCAGGTGGTCGAGCACTCGGCCAGGTGTTCCCACCAAAATCTGCGCTCCCTCACTCAGCTCAGCCACTTGCTTGGCGATCGGTGCGCCACCGTAAACTGCCGTGGCGACGACATCGCGGTACTTGCAGAGCAGGGTGACCTCGCGCTTCACCTGCAGCGCAAGCTCCCGAGTGGGGCACAGCACGAGCGCTTGGACAGATTTTTGCTGCCTTTTCACCAGACTATCGGCGAGTGGCAGGCCAAACGCGGCAGTCTTTCCAGTTCCCGTGCGGGCCTGCACCACCAAATCTCGACCCCGCGAGGCCAACTCGAACACGGCGAGCTGAACTGGACTCGGATGCACATATCCGAGCTCATCGACGGCTTGGCGCAGCTCTTTTGAGAGAGGAAGCGCGTCAAAAGTGGGGAGAGGTTGGGGCTTTTCGTCCGGTTCCGAAGTCATGCAGGCCGTTTTCTAGTGGGGCACCGGATCTAGGCTAAGTTCTCGTTCGAACAATGAGACCCGCTGCCGGCGCCGCGTGAGCTCACGGGCTTCATAGCGCACTGCATGCTCCTCCGCATAGCGAAGTTGGTCGAGTTCTCGAATCAACCGACCTGCCCGGGGATCTTTGGCGCAGGCTTGTTCGAGGGAATTCTGCGCGTCCCAGTCTGGGCCAAGGCCTCCGCGAAAGAGTTCCAGGCTGGTTTGCTCGTTCTCGCCGCTTTGGGCTCGGGCCTTCGCGTTCTCCAGCCCCTTGATGAGGCTTCGTGCACGCGCGCGGCAATCGACTGGCTCCGGGAGGGGCGGATGCACCCAGGCTTGCAGAATAATTTCTACGGAGCATATCAAGGTGAACACCGTGACGAGCCCAAGATACAGCCCGAGCGAAACCCTTCGCCCGGCTCGTTCTGCAGCGGAAATTCTGGGATCGACGCTCGCCAACGCCCATCTAGTACTCGTGGGCGGGCATCCCCGTCAAACGGGTCGCCAAACCCGCTTCAGAAGGCAGTCTGCCAGCCAAACGAAGACTCGAAGCTAGCGTTGACGTTTCTGGGGGCTGTACCGCATAGTCCCGCCATCCAAACCTCCAACGCCCCTCATTCCCAAGGATCTATGCCGTTATCGGTTTCGGCCGCCCTAACGACGCTCAGTGAAGCTGGCGCTGCCCGAGAAACCGGTGGCCGCCTGCAAGAGCGTTTGGCGGATGCTCAATCTTTCTTAGGCCAGGAGCTTGTCTGGCTTGAGGCGGAACTAACCAAGGCAGTTCTCGGTGGCCCGGAGCCAGCAGCCCAGGCGGCGCTCCATCTGATCGGCCGAGGGGGCAAGCGGGTCCGCCCGTTGGCCTTGCTGCTCAGCGCTGCCTGTTTCGGAAAGATCCCGAGTGTGGCTCGGGAGCTTGGCGTCGTGGCAGAGTTAGTCCATTCTGCGACTCTCCTTCACGACGACGTGGTGGATGAGGGCCAGGAACGCCGGGGGGCGCCTGCAGCTCGCCGGATTTGGGGCAACGGTATCAGTGTGCTGGCTGGTGATTTGCTGCTCGTCTCCGCACTTGAGCGCACCTCGCAAATTGCGCCAGATTCGATGGTGGATTTGGTGGGAACGCTGCGTTGTTTGGTGGAGGGCGAGGTGGTTCAGCTTCGTGGCCGAACAGAGCTCGATGTGAGCGAAGCGACCTACGATATCATTCTGAGAAAAAAGACCGCTTCGCTCTTCGCTTGGGCAACGCGCACGGGAGCACGCTTGGGAGGTGCCAATGAGGCGGTTCAAGCTCGCTTTGGGCAATTTGGCGAACTGCTTGGCATCGCTTTTCAATTGGTGGATGACGTGCTGGATTACTCGGGTGAGAACACCGGCAAGACCCTATTCGCTGACCTTACGGAAGGTAAGCTGACACTGCCGTTGGTGCTCGCAGTCTCGCGACGCCCGGAGCTATTGGCGCCTCTCAGCGAGATCCACTCGGGAGACGCACGTCGTGTTGCGGAAGTGAGTCGGGCCGTGGTTGAGAGTGGCGCTTGCGATGAAGTTCGCCTGCGCGCCAAGCACCACACCGAACAAGCCGTGGCCCAGCTCCTCGGGATCCCGTCCTCGCCCGCCAAAACGCTGCTTGAACTCGTCGCGTTTCAGTTGGCGCAACGCGTCGCCTAAAAAACCGTTCGACCAACGAGTGGTTTAGTGAGCAGTTGAGTCCGGCGGAACGGAAGCGTTCGGCTCGGTTTCGGCTGGGGGCTCTAGGAATGCCGCCGTGAGTTCACGTTCGAGTGCTGAACGGATTTCGCTTTGAACGTATTCGATGGCGCCCGCTAGGCGTTCCACGTTGCGCTGGTACACAAATACGCGAGCAGTGGGATTCGGATCGTCCGGTGCGAGGGAAACGCTATCCAACAAGAGTAAGGCTCTTGGATCGACGCCATCCACCACCACTTCGACACCGGGCACGTCGCAAACGTAGACTTCTTCTTGGCGAATGAATCGCTTCAGCTCATCCTCAAGGGACGCCAAGGCGCGCTTGGCCGTCATTTGGAACGTCTCGTGGGTGAGTGACCAAGCGGGCGCTGGCTGTTCGAGATCCAACTCGCGCGAGCGGAGGAATGCTTGCGTCCCAAGGCCCGCTTCGCCCAGCTCGTCGAGGATCAGGCCCAAATAATACTGAGCTTCAGGGTTCGTTGGGTTTCGCTTCACCGCATCTTCAACGAGTGGTCGAGATTCCTCGATCGCTCCCGTTTCGTAGTACGCGCGGCCTACAAGGAAGGTGTGGTTCGGATTGTCAAACGGACCCTTCGGGAATCTTTGGACAATGACCTTAGCGGCATCCATGTCGCCCCGGCCGAGCAATGCATCAAAATGCAGGAGCAGCGCATCGACGACCTCATCTTCGGATTCCGCCAAGTCGAGCGCGTGTTCGCACATGGCTATCGCATCGTCGAACTCGCCGAGCGGGTGGATGTAAACTTCGGCGGCATTGAGCATGGCCTCCAGATAGGTATCGTCGAGAGCGATAGCCTGGGTGTAATGCTCAACAGCATCCTCAAACTCACCCTTCAACGCTGCCACGTAGCCCAGCAGATTGTAGGCTTCCGGAGACTGGTTATCGATTTCGAGCGCGCGCTTGCCAGAGAGCTCAGCGCCGTCCGAATCGCCTCGTTGGACGAGATCCCAGCCGCGGTCTAGGTGAGCCGAGAACTGATCCATATCGCGTGCAGTTAAATCGTCCGTACCCACCACCGTGTCAAGCAATCCGGCTCAAACCGCCCAAGAGTTTAGGGGTGACCGTGCGAAATCTGGGCCGACCGCCGATCCGGGCTAAAAATTGAGGCCTATTCATGCACAATCACACGGCTGCCCGGTTGGCTGTCCCGCGCCCAAACGCCGTGCACGCCATGGGGAACGGGTGGGTCCGTGTAGAAGAACAGCCACTTCGCGTCGAGCGGAGCCAGGTTGACGCAGCCGTGGCTCATTTGGGTGCCAAAGTTCTTGTGCCAAAACGCTCCGTGCACCGCGAATGCCTTATAATAGTACATCACGTACGGGACCTCCTCGATGCTGTACGGGAGATCGCCGGCGGCCGAGCCATCCCCATCCATGGTGGCCGTGATGTGCTTTTCGCGAATCCGCCATTCGCCAACCGGGGTGCTGTGATCTTTGTCTTTGATTTTCGAAGATTTCCCAGTTGAAACGAGCGTCGCGTAGACAGGCTTGTTGCCTTCATACACGACAAGCGTCTGTTGGCTCAGGTTCACATCAACCCAACGCTCGGTTGGTAGCAGATTGACGGGCGGGGGCCCGGGCACTGTCATACGGATGCTGCGGTCAGAGATCCAAAGGCCGGTCGCCAGTTGGTGAAACGGCTTTCCTCGCACGTCATGGCTTCGGCCGGAAAGTCTAAGGGGTTCGAATAGCTTCGCTTTGCCGGCGGGTTTGAGCAGATCCTTCGCTTCATCCAGTTCATACAACGGGGCTTCTTTGCGCCAGCCGTAAACCCAAGCCATGGGCAACGCGAACGTTTGCCCATCGAGTTCGACGCCTTTGAACTCTGGACCCGCAGTTACCCAGAAACGGTCTGCGGGAGCGATCATGCCCTTGGTTGTCTTGTACCAAGTTCGCCCATTCCAACGGAAGGTGCTGTTCACTGCCACATAGAAACCCGCAACCATCCGTTTGATCAGGATGCCATCCCCTTCCGCTGCCAGCTCGTCCAGAGTCACGTCGTGCACACTGGCATCGCCCTGCTGCCACCACGGCACTGCGGTATTGAGTGCAGAGACCTCGTCTGGGCTGAGCTCTGCCGATTCGGGCACTCCCGCATCCAGGTCCACGGCTGCTGAAGGGGGCGGAACGGCTGCGGGCGCAGCAGTGGGTGCAGGCTTGGCGGTCGTGGTCGCGCTTGCCGTCGCTGTCGCGCTTGCCGTCGCTGTCGCCGTCGGGCTCTTGGGTTCCGTTTTGGCGGCTTTTTCTTTGAGATAGGGCTCGTATTCCAGTATCTGCTCGGGAGATGGAATGGAGCGGTAGAGTGGCGTTCCGTGTTTTGAGTTGCGCGCGTATTTGTAGGGAAGGATCTCTTCGAGAGCGGGCTGCTTGAACGTTAATCTGGGTTTCTTGCCAGGGGTTTCTAGAGCACCGTCGTTGCCGCAGACGTAGCCGCCCGTGGTGAGCTGGTACCAGCCCGCGGTGCAGTCTTCAGTTTTGGTGACGCCGGGCAGCACCGCGACGCGCCCGCCATTTTGCGCCCAAGCAAGCTTGGTCTTCCGGTCTGTTTTCGTTTCCGCATAAATGCCGGTTTCTCGCGCGGTAACCACAAACCAGGGTCCCGGGTAATCCGGCTTAATATGCGCGTCAGCACGCAAGGGGCCTTCGGCGCCTGCGTTAGGACTTCCTGCACCGCCAGCGCTGGCATCTCCGCTCGCCCTGGCTGCCGGCGATTGCGGCACGTTTGGTTGAACGGGTGAAGATGGCTGAGCAGCAGTCCCAACCGGGCGCGCGGGCGACTGGTCGGGAGACTTGCGTTTAAACCCGTCGCACGCGGCAGACAACAGCGCGAGTGCGACAAAGTAGGTAAGTTTGGGGGCCGACATATTTGGGGGGCGCGAGGAGGGTGACTTACTACCGAGAGCGCCAACGGATCCACTTCTTGCTGAGGAAGCCAGATGGGGGCTGAAACACTCGTGGCGTCGGAACCATCAGCGAGGAACGTGCCAGAATCGAAATTGCGGTTCTTCGCGCAAAGCTTGGAGGGAGGTATCGTGCGCCTGTGGATATCGAGACGCGCCGGAGTGGAGAACGGAACACGCGCGCTCGGAGGGTTTGGGCGTTTGTGTTTCTCTCGCTGCTTCTGCACCTGCCCTTTACGCCTTTTCTCGGTTATTTGGGCCTGTTCTCGTTGCTGAAAGCGCCCGAAGAGGTCCCTGATCTTGGAGAGATCCGCGGTATCCCTATCGAGCTCTTGTCGTCGGACCCCGGTGCCAGTTCTGCGGCACCCGCTGAGGCGTCCGAAGCGGCGCCCGTAGAAGCCCCGGACCCGGCCGCTGAGGCATCGAGCGCGCCAGACGCACAGGCTCCTCTCAAAGATGCTGGCACGGATGCTTCCGCCGAGGACGCTTCTCTACCCGATGCAGGAGTCGACGCGAGGGCAGATGCTGGTCCGGATGCAGGCCCTGATGCAGGTGTCGACCCGGCCGATGCAGCGTCTCCGGACGCGGGCGACGCCGGGGTGGCGACTGATGCCGATGCGGGCGATGCCGATGCGGTCTCCTTGCTCGATGCGGGGGACGCCGGCGGTGATCCGGTTGCTTTGAGCGGGGCGGCGGGTGCGGTCGCCGATAGTAATGCCAACGTGAGCGCCATTATTTACACGGAAGCGATTCGGCGCCACAGCTTGGGTCCACGCGTGGGGCGTATTCTCAGCACGCTGTATCAATGGCGCGATTTTTTTGGTCCCACCGGGCTCGATCCGATCCGAGATATCGATCGAATCCTAATTGCAGGTCCGCAGTTTCGAGACACCTCAGATGTCGTCGTGGTGCTTCAGCACCACCTGCCCCCGGCTGAGCTGCGGAGCGCGATTGACCGCTTGGTGAAACGGGATCCCGAGGGGGCTTGGCTGCCCGCTCAGGTGCCTGTGGCCCGCGCTAGTGCCGACCGCGCTTCACGCTTCTTCATTCTACCCAACAACCACCTGGTGATCGTGGCGCCAAAGAGTGCACTGGCTGACGCCCTTTCGAACAAGGGCAACGCCAGCTTACTTCCAGCAGCGGGCAGGGAAGTGATGGTGGCGCGTCTGGTCCTTCCTTGGCGTGCATTCGTCGGCATGCCGTTTCGGATCCCTCACAGTATGAAGTGGGCAAAAGTTAGCTTGGAGACGCGTGTTGGAGGCCGAGTGGCAATCAACCTTGAGGCGGAAGATGAGTCTGAGGCTGGTGCCGGGGACACCGCGGCACTCCTTGAGCGAACCGTAGCGTCAGTGTCGAGCATCAATCTGGGGGTTTTAGGTGCGCTGCTGGGCGAGAGTCAGCATCGGTTCTTGGAAAGTTCACATTTTGAAGCAAAGGGAACCAAAGTGCTGGGCACCGTGGTGCTGACCGATGCACAAGTGAGCGGGATTCTGGACCTGCTGGAAGCAGCGCTGGTACAAATGGAGCATCGCTCCTTGCCGAAGCCTGTGGCGCCACCCATTCCCGACTCAGGATCCGCGCCACCGAAGCCCCCAATACTACGGAAGCCGACCCGGACAGCGCCGCCCTAAGTTGCGAGCGCTGCGCTACAGCGCAGGGGTCGAAACCACGCTGGGTTCTGGAGCGGCTGGCGGAAACACTGGGAAGCTCTCGCTCGAAGTGCCGATTTGGTAATGCTGTAGAAAGGCTTCGACGTCTTTCGGATCGGCATTGCCCAGGGAAAATGCGTGCCCTGAACGGTGGGTGATGCAGAGGCGATCGCGGCCGCGCAAGCTATCAAAAGCGGTGGTGGCCAGAAAATCCAAACCCAGCCCCGCCAAAACCGTCAGCACACCGGTGCTGATGAGCGGGAGCGAGCCACCCGGAACCCGAAGGCCATCGAGCAACATGCCAACCCCAAGATAACTGCCGACCATCAGTGCTCCAAGCCCTGCATAGAGCAGTGCCCCCCGGAAGCGAACTTCACGGCTCACTTTCCCGAGCTCGTCGGCTGGCACCAACACGATCACCTCTCTCATCACTCGTCCCAACAGCAGCCGTCGATACACGAGTTCAAGACCTGTTTCGATTACCCGGAGCCTCGCTTCGGTGCGATAGCCCAAGAGCCAGCGCCCGATGAGGGCTGCGCTCTGGCGAAGCACCAAAAAAGGCGAAAATGCCAAGATAGCAGTGAGCCAAGATGGACGCGGCGCGTCGAGAAGCTCTCCGTCAACCAAGACATTTCCAATCGGGCGCGGAGGTGGCTCGGGTAATGCGTGCCAAAGATCCGTGGCTTGATCCCGAAAGACCTCATCAATCACGGCCAACGCATTGATCTTCCCGGAGCGTGCTAACTCGACGAAGCGCGACATCGCCATTTTGGACGTTAACTCGTGTTCTAAAATCAGTGCCTGAGTGCCCACGGCCAGTGCTAGCCCGAGCAAGCGTCGTTCGGCGCTGTTCCGTTGTTCCTGCGCTAAAATCACGTTCAGATCTCCCCAGGGAGTCGAAAAGTTTTCGTCGCGATTGGGCTCTCGTAGGCCCAAGATTTCTTGAGCCCAAGCACTGCACAGGCAATCCAAATCGGGCGAGGAGCGGAGGGCCCTCGGATTGAGCGCGGGCGCCTCTTCCGTCATGCCTCGGAGCCTTACATTTCTTGGGCCGAAATGGCGGCCCTACGAGACCAGCGACATGGGCATCGCCGGCCCGGGCACTTCATCTGAGGTATCGGTGAGCCGATTCTTAGCGTCGACGCGCACCACCCGAGGCTTGTGGACGCGCGCTTCCTCGGCTGACATCTCGGCAAACGTGGCTAGAATCACCAGATCTCCCGGCTTGTTCAAATGTGCCGCGGCTCCATTGATGCACAGCACACCAGAACCGGCAGGCCCTGGAAGCGCATACGTCATCAGCCGTGTGCCCCGAGAAACGTTCCAAATATGCACCGCTTCGTAGGGGAGGATGTTGGCTTCCCGCAGCAAATCCGAATCGACGGTCACGCTGCCTTCGTATTCAAGATCAGCGTGGGTAACGGTAGCTCGGTGGATTTTTGACTTAAAAATATGGAGGTTCATGGCTATTGGCCCTTGAGCATGGCGGCCTTTTAGGGGTCTGCCTGCCGGACATTCGGTGCCTCTTAACTTTAGGACGCCCAGCGGCCGAGTCAATCGGAGCGCAAACCAAGCCCCCCCGCCAAGCCCCCCCCGCCAAGCCCCCCCGCCAAGCCCCCGCCAAGCCCCCGCCAAGCCCCCGCCAAGCCCCCCGGCAGCTAACCCATTTCGCGCCCGCCCCAAGACAGGCTCACTTCCCCCTCCAGTGTCCCACTTGTTTTTTACGTGAAGTTGGCCCGATTGGCGCGTGCCCGTTACCAAGAAGGCGTCTGGGCGAACCCTGCCGGAGGCCATCATGAGTTCACAAACTAAGGACCAGTTGCACGTTCTCGAGACCCTGCTCACCGAGGTCTTGGAACTTAAGGAAGCGGGTGGGCCTCACAGCCGCCTCGCGCACGCCCAAGGCTACGCCGACGGATACATGCGCCTGCTGCTCGACACCAAGCTGGCAAGCCAAGCTGAACTCTTGCGTCTAGTCGCTGCTGTCCGTTCGCGTTTTTACGGTCCGTTGATCGCAGAGGTCTCGAGCGCTGGCGCTTCAGAAGACCGCGATCAGCACGTGGGCGCTGCCGCCTAATCTCGCGCGAGCAGCCTAGGCTCCGAAGTGCACAAGCGAGCGTAGCGACTCAAGCCGATGTGCCACGTCTTCGCGCGTGAGCGTTTGGAGCCGTTCCGTTCCGACGCTTTCGACACAGAAGGAAGCTACAGTGGCGGCCATCATGAGTGCTCTGCGAAGCGAGCCACGATCCATCTCGGACTCGCGTGCCAGAAATCCCATGAAAGCGCCCGCGAAGGTATCGCCCGCGCCAGTTGGATCGACTTCAGCCTCTAGCGGGTAGGCCGGAGCAAAGAAGATCCCGTGTTCGTCGAAAAGCATGGCGCCGTACTCGCCGCGTTTTATGATCAGGCGCTTTGGCCCCATTTTGAGCACTTTAGCCGCAGCTTGCTTGATGTTGTGGTCACCGGAAAGCTGTCGGATTTCCTCGTCGTTGACCACCAGACAGTCGATCTTCTTGAGGACTCGTTCGAGGGTTGGGCGTTCGCCCTCGATCCAAAAATTCATCGTATCAGCAGCCACGAACTCGGGCTTCTCGACTTGATCGAGAACTTCAAGCTGAAGTGCGGGATGGATATTGCCCAACAAGAGGTGGGTGCACTTTTTGTAGCTGGTTGGCAATTTTGGCCGAAAATCGGCGAAAACGTTCAGCTGCGTGTCGAGCGTCGTACGGCTGGAGAGATTCTGCGCGTAGCGCCCTTTCCAGCGGAATGTCTTGCCATCGACACGCTCAATACCCTCGGTGTTCACGCCACGCTGCGCCAGCGAATCCAAGCTCGCGGCCGGAAAATCATCACCGACGACCGCAACAATTTTCACACCTGAAAACAAGCTCGCTGCGTACGCGCAGTAAGTAGCCGAGCCACCCACCACATCAGCGAAATTGCCGGATGGCAGCTCCAGGTCATCGAAGGCCATGGACCCAACAATCAGAACGGACTTGGTATTTGAGTTGCTCATGAATCTTTCCTCACTCTGTCCCAGCACCTGGCCAGTTTCAAGCGTGGCGACCGGCCTATGTTCCGCTATTTGTCGCCAAAATCGCGACCCATGGCCAGCAATCGCTCCGCAAAACGGGCTGCCCGCGCGCGGCGGCATTCTTCGGCCCGAAAAATACCGAGCAATTTGTCGGTGGCGGCGTCGAGCTCATCGTTGACCAGGACATAGTCGAAGAGCCCATAGTGGGCGATTTCGGTCCGGGCGACATTGAAGCGCCGCTGTACTGTCTCTTCATCCTCGCTGGCTCTGCCTCGGAGCCGTTGCAGCAGAATCTCCATGCTGGGCGGCAAGATGAAGACCCCGACCGCGTCGGGGCGGGAACTCTTGATCTGCCGCGCACCTTGATGATCGATATCAAACAAGATGCCTCGCGCACTGGAGGCACTCGCAAGCTCACGCTGGCTAGTTCCGTAAAGATTTCCGTGAACTTCAGCCCACTCCACGAATTCGTCTTTGGCGATGAGCCGCTCGAACTCTTCGCGTGTGACGAAATGGTATTCGCGGCCGTTCTCTTCGTTGGGGCGAGGCTTGCGCGTGGTGTGGGAGACGCTGAAGCGGACATTGCCAATGGCGGCCAGCAAGCGCGCGGTCAGTGTGGTTTTGCCTGCGCCCGAGGGCGAGGAAACGATCAACAAAAGCGGCCCACTACTCGACATGATTCACCTGTTTCCTGCAGCCGTTCCCGCCTAACGCGAAGCCTTCAGTCGTGCTCAGAGCCCCTTGCGGCGTTTGATATCTTCCATCACTCGGCGGTATTCGATTTCCCAGGTGCTGGTGCCCTCTTTCACGTGCTTCAACTGATTGCGGACGGCTTGCTGCAGCTCGCCGTCGAGATCGGCTTGCTTGCGGAGGGGCTCACGCATCTTCTTGCGTAGCTGATAGTCTTCAGCAAAGATTTCTTCGACGTTGTTCGAGTGCATCAGCATTTCTAGGAGCTGATCGAGCAGGTAGTCGATGGCGTCGTCGTCGATCTTAATCTTGCGTTGATCGGCCAGAAGCCGACGCGTTTTCCCGATGTCCGACTGGGGCAAGCCGCGGGTAGCAATCATGTCGCGGGCGCGATCAGTGATGTCCGCTTCATCTTGAATGTATTGGTTCAGTACCGACTCGAGGTCTCGAGCTACTTCCTTCGGGTCTTCACATTCGATGTCTCCCCCCGCCAGGAGAGCTGCGACCATTTCGTGGACCATTTCGGACACCCGTGAGCTTGAAAGCCGCATCGCCCCGGTTCGTAGCGCATTTAGCCCAGGGCAGGGAACGGCTATCTGCTTTGTCGAGGTCGGAAATCGTCCGTCCCGCCCAGGCCGAGCGCAGGCCAGTGCTCGCTACGACTCAGGGTCCGTCGGCGGCTTTTCGGTGCGCACACCCATGCGGAGGCGCGCGAATACCGCGGATTTTTGTCGCTGCTTGTAGGCCTCGTGGCTTGCATCGCCGGTTTCGTTGGCGGCATCGCTATCGGCATCGAGCAACTGGAACTCGCAGAGCATGAAAACAATCGGCCCGAGGCCCTCGCAACCGGTGGGCGCGAGTTCCATCACGTGCTCCGGCACCCTGACTGGAATGTCAGCCACGAAATGGATCACGCGATAGCTCGGTGCGCTGAAGCGATTGTCCCCAGGGCTCAGCATATCCTCCATATCCCCTTGAAAGTGCGGCACCATCTCGCGCAGGTGGGGGTGTGCCATGCAGAAGTCCCGAAAATTCAGCAAGGTATTGGTGCTCTGCTGCGGAACGACATAGTTAAATGGCAACACGCGCTGGGTGAGGTAATTGAGGATGGGCAGAACATCGTCGCGGGTGCGCGTTACGATCCTGAAGCGGAGCTTGTCGTAAAGGGCTGACGCGGTGGCTTCCTGCTTCGAAAGAAGCTTGGTGTAGGTCGAGTCGAGGTTCTTCCGGCCGCCGATGAATTCAGTGATGGGGAAGCCGGCACTCAGCATGGTGCCCACCATGCGATAGACCTTTTCCTCTACTAAGTGGAATAGGTCGTGGTCGCTGACCGGTAAGCGAAATAGCAGCTCACGCCCGGACATGTGGTGGATGATATGGACCGTTTTCAGGATCGTGCAGGCGCACAGCTGGCGGTGGTTGGATTCGGTCTTGCCCGCCGCCATGAGCAGCAGCTGATCCACTGACGCACGCTCCAGCGGTTTCGGAATTGCGAAGGAGAAATTGCGCCGCAGGTATTCGATCGCTTCATCCCGAACACGCTCCAGGTACGCACGATCGCCAGCTGTTTCGAGGGAGAGCTCATGGTTAGCTAAGAACCCCCGCACGTCCTCGGTGTCGCCGAAGTGGAGCCGGTGCCAATCGATCACCGAACCTCCGCGCAAGATGAGCCGCAGTGCTTCAACTTCTGGGAGCGTCAGCTCCTGGACGCTCCTCAGCCGTGCCGGCGGGATGGAGGCGGGGCTGGGCTCGCGCGACGAGCGCGGGGGCGTGCTATCAAACTGTTCCGTTATGTACCTGAGTTGGTGCTAGGCGCGTCGGCTGCCGCGGGAGTCTGCAGCGAGAGCGTCCCAAAAAAGATGGCCAGCGTCACGCCGAGCACGGCGAGCTGGATGCCGATTGAACCGGCGAAGAAAGCTGCAGCGATAGAAACGAAAGCTGTGAGGTAATAGAAATTGAACTTCATGCGTTTTGCCACTCCAACAACGGACCCAAGGTTCCCCCGCGAAACCCCCTGCACATCATCGACCGAAAAAAGAGCCGCACTCGTGTGTGTGCGCTGATGTAGGATAAGATACGACATCACGTTGCTAAGGGCCAAGAGATAGCCGCAGTGCGTTGTTCTGTTCAAGGGGGGTGGAAACACGGAACCCATTTATCGAAGAAACGGGTAGATCGCTCAGGCTTCTGAGCCCCTCGGACGTCGGAGCCCGTGCTTACGAGCGAGATCGTACAGGTGTTTGCGGTCCATTCGAGCTTCGCGGGCAGCGGCGCTGATGTTGTCCTGGTGGCGCTCGAGCAACCACTGGACATAGGCTTTCTCGAAGCCCGCCTCAAAATGCGTGCGCGTATCCCGATAGCTGAGGGCCGCCGTGAACGCTCCAGGCTCCTGGAACTCACTGATCGCGCTCAGTGCGCTCGTGCCCAGCTCATCTTCGCTACCGACTCTCTGGAGCGCACGCTCAAGAACAGCTCGTAACTGATCAATATTACCTGGGAAATCGTAGCGGCTCAGCGCTTCAATCAAGGCTTGCGAGGGGTTCAGCGGCGATCGACGCGCCTGTGTGCAGGCTTCGCGCAGCAAGCTTCGCACGAGCTCAGGTAGATCCTCTTGGCGGTCACGGAGTGCGGGCACGCGGAGCCGCTCAGTGAATCCTCCCAGCAGCACGACACTGAACGCACCAGCGCCTGCCCACTGTTCCAGAGGGCGCCCGGAAATGGCGATGACACGGGAGGCGGTGGAGGGTAGTTTTTGCGCAAGCTCCGCTTGAACTTCGTGTGATAAGCACTCGATATCATTGAGACAAATGGTTCCGCCGAGGTCCAGCAGTCCGGCTCTGCCGAAAAGCAACTCTCGGTGGTGTTGGGGTGAAGCCTCTGACAGCGGGAGGTTAAGAAATGGGGTACCAGCGTTGGCACTTTTCTGGTGCAGCACTTGGGCCGCGAACGTTCGCCCTGAGCCGGGCTCGCCAAAGATAAGTACCGATCCGCTGCCGGACGCGGCTCGTTCGAGTTGGGAAGCCAGCTGGCGCATCGGTTCGCTCGTGGCAACCAAGTTGCGAACCTGCGGTTGGAGCTGGGGGTAGTTGGGGCGCGTTCCTTCAGTCACTGATTGGCCTCACGGTAGGTGAATAGTGGTGGGGACGCCTTCCAGCGTGACGCGACGAACATAGCTGGTGGTGCTTGGATCAGTCTGGGTAGCAGCGGGCTCCCCTAAAACCTGAACCCGCGTCACCACGATGTCGAAGCGGTACGGCCCGTTCGCCAAATCTGCGGTATGCCGAATGATTCTCGAGGCTTTTCGCCCAAGATTCATCGAAAATCCGCCCTGGGGCTCACTCTCGGAATCTGGCGTCCAGCTCACCTCAAGCTGCTCTGCTGAACCGCTTCCTAGCTTGAAGGCTAGCTCCTGCTCATGCGGCAACCTGGGGCGGAGCACCAGCGCACAGGCCAGCGTGCCCCCGATCAAAGAGGCACGCGTGGCCCAGGCACGAAGCTCGGCTCGCTTCACTTGGATGCCCCAGAGTTCGGAGGGACAGCGGAGCGTTGCGCAAAAAGCCGGACCAATTTCACCATGCCCGCGAGTGTCTCTGGCGGTAATTCGAAAGCTGGCATCATTCCGCGACCCTTGCTGATGCTCTTCTCTATCTTTGCGTCGGAGGTAGCCTGCTGCCAGACTGGATCGCTGAGATCCCGGGCGTTGACGACGCGCGCTTGGGGGCCATCCCCGCGTCCAATGGTGCCGTGGCAAGTCGTGCAGCGCTCAACCCAAACCTGAAGGATTTGTTCATTGAGGCCCCGGTGGGCCAGCGCTTGGCTGACCGAGTTGGCCGGTACGCCACCAGCACCCGCAGCTCCAGCGGGGGTGGGTGGGCTTTCCGCAGGAGGGGCAACTTGATTCGGAGAGGGCGGCTGATCGTGGTCGGCGGGCACCCAAGCTCTGGTGTCCGTTGGCCGCTTGTCGCAAGCCGCCAGGGAGGCAACCACCAGCGTCATCGCAAGCAAGGGGACGCGCATGGGGGCCACATAGCACACGGAGCGCGGGCGGCAGCCTACAATTGGCTCAGGCCCGCTTGTGGGCTGTTTTCCTGGCCGGCCTAATGGCCAGTTAAGGACTGCGTGGGGAATGGCTTTCTCCGCAGCGACGCCGGGTGCTACTTGGTGCCGAGTGGCAGAGTTCGTCCATCTCCACGCACACTCCCAGTTTTCCTTTCTCGTCAGCATGGTGCGAGTGGGGGAGCTCGCCGTAGAGGCGGAACGTCGCGGCATGAAGGCGGTCGCTATCACCGACCACGCCAACATGTATGGGGCGATCCGGCATTACAACGCCTGCCATAAGGCTGGGATCCAACCGATCCTCGGTTGCGAGCTGAACGTGGCGCGGCGGAACAACCCGGGTGTTGTCGACCACTTGGTGATGTTGGCGTCCAATGCCGAGGGCTACAAAAATCTGATCCAGCTCGTTTCGCTGGGCTATTTAAGCTCTGCGAACGTCGACACCCCGAGCGTTACGCTGGACCAGGTGGCCAAGTATGCCCCTGGGAACGTGGCCCTCACCGGTTGTCTCGGCGGGGTGATGGCGCAGGCCATCCTCGAATACGGACCTGAACGCGGCGAGCCCATGCTGGCTGAACTGCGCGACATGTTCCAGCCGGGGCATTTGTTCGTGGAGCTTCAAGACCACGGCTTCCCGGAACAACCGCTGGTTAATTCAATTCTTTCGCAGACCGCCGATAGGCTCGGTTTGCCGTGTGTGGCCAGCAACGACGTCCAGTTCTTGAATCGCGACGATGCTGAAGCCCAACAGTATCTGGAGTGCATCCGCCAAGGGAAAACCTTTGAGGAATCGCACGCGCATCATCACAACAGCAGCCAAATGTATTTGAAGTCGCCCTCGGAGATGGTGGAGCTTTTCCGCGATTATCCCGACGCCACCAAAAATACGTTGCTCGTTGCCGAGATGTGTTCCGGGCTGAAACTCAACCTCGGCGCAGCCATGCTCCCGAGCTTTCCGGTGCCCGAAGGCTACGACGCCGCCAGTTATTTTCGGCATGTAGCCGGTGAAGGGCTGAATCAGAGATTGGCTGATTTCCGCCGCACAGGGCGTGCGTTCGATGAGCACACCTACCGAGAACGCTTGGAGCGTGAACTCGGAGTGATCATTTCGATGGATTATCCCGGGTATTTCTTGATTGTTTGGGATTTTATCCGGGAAGCCAAGGCGCGCGGGATCCCGGTTGGCCCAGGTCGCGGCTCGGGTGCGGGCTCGCTGGTGGCGTATTCGATGGGGATCACCGAAATCGACCCATTGCCGTATAATTTGCTGTTTGAGCGCTTTCTGAACCCAGAACGCATCAGCATGCCAGACTTCGACGTCGATTTTTGCATGGCGCGGCGTGATGAGGTCATCACGTATGTGGCGTCCAAATATGGGCAAGAATCGGTAGGGCAAATTGCCACTTTCCAGAACTTAAAGGCGCGCAGCGTGATCAAAGATGTTGCCCGCGCGATGAGCTTCCCAGCTCCCGAAGCACAGCGCATTGCCAGCCTGATCCCCGCCAAAGGGCAGGGCAAGATGTGCACCATCACCGAAGCCCTCGTGGCTGAACCCAAGCTGCGGCAACGGGTTGAATCCGAGCCACGCGTCGCTGAGCTGATCAAGCAAGCCCAAAAGCTCGAAGATCTCACGCGGCACGCGGGCACCCACGCGGCGGGTGTCGTGATCAGCGATGGCCCGCTCATCACGCATGTGCCCTGTTTTCGCAACGGCGACGTGATTGTCACGCAATACGACAAAGACGACGTCGAGGCCGCCGGGCTGGTCAAATTTGATTTCTTGGGCTTAAAAACCCTGACAGTCATCGACATCGTACAGCGTTTCGTGAACGCGCGCCCTGACCGCAAGGAGAATCCACTCGATCTTTCGAAGATCCCACTCGATGATCGCGAAACGTACACGCTCGTTTCGAGTGGTGAAACCACGAACGTATTTCAGCTTGAATCGAGCGGGATGCAGGCGCTCTTACGCCAGCTAAAGCCTGATTGTTTCGAAGATATTGTAGCTGCCGTGGCGCTCTATCGACCAGGGCCGCTCGGCACTGGGATGATTGATGATTTTGTGGGCGGCAAACATGGCCGAAAGGCGATCCGAAAGCTGCATCCGTTGGTGGATGGCGTGCTCGCACCCACTTACGGTGTGCCCGTCTATCAAGAGCAAGTGATGCAAATCGCCCAGTATCTTGCCGGTTTTTCGCTCGGGAGCGCCGATCTGTTGCGCCGTGCGATGGGCAAGAAGAAGGCTGAAGAGATGCAGAAGCAGCTGGCGATGTTCGTGGAGGGCGCTCAGAAAAACGGGGTATCTGAGGAGCAAGCCTTGGCAATTTTTAAGGAGGTGGAGGGTTTTGCTTCCTACGGCTTCAACAAGAGCCATTCAGCAGCTTACGCCCTGGTTACCTACCAAACGGCGTACTTGAAAGCCCATTATCCGGCTGAATTTTTCGCGGGGGTGATGACGGCCGACCGCGAAAAAATCGAGAAAGTGGTGCGCACAATCGCGGAGGCGCGCGCCTGGGGCGTGAGCGTTTTACCGCCCGATATTAACGCGAGCGCGACGGACTTTTCGGTGGTCTACAAACATCCGCGGGGTCAGGGTCCGCCGCGCGGCCCAGGCAAGCTCAAAGACAGATTCGGTCCGCAAGTCCGCTTTGGGCTTGGAGCAGTGCGTGGCGTGGGAGAAGCCGCGCTCGAAACGATGTTTGACGCGCGTCAGGCGGGCGGGAAATTTGCCGATCTCTTTGATTTTGCCTCGCGCGTTGATGCAAAACGCCTGAATAAAGGCGTCTTGGAATCGCTGGTTCAATGTGGGGCCTTCGACTCAGCGCTCGAGTCCCGAGGCATCACACGAGCCCGCGCCTACGCGGCGATTGATCGAGCCCTTGAACGCTCGCGGAATACGACGCGCGACCGTGAGCGCGGCCAGACCACTTTGTTTGGCATGTTCGACCAAGCCGCGACCACCAGCACCAGCCAGCCCAACAGTGCAGATGAGTACCCACATCCGCTCGAATGGGACGGATTTGAGCTGCTGCGGCGCGAGAAATCGGCGCTCGGCTGTTATGTCTCCGGGCATCC
>JBBSBI010000070.1:0-23903 GCA_038251425.1 Polyangiales bacterium
GCCTCGCTCCACGCGCTCGGGATCGTGCACCGCGACATCAAGCCGAGCAACATTTTGCTGCGCCAAGATGGCATCGTGAAGCTCACTGATTTTGGCATCGCGCGTCTCCCCGCGGATGCGGTGAGTTCTACGGGCGGCCTGGCTCCCGGCACTGGCGCCTACATGGCACCCGAGCAGGTGCTGGCTCACGATCTGGATGGCCGAGCGGATCTGTACAGCGCCGCGATCGTGCTCTACGAAATGCTGAGCGGCAAGACGCCCTTTGAGCGTCCTCAGCGCAATGAGATCTTGTTGCGCGCAGCCCAGGTTGAAGAAGTCCCACAGCCCATGACGCTGCTCCTCCCCTCGCTCCCAGCGCGCGCGGATCTGGTGTTCGCCCGCGCGCTCGCCAAAAATCCTAACCTCCGCTTCGCTTCGGCGCTGAAGCTGGGCGAAGCCATCGCAAAGGCCCTCGGTTTACCGCTCACGGAGGGCTGGGCGGCCCAACAAGAGCTCGCTCGAAATGCGCAATCCATCTCGCGTACCGGCCAGGTTCAGGCTGTGGGCGGCACGCCGCCGGCCGAGGCCGACGCGCTTCGAACGGCCGTCATGCGCGGATTTGGTGCCTAAGCGCTCACCGGCCTACCGGTCCGGAGACCCGGAGCCCCGGAACAGCTGGGCGCACCTCGTTGACAGGCTTCTCCTGGGCATGCGAAAGGCTGCGCGTGGCTTGCACTTCCAGCGCTTTTTTCTCGCGGTTTCGACGGTTGGGGTGGTTCTCGGGTTTGGCGGTGGTTCTGGGAACCTCTGCCGCACTTGCACAGCCTCCTTCCTCTCCTTCGCCCGAGGCGCCAAGCGCGGCGCCAACTTCAGACCCCGAGCCAAACGCACCTGCCGAGGCGGCACCCCCTGAAACCGAAACAGCACCCACTACCCCTGAGCCAGGAGCACCCGCTGAGGCAGCACCGACCTCACCCGAGGCTCCAGCGCCATCTGACGCCGCACTACCTCCCGCTGAAGGCAATCTCCAGCTAACACCTCCTCCAAGCGAAGCCGCGCCTACCGCTGCTGACGTGTCTGGAACTCCCGAACAGCCCAAAGAAGCAACGACACGCGTCTTCGCTGAAGATTGGTGGTCCCACTCGCGCCCACTCTTTGAGATCCACGGAAATTTCCGGGTGCGCGCAGAGCTCTTTAACAAATTCGCACTCAATCGACGCGACACGCCAAGCACTGCCCTTTGGCCGCAGCCCGCTGATAATTCGTATACCTCAGTTACCAACAGCGAATCCTTCGGCCCCGTTCAGTGCACGCCGAACGAAGCCGGCACGGGCAGCGGAACGGATCCCAATAAGCTAGTTGGCTGCAAGAACAACACGCAGGCTGGCGCCAACCTCCGATTCAGGTTGGTCCCTGAGCTTCATATCTCCGACAACCTGCGGATCCTTTCCGAGATCGATCTGCTCGATAATCTCGTGCTCGGCAGCACGCCCGATAGCTACAGCGTTGTGCCCTCGGGCTACGGCTACGCGGTGCGTGCGCCCGACGGCAGTGTTGCTGGCAATGCTTCGCAGGCCACCACCACTGACCCGCCTGCAAGCGGCGTAAACAGCCTTTCGGATAGCATCCGCGTGAAGCGCGCCTGGGCCGAATATGCCTCACCCATCGGTGAGCTACGCTTCGGACGCATGCCCAACCAGTGGGGCTTGGGCATGGTTTACAATTCCGGTGACGGTTACGACGACGACTATCAGTCCACGGTCGACCGCATCATGGCTTCCACCCAAATTGCACCGCTCGATCTGTTGCTGGCCGGTGCGTGGGATTTTCCTGCCGAAGGCGCAACGAGTGCTTCGTTGTCGAGCTTAGGCAGCCAGGCGTACGACATAGCGCAGGCTGACGATGTCAATGAACTCGTCTTCATTATCGCGCGCAAGAAAAGCAAGGAGCTTGAAGCGCTTGCGTTGACGAAGGGCGAGCTGGTTTTGAATACCGGCTTACATCTCGCGCGGCGCACCCAACAGCTCACCAATGATCAGGCGGGTTCCGGCAAGGGAGCCGTGGCTGGCGCCGGAACATGCCAGATGGGAATGACCGGCGCGGCGCTCGATTGCCCACCAGGCAGCGCAAGCTTCGAGCGCCGTGGGCTCACGCTCTGGGTCCCTGATTTGTGGGTTCAGCTGCTGTACAAGAAGTTCCGTTACGAACTCGAATTCGCCTCGTTTTACGGCACCGTTGAGAATTCCACGAACGGCGCATCCGACTACAGCACAGCGCCCGGAGCGAAAGGCTACAAGATCCGCCAGTTCGGGCTCGCTTCCGAACTCGAGCAAAAGCTCGTGGAAGATCGCTTGAAGCTTGGCTTCAACTTCGGCTGGGCCTCGGGCGACGCCAACGACGAAGGCCTGGCGCCAGCCCGCACGGCGAGCGTTTCCCATAACGGCAGCGACACCTTCTCAACCTTTCGCTTCAACCCAGCGTACCGCGTGGATTTGATCCTGAACCGCAACATTCTTGGGCGCGTTCAAGGCACGTATTACTTCCGCCCCTCTGTCTCGTATGATTTCATGCGCAACCCGAACGGCCAGCGCTTGGGCGGTCAGTTTGCGGCGATTTGGACGCGGGCCAGCGAGTTTTTGCAAACGCCGGGTAACGCTCGCGATCTTGGCATCGAGCTCAACGGTTCACTGATGTTCCAGTCCAAGGATGGCGGGCAGAACGACAAGCCCGATGAGCTCGGCGGCTTCTTTGCGATGTTGCAGTACGGTGTGCTGTTTCCCATGTCCGGCCTCGACCACCTGCCCCAAGAAAACGGTCCCTCGACCAATGCGGCCCAAGTGTTGCGTTTGCACTTAGGCGTGCTTTTCTGAGCCGATGCGCCCCGGCGCATCCGCTGGCACAGCAACTTGCCACGCTGAACAAATAGGCTTCAAGCTTTCAAATCTTGGGTCGTTCCACGCTTTTGGAGCGCTAGCGTCAATGACCCAGCCCGCAAGCCAGGAAAGGCCACAAGCCGGGAGCATTCTCGGTGCTAAGTATCGACTGATCCGCGAAATCGCCGTGGGTGGCGTCAGCGTCGTGTATGAAGCCGAGCAGCTGTCCTTCAAGAAGCGCGTTGCGATCAAGGTCATGCAGAGCCAGTTCGCCACGGATGATTTCATGCGTGAGAGGTTCCTCGCTGAAGCACAGGCCTCCGCAACGATCGCTCACGCTAACATTATCGACATCTACGACCAGGGCGAGTGCCCGAACGGCGCACCCTTTTTAGTGATGGAGCTGTTGTTGGGTGAAACAATCGGCGAGCTCATCGCCAAAGGCCCCCGCCTTCCCGTCAGTTACGCCTGTGAGCTCATGCTGCAAGCGCTCGCCGGGCTCTCTGCATCTCACCGGCACGGCATCATTCATCGCGATCTAAAACCCGACAACATCGTCGTCACGCACCCCTCGCCTGCGCGGCCATTGGTTAAAATTGTTGATTTTGGGCTCGCGGAAGGCGTCATCGCCACTCCAGCAAAAGAAGGGTTCGAAACCCGAACCTGGGGAACACCACGCTACACTGCACCCGAGCAAGTTCTCGGCGATCCCGTGGACGCTCGAACTGACCTCTTCTCGATTGGAGTCATTCTGTACGAAATGCTCGCCGGCAGCCCCCCGCACCTGGGCGCCAATCCCACCCAGATCTTTGGCGCCATGTTCAAACAAGAGCGCGCGAGCCTGGTGACACAAAACGCCGCGGTATCGAAAGCACTCGCCAACCTCGTGGAACGCGCACTTGCTGTGAAGCCAGAACTGCGATTTGCGAGTGCCAACGAATTTGCCGCAGCTTTGGCACCGTTCGCCACGCCTTCAGGTCCCTCGCTCGCGGCTTCTAATATCCAGTTCACCAGTCAGTTCCCCGCCAGGTTGCTTCAGAAGCTCGCGTCCCTCCGGCCCCGAATCACCGATTCACTCCTCAGATTTCCCCAAATCCCGAAAGCTCCCGGAACGCCCGGTCTGGATCTTCTCGAGGGCTACCGGAGCGATCCGCCGGACGCCGAGCCCCTCATCGAGGTCAACGTGCCCCCCCTCTCCGACGCCAGCCTGCTCGGCACCGCACGGGCGGCCAGCGCGAGCGCCACGCGCACGATCAATAGCTCTCGCCAGCTCAATTCGGCCTTGCTCGCAGCCGGAACGGGCTTTGGCGCTGGGCTCTGGCTCGCGCATCTCGCCGGGCTCATTTGATCGACTCGCCCCCCCATTTGACACCGGATCGGCTTGGGCGTACCGGGAGGGGTCTATGGCGTTCGAAGTCACCAGCCGACAAATTGGCCCTGAAGATCCGGTCCCGTCCGCGAAGAACATCATCTTGGTGATGAGCGGCAAAGGCGGCGTGGGTAAAAGCACCGTGGCCTGCAATGTCGCCGTCGCGCTCACGCAGCTCGGAGCGAAAGTTGGCTTGCTGGACGCGGATATGTACGGCCCCAGCATTCCCACGATGTTTGGAATCAACGAACGCCCGATGACCAACGGGCAGCGCATTCAGCCGCTCGAGCGCTTCGGCGTGAAGCTCATGAGCATCGGCTTCATGCTGGACGACCCAAAGAGTGCGGTGGTTTGGCGTGGCCCCATGCTGCACAGCGCGCTCCTCCAATTCTTGAAGGATGTCGATTGGGGTCCGCTCGATTTCTTGCTGCTCGATTTACCCCCTGGGACAGGTGACATTGCGTTGACGCTTTCGCAACGCGTGCAAAGCACCGGATCCATTATCGTGACGACTCCGCAGGAGGTGGCCCTGCAAGACGTCTACAAAGCCGTCTCCATGAACGCCAAGGTGGGGATTCCAATCTTAGGCGTGGTCGAAAACGAAAGCTATTTCGTGTGCGATAAGTGCGAAACACGGCACACTTTGTTTGGTGTGGGTGGAGGGCAAAAAGTCGCAGACGCCGCCAAAGCCCCGTTGATCGGGCAAATTCCTCTGGAGCCGAGCGTTGGCAAGTGGGGCGATGCCGGGACACCCGTCGTCCAGGCCAGTCCGAGTTCCGCAATCGCAAAAGCCTTTATCTCCGTCGCAGAAGCGCTGATTGAACGGGTGAATCAGCACCACGCGACCGCGGCCGAAGGATTTCTGATTGACCGTAGCGGCGGAACGAATCGGCACCTGCCGATTGCGCGCTAGCGAATTGGCCGGCGGGGAGCTATGTTCCGGCCCCTTCTGACCGAGTGCTGTTGGCAGATCGACCCGCGCGCGATATAGGGCGCGCATCAAGTTCTTCAGGCGTTAAAATGACTTCAATTGAACACGTCGCCGAGCAGAATACGGTTTCCGATTCTGTCAGTGCTGAGCCATCACCCTCGTCAACCTTGGATCTCACGGCGCCCGGACCGCGCCAGCCTCCCGAAGACGAAGCCCAGTTGGGCCAGAGTTCCGAGGGTGAGCCTGGCGATGCTCCCGAGGGCAATACCGCCGATGCAGCTGAGGGAGATACCGCCGAAGGCGATGCTGGCGATGCTGGCGATGGCGGGGCTGCAAATGGCACCGGAAAACGTAAACGGCGTCGCCGAAAGAAGAAGTCGGATGTGGCACCCGGCGCGCAGGCACAGGCACAGGCCCCCGCCGCGCGTGAGCGTCCGCGGCATAACCAGAAGAATCCTCGTGTCATGGAGCGGCCGCCATTCGGCGTCGGTGAAGAAGTCTTCGGCAAAGTGACGGCCGTCCTCGATACCGCCATCATGGTGGATCTTGCGGGTAAGGCCCTCGCGATCTTTGACCGCTCCGAAATGGAGCCGGACGATTTGGTGCCGAGCGTAGGCGATCGCCTGGTGGCTCGAATTCATCAGGACGGCGCACGCGGTGGGCTGGTCGTGCTCAGCCGTAAGCCGTTGCGCGAAGAAGAAACGAAGCCGCTTGTCGAGAAAGCTTACAAAGCTGGCTCGTTCGTCCACGGGCTGATCACCGGCGTGATCAAAGGTGGGGTCGAGGTAGATATCCGAGGCTTACGCGCGTTTGCGCCAGCTTCTGGGCTTGATTTGCACCCTTCCCATGCCAACTTCGCCGGGCTCCTGGGTCAGGTGTTGGATTTTAAGGTGATTCAATACGAACACCACGGGCGCGATGTGGTGGTGACGCGGCGGCCCATGCTCGAAGCAGAGGCACACGTGCGCCGAAAGGAAGCGCTCGGTACGCTCACCGAAGGGCAAGTTCTGCGCGGCGTGGTTCGCACGGTCGTCGAGTGGGGCGCCTTCGTCGCACTTCCTTCAGCCGAGAATCTGGAAGGGCTCGTTCATGTGTCCGAAGCGAGCCATGATCCGCGCGCGCTGATGATGGACATCATGAAGCAAGGCGATAGCTTCGATGTGAAGGTCCTGCGCGTTGATGAGCGAGGCAAGCTGTGGCTGAGCCGCAAAGCGTTGATGGCCGATCCTTGGGCTGAGGCGCGCGCCAAATACGCAGTCCGCTCGCTGCACACGGCAAAGGTCACCCACATCGAGCCGTTCGGAGTGAGCTGCTTGCTCGATTCCGATATCGAAGGCTACATCCACATCACCGATCTGTCGTTAACCCGAATCGAGACTCCGGATGCACTCGTCAAGGTGGGCGATGAAATCCCAGTCGTGGTGGTGACGTTTGACTTTGAGAATCGGCAGGTGGGCTTGCATCCCGCGCCCAAGCCCGAGCACGCCGAAGAAGCTCCCCAGAAGGTGAGCAAGAATGGCGCACTCAAGGTCGAGGTGATGAAAGGCGAGCCGGGCGGCCTGACAGTCCGCGTTCTGGGTGCCACCGGACGCTTTGCACGTGGCTTCATCCCAGCCGGCCAGACGGGCACGGCACGTGGCACCGATCTCCGGAAAACGTTCAAGGTCGGTCAGGTCCTAGACACCAAGGTGATCGATTTGGATCGGCGCGGCGAGGTCAAGCTCAGCGTCCAAGGCCTAAAAGACGACGAAGAACGCAAGGCGACGCGCGATTATCGCCAGAAGCTCCAAGCCGAGAGCAGCTTCGGAACCTTGGGCGATTTGCTCAAGAAGCGGCTGGGGCAGTCCTAAGTCCTCTGCCATCCTCTGCCATACCCCCGCATTCTCCCGCCATTCGCGCGGGATCTGCCAAGGGTTCCACCCTGGGCGTTGTCGAAGGGTTTGTGTTCGACTATGTTCCGGCCCACGCTGAAAAATCGCGTGAAGCTTTTCTCACTCCGCCTCGTGCAGTCCGACCGAGGTGGGGCGCGAAGGAGCTGCCCACAACGAGGGCACG
Source organism: Polyangiales bacterium (assembly GCA_038251425.1). Classification (GTDB taxonomy): domain Bacteria; phylum Myxococcota_A; class Polyangia; order Polyangiales; family Polyangiaceae; genus JBBRRP01. The sequence continues at coordinate 7,208 of JBBSBI010000070.1, forward strand.
CCCGGACCGAACCCGCATGCAAGACACCACCGATCGTGAGTTGGTAGAAGCCGCCAAAGCGGGCAATAAGCAGGCCTTCGGCCAGATCGTCGCGCGCCATCAACGCCGGATTTATCGCGTTGTGGTGCACATGCTGCGGAACGAAGCAGAGGCTGAGGAGGTCACTCAGGAGTGCTTCTTTCGTGCCTATGGCGCGCTCGACAGGTTTGATGGCAGGAGCGAGCCGTTTACGTGGATGTACCGAATCGCTGTGAATCTGTCGCTCAATATGTTGAGAGCCAGAAAGCCGCGCGGTCAGGGCACAAGCCTCGATGATCCGAAGGTGGAGGGAGCGCTCGTTGAACGCAGGCCATCGATGGCTGATCCGGTCGCACAGAATGCTGACCGAGAGTTGGCGTTGGCGCTTGCGGATGGGATGGCACAGCTGAGCGAAACGCTCCGGGTCACTTTGATTTTGGTGGCCTTGGATGGCTTGAGCCACACCGAGGCCTCTGCCGTGCTCGGGTGCCCCGAGGGAACGGTTGCCTGGCGCGTTCACGAAGCCCGCAAGCAACTCAAGGTTTTTCTGGGCGCAAAAGGGCATGAGCTCACTGGAACACGGGGCGAACGATGACTGAGAGAAGATCTGTGATGCTGCCCGACGAGGCCGAACGTTTGCTTGCCAATTGGCCGGTGCCCGAAAAGCCTCCAGAGTTCTGGAATTCAGCTCAAGTGCGGCTGCTCGAAAGAATTGAAACCCATCCAGGTGAACCCACACCGGATGGATTGCTCGAAGCCCCCTTACCGCATGGAGATGAGGATTCTGAGAGCGCACCGGCGAGCGCTCCGCGACTCGTCGAACACGCTTCACCCCGAGACTCAGCGCCACGGGTTTCTGTCCGATCGGCAACCGCCTCTTTGCCCAAGGCTGCGAGCGAAGAAACAAGCCTGGTCGATTTCGCGCGATCCATTGCTCCCCGCAAGCCTCAATCCTCACAGCCCGACCTGAGCGCTCGTGAAATGCTGCTGAACGCGACCCAAGCTCGGGAAGCAGCACCAACCGTTGAAGAGCCCGGGCGAACCCAGCCACGCATGGCGGCTCCCTTGCGTGACGTCTCCCGCCCGGTGCCCGTGGTGGCGGCAGCGACCCGTTCTGTTCCGGCGCCTGCAGTGAGTGGTCGAAATAGTGGGATCTTGATTGGCCTTTTTGCAGCCGCGGCCGCCTTCGCGCTCTGGTTTCGTTTTCAGGCAGGCGCGGCTGACCCGGCCGCTCAACTCGCGAAGAATGAAGAAACGGCGCACTCCGAGCTGGTGGAGCGGCCTCGTTCCGCCTCTCCCGCTCCGCCGAGCGCGCCTCAGGCGGCTGACAAGTTTGCCCCGCAAGCGGGGGAACAAAAACTTGCCGTTGCCGAAAACCTTGAAGATCTTAAAGCCGCTGGGAGGCGAGATGAACCCGCCGCGACAAAGGACTTCAGCCTAGGTAGAGTGGCGAGCAAGCTCGAAGCCGCCCGGGGTGGCGTCGCCGTCGACAGGGCGGCAAACAAGATGGACACGAAAGGCAAGCTCGCCGCCGAAGCGGTTCAGCTGGAAGAAGGCCCAGCCGTGGCCGCTGCCCCGACTGCGAACGCCCCCGCTGCGAATACGCCATCACAGGTTTCAGAAGCTGCTCCCGAGAAACCGAGCAGCGGCGGTGGTGCCGCCCCTCCGAGCCGAATGAAACCCGCAGATAGCACGAGTGCGGACCTGCCCGAGAAGCCGTCGAGCGGCGCGGTTCAGGCAGCGGTCGCCTCTCGGCTGAGCGCTGCCAGGTCCTGCGTGTCAGGCCAAAAGGGCCCTTCCTCCGCGACGGTGACGTGGGACTCCACTGGCTCGGTAAAATCTGTCAGCGTTTCTGGGCCCGCTGCGGGAACCCCCGCGGAAAGCTGCATCAAGAGCGCCCTCGGTGCGGCGCGAGTGAAGCCATTTTCTCGGCCGAGCTACAGCGTGCCGCTCACAATTCGCCCTCTCGATTGAGTTGTGTCGGAAGCGTTGACAATGCGTGGGCGTTCGCCCATATTCCCCGCCCCTTGCTCGCCGGCTATCAGGTCGGTGCCCCACGGGGAAGACTGAACAATGGTTTCTTCTACAAAACAAACTGATCGACGCCGGCACCTTCGTGCCACTGCAGCTGGCCGCGCACGCAAGAGCGCTATCGCGGACACCTCCACCCCTAAATTTTCGGTCCACCCGGAAGGGTATGACCCCAAGGCGCCCGACGCTAAACGCGCGCCCGAGACCAAGTAGACAGATACGGACATGGCTAATCATCCCTCAGCAGAAAAGCGCAACCGTCAACGCATCGCAGCTACCCTGCGTAACCGCAGCGCGCTCAGCGCTGTCCGAACGGCAGTACGAAATGCCCGCAAAGCCGTAGCCGAAGGCGACCGCAAGCTGGCAGAGGCCGTTGTTTTCGCGGCTTCCAAGCTCCTGGCTAAAGCAGCAAGCAAAGGCGCGCTGCGCGTGCAAACCGCGGCTCGCACGATCTCTCGTATTCAGATCGCCCTCAATAAGCTGGCTTGAGTCAGCACTGCGAGGCCCAGTTGCTGGAGAGGCTAGCCTCTCCAGGCAGGCCTGATTAGGATTGGCGCGTTCGCCGAGTTCTGCGCATTGTGCGTCGAGCTTCCGCGCTAATCCTTGTGCGCCAGAGGTCCTGATGACTGCCAATTCCATCGAAACGTTTGTCGCTGAAGATCGTCGTTTTGAACCCTCCGCGGCCTTTCGCAAACGCGCGCGGATCCAGTCCCCCGAAGAATATGAGCGGCTCTACCAAGAAAGCCTGACCGATCCAGACACCTTCTGGAAGCGGGAAACAGCGGAGTTAGTGCTTCGGAAGCCCTGGAGCATCCTCAAGGAGTGGCAGCTACCCCACGCGAAATGGTTCCTTGGAGCACAGCTTAACGTCACTGAAAGTTGCCTGGACCGCCATCTCAAGAGCGAAACCCGCAACAAGAAAGCCCTGATTTGGGAAAGTGAACCCGGCGAATCCTCTTCGCTGACCTATGCCGAATTGCACGCCTGTGTGGAGCAATTCACAGCGGTATTGAGAGCTCTCGGCGTTGAACGCGGCGATCGGGTCGCCATCTATATGGGAATGGTGCCGGAAGCTGTGATCGGAATGTTAGCCTGCGCTCGTCTCGGAGCCCCGCACACGGTTGTCTTTGGTGGGTTCGCGGCCGAGTCACTGAGTGATCGCATCAATGATTGCCAAGCCAAGGTGGTGCTGACACAGGACGGCGCGTATCGGCGGGGCAGCGTGGTGCCGTTGAAGGCAACGGTGGACAGAGCTGTGGCGAAGTCGCCGACGGTTGAGAAGGTTGTCGTGGTTCGTCGTCTCGGGCAGGCACTGTGCCCTATTGAGATGATGCGAGGGCGCGATGTCGATTGGGCGGAAGCGCTGAAAACAGCGGACCCGTGCCGAGGTGGCGCGGAGATTGTGGACGCCGAGCACCCACTGTTCATCTTGTATACTTCAGGCTCTACTGGCAAACCCAAAGGCGTGTTGCACACGAGCCTCGGTTATCTGGTCGGCGCGCATGTCACCACCAAGTATGTCTTCGACCTGCAAGAAGATGACATTTATTGGTGCACCGCAGACATCGGCTGGGTCACGGGCCACAGTTACATCGTCTACGGGCCACTCTCCAACGGAGCCACCTGCGTGCTGTACGAAGGCGCGCCGAATTTCCCGGACTGGGGCCGCTTCTGGCAGCTGATCGACAAGCACAAGGTCACGATTCTCTACACGGCGCCGACCGCGATCCGAGCCTTCATTCGGCAGGGGGAAAGCTTCATCGACCAGGCGGATCTTTCGAGTTTGCGCTTGTTAGGCTCTGTCGGTGAGCCCATCAATCCCGAGGCTTGGATGTGGTACCACGAGAAGATCGGCAAGGGCCGCTGCCCAATCGTGGATACCTGGTGGCAGACGGAAACGGGCTCCATCATGTTGACGACGCTGCCCGGTGCACATGTCACCAAGCCTGGCTCCACCGGCTTACCGTTTTTTGGGGTGAAGACCGAAGTGGTCACGCAAGAGGGCGTGAAGGTGGATGCCAACGAAGGCGGATTGCTGGTGATTCGCGAGCCTTGGCCCAGTATGTTGCGCACCATCTGGGGTGATGACGAACGTTTTAAACAGCAATATTACAGCGATATCCCAGGTGTTTATTTCACGGGTGATGGCGCACGCTGTGACAGCGAGGGTTACTTCAACGTCGTGGGCCGGATTGATGACGTGCTGAACGTCTCGGGCCATCGGATCGGTACCGCAGAGATTGAGAGCGTGCTCGTATCGCACCCTGCTGTGGCTGAAGCCGCCGCTGTAGGGCGCCCAGATGCGCTCACGGGCCAGGCATTAGTGGTGTTTGTAACGTTGAAGCCGCCTCACGTTGGCAGCGACGAGATGAAGAAGTCACTCTCCGCGCATGTAGCAACCGAAATTGGGAAGTTTGCCCGCCCTGACAGCATCCGCTTCGCTGATGGGCTGCCGAAGACGCGTAGCGGAAAGATCATGCGCCGCCTCTTGAAAGATATCGCGGCCGGCAAAGAGATCACGCAAGATGTTTCCACGTTAGAAGACGTCAGCGTGTTGAATAAGCTGCGCGAAGGATAGCACCCGCGGCAAGCGCCTGGCTTACTCGGCGGTCAGCAGGATCTCACGTAGGATATCGAACCCCTGACGAAAGTGTTCAAGCTTCGCTTGCTCATTCGGCGCATGGTAATAGGTGCTGCGCCCAAATCCGGTGATCTGCACGTCGAATCCACGCCGTTGCAGATCTCGAACGAGCGGCAGTGAGCCCGTCATTGAGAAGGCTTTTCCTGCGTCTTCGCCCCGTACATGGGTGATGGCCCGTTGCAACACCTTCAAGCCTTCGGACTCAAGATCGCACGCGATCCCCTCCATCATGCGTCCAATCGGCAAAAGCTTAATGCTCGCGCTCTGACCCGACTGGGTAACGACTTGGGGAAAACCTGGCGGAAGCTCCCCCGCTTTGAGCCGGGTGTTCAACGCCTCGATGAAGCTCACGGCTGAAAGCCGAGCTTGTTCGAGATCGTAGAATGGCGTGAGTCGGATATCGCCTTCGATCTTAGCGAACCCTGGGATCTTAGTGATCTTGTCGTTGACGACTGAAATCACGGTGGCCTTGAGCGAAGAGGGCGATAGAAATCCCCAACGCTGCTCATTTTCATGCGGCGGATATTTCCGCTCAAACCAGTGCTTCAGCTCAAGGCATACTGCCATTCCAAGCTCCAGCGCATTCACGCAGTTCTGCGGCATGCCCGAGTGACCGGTCACGCCCGTCACTTCGAGCCGCCACATGGCGATGCCGCCCGTGCCCACGGTGGGTCCAAAATCCGCGCTATCGAGCCAGTAAATCGACCCATTTTGCAAATCATCCAGCGCCCCCTCGGCCACCACGTAGTCGAGCCCCAACTCAGGTCGCGGAGCTTCCTCTTCGTTGGCGATGAGCACCACCTTCACAGTGCGTTTCGGCTTCACGCCTTGCTCCACCAACTGCAGCAGAAAATCCGTGATGAGCGCCACGTGTCCCAGGCAATCGGTCACGCCACGACCGTAGAGGGTGCCATCGTCACCCACCCAGAGCTTAAATGGATCCCGTTCCCAACCCTCGGCCTCTCGATCGGCTGGAACGACATCGAAGTGCGCTCCAACAAATCCAATGGTGCGCGGTGTCTCGCCGCGCAGGGTTAAGACGAGGCTTGGCCTAGATTCAAAACCTGGCGCCGCCATGCGCTGCACCTCGATGACACCGCTTGCCACGTGGGGCTCAAGCTCCCGTAGCACCGTATCCGCGGGCAACGCTTCCTCGGGCACTAAGCCCGCACCCGGGGCGTTCTGGAGCCGCTCACTCTGACCGATGAGCTCGGTGAGCAAGCGCAAAAATCGGCCTTCATTGAGCTTTAGCATGCGCGCTTCATAGCGTGACAGCATGACCCGAACAATCGTACACTTCCGGCCGGCATGTCTGAGCCAGTCCCGTCAGTTCTCAGCGTCAATATGGAGAGCATCATCGAACGCCTCGATGTGGCCCTCTCCGCGCACGCCTCCGAGACTTGCGTGGTGACGTTCGACGGCGATGGCACTCTGTGGTCAGGCGATGTGAGTGAAGATGTCTTCTTGGCAGCCATCGCGAACCAAATGCTTTCCGAAAGCGCACGCCCTGCCCTGCTTGAGTGCAGCGAAATGTATCGAGTCGTCGCAGAGGGGAGCCCGAGCGACATGGCACACAGCATTTTTCAGGCCTATCGAGCCGCGGCTTTCCCGGAAAGTGTCGTGTGCGAGGTGATGACCTGGTGTTACGCCGGCATTGATGCCGCCGATCTCGCTCGCTTCACGCATCGGATCCTTGCGGAGCGCAATCTAGCGCTTCGTTACAATCAGAAGCTGCGGGGTATTCTCAGTTTTTTGCGCGAACGGGGCACACGCAGCGTCGTGATCTCGGCATCGCCCGAATTCATTGTTCGGCAAGCTGCGTTGCCGCTTGGCTTCGAGCCAGCCGATATTGTTGCGGCCGAACCCCTCTTGGTGGCAGGGAGGATTCAACCCCGAATGAAGTGCCCCGCCCCCTACGCCCAACACAAAGTCGCCGCCGGCCGCCGCCTATTTGGGCCTGCCTATTGGCTCGGTTGCTTCGGGGACAACATGTTTGACACCGACATGCTCCGAGCGGCCGAGGTTGCAATCGCCGTTTCCCCCAAGCCTGCGTTGCGTGAATCCCTCAGCCTTGTGCCCGGAATTTTGGTTTTGGACTAGGTGCTGCCCACCCCGCTGCCGCGAAGCGCGCCAGCCGCACGTCCCCGGTCCCCGGCATCGCCCCATCGCTGCCGGGTCGCTGCGTGAGGGGCAGGACCGGGATGTGGTTGCGGGCCCGCGCCGAAAGCGGGCCAGGTGAGGTGCCCTTTTTGTTCCTTGGGAGATAGTAAGCATGCTTACTATCTTGTGTTCGACTTTGAGATAAAGGTCACGGACACGTTTGGGAGCACTACGACGCGCGCGCCGGCTTGGGCCGGCACCTGCTTTGATGACATCAAGGTCTTGTCCTGCGGATGAAGGTCTCTGTCGATTGTTGGGGCGTCGCTTCCCATCGCCAGACACGCTCCCGAAAGCACCTGGAACTCAACCTCTGCCCGGGCGCTGGATTGGGGCGATGCGTGCAGACTTGTTCCGCAGTATCAGGCGCGCTACTTGGGCACCTGCAAGACCGCGAAGGCGCATAATGAAGCTGAAAAAATCAATCTCTACCATAATCTGGGCCAGCACCTTGACGATAGCCTGTGGTGGTACTGAACCGCAGGTGCGAGCACCGAAAGCAGCCCCCAAGACGGATGATTCTGGGGAACCTAGCGGCATTGTGATGTCGAGCGAAATTGGCGGGCTGAACGAGGATGCTGTGGAGTCAGCATTTTCAGGAAGCAGCAACTCGCTTGAGCATTGCTTCCGGAAGGGAGTCGATCGCGTTGAATATCTTGGCGGTGAAGCGAGCTTTGTGATCAAGATTGATGAGAGCGGAAGCATCGCCGCGTCACGTCTGGAAACCTCCTCCTTGGGCGATCGCACGACCGAAAAATGCATGCTTAAGGCGCTCCGCGCACGCACCTGGCCTAAGCCCGTTGGAGGCCGTACCGGCATCGCTCGAAAATCTTATTCTTTTGATCCGGCCAGCAGCGGGCGACCGGCGGCTAGTCTCCGCGAAGATTTTGCGACCGACGTCGTGGAGCACGCGCAGTTCCAGGACAAGGCGCAAAGCTGCCGTGGGTCTTTCGCTGGAAAATTCACGGCCACGGTCTACATCGACACCGATGGGAAAGTACTCGCCGCGAGCGCAACCGCACCCGACGACGCCAGTGAAGATGCCGTCGATTGTTTATCGGATGCGCTCGAAAGCACCCAATTCCCAAGCCCGGGCAGCTGGCCAGGGAAAGTAACGTTCACTTTCTAGTGGTGCTAAGCAGAGCTGATGTGGACACGAGCGGCGGCCTTTAAGTGATTCAGCTCGCGGGGCGACGGGCGTTAGTCACCGGTGCTGGCAAGCGCGTCGGAGCTGCGATTGCTCGTGCCCTCGGTCGTGCTCACATGCAGGTCGCCGTGCACTATCATGAAAGCAGGGAGGGAGCCGCGGCCGTCGCGAACGAGATCCGAAACGACGGCGGAACAGCAGATCTCTTCGCTGCCAATCTTTACGAACCGGAAGCTTGTAGAGCACTCATTGATTCCGTGGTGGAGAAGCTCGGAGGCCTCGATCTCTTGGTGCTCGGCGCAGCCAACTTTGACCGCGTGGAGTTCAATGACATCACCGACGAACACCTGACACGTGCCCTGGCCCTCAACCTCGCGGCGCCCTTCCATCTCGCGCGTCACGCGGCTCCGGCACTCCGCGCTGCCCGTGGTTCAATTGTTTTCATTACCTGTTCAAGTGCCAAAACTCCCTACAAGAACCACCTACCGTACGTGGTCTCCAAAGGCGCGCTCAGCCATCTCACCCAAGCGCTGGCGTTAGAGCTGGCGCCCGAAGTGCGTGTCAACGCGGTCGCCCCGGGCACCGTGTTGCCGCCTCCCGAAATGTCAGCGGAGGCGGTGGCGAGCCTCGCGAATTCTGTGCCACTGCGCCGCACCGGAACGGCTGAAGACATCGCAGATTCCGTGCTGTATTTGGCCCAGGCAGACTTCGTTACCGGTCAGGAAATCGCTGTCGACGGCGGGCGTAGCACAGCGCGAACGGGACGGTTTTAGGAACTTGGCCCAGTCCAGCGTAGGTCAGTAATCCCATTGGCGTGCAGAGCGCTCGAAGCCTCCTCCTGTTGCCTCTGGCCGGGTTCCTTTTCGGTGCCTCGCCCGAAGCTGGGGCTGTAGCGCCGGCGCTGGCTCCCGAGGTTGACCTCAGTGCCATTCGAGTTCTGGACGGTCGCTGCGTGGCACCCACCGAGCACGGAGAACTCGCACAGCTCACGCTTCAAGCAAAATTCCAAGAGCAAGCCCAGACACTGTTGAATCAAGCGCATGCCCACGCTGCGGCTGCCATTGTGATTGACATCAAGACAGCTAAGGTTCTGGTCTGGGCCCACACCTCCAGCTCCGGACGCAATCTACTGTTAACGTCTGACACACCTTCGGCCAGTTTGTTCAAAATCGTCACCACCGCCGCACTGCTTGAACGCACCCGTGTCACACCGCGTTGGCAGATTTGCACCTCGGGCGGCGAGCACGGGATCACCGATGAACACCTCACTCGGCCCACAAGTGGCGTCGCAGAATGCGGCCCCTTCTGGCAAGCTCTGGGCTTCAGTCGGAATGCCGCCTACGCGCAGTTGACGGCCCGCTACCTCGACGCCGACACGCTCCAGACCTACGGCGAACGCTTTGGGTTCAATCAAGGACTAGCTTTCGATGTTGCGCTACCCATGGGATCTCTCTCCACGCCAGCCACGCCAGCCACGCCAGCCACGCCAGCCACGCCTCTTGAGTTGGCACGCACCGCCATCGGTTTTCAGAACAGCCGCCTTTCGCTCTTGGGCGCGACTCAACTCACCCATGTCGTCGCGCTTTCTGGCCTGGTGCCTCGAGTACGAATCGTCGAACGTGCCGGTGACTACACGGCTCCCGAAGTACCTGAAACAGTCTCGCGCGCCATGAGTCGCACCACGGCAAATCGCCTGCGTAAGATGCTGGAAGTGACCATCCACAGCGGAACCTGTCGAGAAGCATTCACCGATCCAAACGGTCAAAGCTACCTCGGGAATATCCAAGCGGCAGGCAAAACGGGCACGCTCGCACTCAGCCCCGAGAGCCAAACTGCCAGTTGGTTCTCGGGTTTCGCACCGTCTGAAAAACCTGAAGTGCTCGTGGGTGTGTTGTTACACAACGATCCCGTTTGGCATCGAAAAGCTAACGAAATCGCGCGCGATCTTTTTAGAATCTATTTTGCGAGCGTGGGTGCGCGGGCTGTTACGAGCCCTTTTTCTTCGCTCGTCCCAGTCGCCGAGCCGCCCAAGGCGTCAGCGAAAATAGCAAAAACCACGCATTCCAACCTGAATTAGTCGCACCCACGCTGCGACATCCGCAGGATTTGCTGTCTGTAGCGGTCGGGGCAGCGCTGCCGGCATCCGGAACTTCGGCAACCACTACAGGTTTCGGCTTTAGACCCAGCTCAGGGATGGGGCTCAACAAGAACGCTTCGACAGGGACCTTCTTGCGATTCTTGCGGGTCAGATCTTCAGCCACCCAGATCTTTCTGAGACCCCGATAGGTGCGAGGCGCCTTACCCCATCGGAAACGCAACGGCGCCGAACAATTAGCCACCACAGGTGTAGGATGCAGATTGTAATAGCGCGTCTGAAAACGGTTGGGCGCCACCGCTTTCACCTCCGAAGAAGTGATCCCTTTTGGGCCCGTGGGCAAAGCTGTTCCGCCCTGCACCGGTGCCGCTGCACGGCCAAAGTTCGGATCTTCAGGTAAATCCGCGGCGCCGAAGCGATAGTGGAGCCGGGAAATCGAATACTTGTGGCGCTGCACCAAGAGCTTTCGTGAAGCGATCGTCTTGCGCTCTTCTTCGAACGTCTTCTTCGCTTTCGCGCGATCTTTGGGCTCCATCAGCTTGAGGTCCTCTTTGAAGGACATCTTCTCAACATCGGAGAGATCGGGTGGCTTTGGATTCTTTTCTTCGTCAGGCACCCATTGTTCGAAAACCTGACCGCCTAAAGCCAGCAGCTCGGAAAGCTCCGGGGGCGTGGTGGCACAGGGCTGCCCGCAGCCTTCGAGCGACCAAGCATACTCAGCCAAGAAGGTGCGCGGATTTTTCTCGAGAAAGCGATCGTGCAAGGCGCCGTAGAATTCACCCATTTTTTCTTTGGCGATAAAATCTACGTTGATGTTGGTCGGTGCGAACTGCGTCTTGTAGTTCTTGGCTTCAAACCGATCCTTGGTGTCGATGAAGTAGGCAATCACTTCCTGCTTATCTTTGGCTGGTGCGTTACCCAAGCCCAACCTGATCGGCATGCTCTCCACATCGCTTTCGCTCCAAAATTGGATCGGAGAAAGCTGCGCTCGTTCGCCACCGACCAGCTCAATACGCTTCGGATCGACTTCGGCGATTAGAACCTTCATTTGCCGTCCCAAATAGGGAGCCAAGCGCGCGGCGAGGTCGGGCGGCGCCTGGTACCCATGGGACTTCAGCCAGCCTGCAGCATCGTCTCCGGCTTCCAACATGTGGAACGTGTATTCGCCATTTTTGAACTCAACATTGACGTTCAGGAACAGCTCCTTCGCGGATTTCTTGCTCCCAAACGAAGGCCCACCACCGCCCAAGAAGGCCGTGCCTTCCTTCGCCGTGAGATCTCGTTCCCATTCCTGCTCGGGATCGCCAGGCTCGCACGGCTCCATCTCCCAGTATTCATGGAAGCGGGGTGCACTCAGCTTATCCAGGTGATCCACGAAATCGCGTTTCAAGGTCACAACGCGCTCGGCCGTCACGTCACTTGGCACCACGGTCACCAACGCGAACGCATCGAGTGGCCCCTCGTAGTCCGGCATCCAGGTAACAACGGTAGCCTTTTCGTTGTGCATGAACACAACTTGGGTGGAATGTGCCACCCGATCGCCGACTGACTTTCCAACATAAATAGCCGGAAAGGCGTGCACGGTCTCGGGCCCGAGGAACGCGATTAGAAATACCAACGAAAACCAGACAAAGACATGGAAACGCTGCATGCGGGGGCGGAGGCTAACAGAAGTCTTGGCCGCCAAGCGAGGCTTCTGACTGGCCTATTTGAGTACTTTGGCGACTGTCTTGGGCTTCCCGTGTCTTTTTCAAGCTCGAACTCCGTTGGCACACGGCTCGTCGCTAGTTCTGCGGCAATTTTCCCGCCCAGGAGCCACTTTTGTGTGATATCTGCCGGGCGCTCTCATGGCGACCAACCTGAATTCCCAGCCCGGCGCGGCCAGCCCAACGTTGGGTTTGAGTGCACTCTGGCAAATCTTGGGACCCCAAGACTGGCTTGTGTTTAGCTATCTTTCGCTGATGAGCCTGGCGGCCATCACAGCGCCTGCGCATCCCGTTCGAGGCTTGTGCATCCTACAGATGTCGAGCCTTTGGTTAGTCTTTTGCGCAGTAACTCTGGTCGTGCGTACCCGGTCTTGGCAGCGCCCAGGGGCGGCGGCATTTGTCTACCGGGTAACGCTCTTCACCGTGATCCTCACCAGCTATTTGTTTTTGGACCACTTCTTGCCCCTGGTGAATCCGCGCAGCCTGGACCAGAAGCTGCACGCGATCGATCTCTTTCTTTTTGGCTTTGAGCCAGCAGTGCTGCTCGACCAGTACGTGACACCCTTCAGAACAGAGTGGTTCTCATTCTTCTATTTTGGCTATTTCTGGCTGGTCTGGTCGCACATTTTTCCGATCATGTTTATTACGCGTGATGAACGCCGCCTCGGAGAATTTGGGCTAGGCCTGCTCACCGTGTACGTGGTCGGGCAATCGCTCTACATGTTCGTTCCCGGGTTCGGTCCGATCGTCGCCCTGGCGCACGATTTCACCCACCCCTTGCCCCGCGGGTTCTGGCTCGATGCCGTGATGAAGACGGTGCATTCGGGTGGTGCACAGAAGGACATTTTTCCCTCGCTTCACACCGCGGCGCCGACCTTCCTGACCCTTTTCTCATTCCGCTACCGCCGCTTGGCCCCGTACCGTTACACCTGGCCCGTCGTCGCGTTCTTCAACTTGAACATCGTGCTGGCCACCATGTACCTGCGCTGGCATTGGCTCATCGACGTCATCGCGGGTGTCGGCTTGGCCCTGCTTGCTCTCCAGGTGAGCATCTGGGCCACTGAGCGCGAACTCACGCGACGTACACGGCTAGGGCTCGGGGAAACCTGGTGCGAACTCCGGCGTCCCCGCCCTCAAGCTTGAAAAAGCTCGCCGTTATTTTTCGAAAACCTGCGCGGCTGCGACGCCCTGACCCGACGACACCGTCAACACCACTTTAACGACTGCTGCCATCGGGAATGCCCACTTGAAACAGGTGGGCTTATCCCCAATGACCGCATTGGGGCCGGTGGTCTGGTCCGTGGCAAGGACGGGCGCTGGTAAGCCAGGGATGCCAATCGTAGGTAGAACCTGCAAATCCACGTTCTGGATCGGTGGCATGCCAATGCCCACAATCGTGTAGCATTTCCCGGGGTTCATCATCACCTGCGCTTCGAGAGTCTGGCCCTGTTGAAACTGACCGACGAGTGGCGACCCGACAGCCTTTGCTCCGGAAGGTGCGTGGCTCTGCCCAAGCGGGATGAGGAGCTGCGTCGCCGTCTGCGTCATGGCGCCATCCGCGGGCACCGCCGAGGGACCGGTGGTGGCAGTTGCAATGGGAAATGGCGCCTGCGCTGTGCCTGTTGGCGTGGGTGCTGGTGCGGTAGACGTTGGGGTACTGGGAGCGAGAGCGGCTTGCCCTTGGCAAGTCTGGCCATTGAAAAATTGCCCCGGCGCGCACTGCTGCGGAGGCGGCTGACCAGTATTTGCCGGGGGCTCATCCTTTCCACAGGCCGAAACCAACGCCACTGACAACAAAACACCGACAACTTCAAACCGCATGCTGAAACCTTTCGCTAGGTGGCGCACCTCGCGTGCTGCATCACGACGCGCAGCATAACCTGGCGCCCCCAAAAACAAACGGGGGGGCCTCAGAAGAGCATCGGCTTAATGGCCGGAAGGAGCCGCGCAAAAGCCTTCGTAGTCGATGTACTTGGTGATCGTCGGATTCTCTCCGCAAGCTGGGCACGCCTTGTCTCGGCGGAGCTTGAGCGTTCGAAACGTCATCCCCAGCGAATCGTACGTGAGCAGCCGACCCACCAGCGGAGTCCCACGGCCAATGATCAGCTTGATCGCCTCGGTAGCCTGAAGCGTTCCAACGATGCCTGGGAGAATGCCGAGCACGCCTGCCTCCGCGCAGGAAGGCGCCAAGTGAGCCGGCGGCGGTTCGGGATAGAGGCAGCGATAGCAGGGCCCAACCCACGGCATGAACGTCGTGACCTGGCCTTCGAAGCGGAAGATCGAACCGTGGATCACGGGCACCTTGTGGAACAAGGAAGCATCGTTAACCAGATAGCGCGTTGGAAAATTATCGCACCCGTCAATGATCGCGTCCCAACCTGCACCAAATATTCGGTCCACGTTGTCGCTGAGCAGGCGCTCCTTGTACTTGACGATATTGACGTCAGGATTGAGATCTTTGAGCGCAATTTCCGCGCTATCCACCTTCGCCATCCCAATTCTGGACGTGGCGTGCACAATCTGTCGCTGCAAATTCGACGCATCCACGGTGTCAGCATCCACCAAACCGATCGTTCCAACGCCTGCGGCTGCAAGGTAAACGGCAGCAGGAGCTCCGAGGCCGCCCGCGCCCAACAACAGCACCTTGGACTTCAGCAGCTTGACCTGCCCTGCCTCACCCACCTCGGGCAGCAGGATGTGGCGCGAATAACGATCCAGCTGAGCCTCAGTTAAGCGCGCGGGTTCCTCAACCGGGTATTTCAGATCCTTCCAACGCACGAAACCAGGATTGGCACTGTGGACATTGGTGTATCCCAGCTCCTGCAGCGTCTTGGCAGCAAAGGCGCTCCGAGTCCCACCGGCACAGTAAATGACAATCTCAGCATTGCGATCCGGAAGCTTTTGCTCAACTTGCATCTCGAGATAGCTGCGCGGAACATGCACCGCCCCCGGGATGTAACCCGCGCGGTATTCATCGCTCTCACGCACATCGAGCAGCGTGATCGGGTCCTTCTTATCCAACCGGCCCTTCAGCACCTCCAACGACATGAGGCGGACGCTTGAGCGGACGTCAGAGAAGAGATCGCTATATGTTTTGGCCATGGTTTTCCGAAACTCGCCTTTTCCGATGTAACAATACTAAAGCCACTATTGCGCCGAACCAGGGCTCGTCAAGTCGGCTGAGGCCGGGGCCCTATCGCCCGCCAGATTTGGTGCGTTGTGGGTTGGCCCTCTTGAACCCAGAGTAAGCCCTCCTGCTATCCTCCTTCATTTCTCGGCCGGAGATCTCGAGACACATGTCAAGTTCCAATCGATTAGGCGAACTCCTGGTTCGCGAGAAGCTGATCAGCCTGCAGCAACTGCGAAAGGCCCAAGAAGAGGAAAAGAAGTCGGGACAGAATCTTGGCTACACGCTCTCGCGCCTGGGATTCATCTCCGACGGCGAGATCACCAACTTCCTGAGCAGTCAGTATCGGCTGCCCGCTGTGAATCTCGACGACACTGAGATCGAAGTGGAGGTGCTGAAGCTAGTGAGCCGCGAGGTTTGCGAGAAGCACAAAGTGATGCCGATCGCCCGCGTCGGTTCCTCGCTGCGCGTCGCGATGAGCGACCCGACGAACCTCGCGGCGCTGGACGACATCAAGTTCTTAACCGGCTACAACGTGGACCCCGTTGTTGCGAGCGAAACGGCAATTCACGGCGCCATTGAGCGCAATTACGCCTCTGGCCCGAACTACGAACAGGTGATGGCCGAGTTCGATATCGGCGACGAAGATATCGACTGGACCACGGATGAAGAAGAGGTCAACGCGCTCGAGCTGGAGCGTGCCAGCGAAGATGCGCCAGTGGTGCGTCTGGTGAATTTGTTGCTTTTGAACGCGATTCGGAAAGGTGCCAGCGACGTCCACATTGAGCCGTACGAGAAACGCCTCCGCGTGCGTTATCGTATTGATGGTGTCCTCCACGAAGAGATGACACCGCCCATGAAGCTCAAGAACGCCATCGTGAGCCGCATCAAGATCATGAGCCAGCTCGACATCGCGGAAAGGCGCCTGCCCCAAGATGGCCGCATCAAGCTGAAGCTGGGCAAGGGTCGCGAGATGGACTTTCGCGTTTCGATTCTGCCCACGATGTGGGGCGAGAAGGTTGTGCTCCGGCTGCTGGATAAGGGTAATTTGCAGGTGGATATGGCCAAGCTTGGCTTTGATCCCAAGGCCGCTTCCGACTTCCAATGGGCGATCCATCAGCCCTGGGGCATGGTGTTAGTGACCGGACCTACCGGCTCCGGGAAAACGACCACGCTCTACTCGGCCCTCACCGAACTCAACGTCCCTGACACCAACATCAGCACCGCCGAAGATCCGGTTGAGTACAATCTGCACGGCATCAATCAGGTGCAGATGCACGACGAGATCGGCCTGAACTTCGCCATGGCTCTGCGTGCTTTCCTACGCCAAGATCCAGATGTCATCATGGTGGGCGAGGTGCGTGACTTCGAGACCGCTGAAATCGCAGTGAAGGCTTCATTGACGGGCCACATGGTGCTCTCGACACTGCATACCAACGATGCGCCGGCCACCATTTCACGTCTGCTCAACATGGGCGTCGAGCCATTTCTTATTACGGCCAGCGTGAATCTGGTATTGGCACAGAGGTTGGCTCGCCGAATTTGCGGTGAGTGTAAGGAACAGATCACGGTGGAGCCCCAAGTGTTATTTGACCTGGGAGCTACCCCGGAACAGGCAACCCCAGGCAAGGCGTACAAGGGCAAAGGCTGCGACAAATGCAATGGGAGTGGCTACAAGGGCCGCGTGGCGTTGTACGAAGTGATGCGATTCAACGACAGCTTGAAGGAATTGGTGCTGCAGGGGGCTTCCACCGCAGAGCTCAAAGCAGCTGCC
>JBBSBI010000071.1:0-23627 GCA_038251425.1 Polyangiales bacterium
TCTGCTTACGCCGACACCCCGCTGCTCTCCCTGATTCTCCGGTGAGCCGCTTTGGTCAGATTCATGAATTGGTTTGGGCACGATATGAGATCCATTCTCCGCCCATCGGTACATAGATATCCAGAGGGAGCTGTCTCACGCCACGTTGGCACAGGGGGGTGTCTCACCTAACATTCTGGTAAATGAGTGTGTTCCCGTTCGAATGCTCAAAGAGCAGGTTGTTGCCGGGATTCCAGTAGGTGCTCGTTATGTATTCCCCTGCTACCGGCGTTAGCGAATTGACGAACGTTGTGTTGTACACGCTCGTCCCTAGGTTGAATGAGGCATTGATTGTGGGGTCGCTATAGCTGAACCCCAAGTAAAATATGCCATTGACCAAGAATGCGAAACCCGTTGATAGTTTGGTGCGCGGAATTGTCCAGTTAGCCAAGGACTTTAAGGTGTTTAGGTCGAGTTGATCCACCTGAATGTTGCCATTTAGCGGGGCCCACATCATGTATAGCTTGTTCCCGCTATCCACGTAAAAAGCTATATCGGAATAGCCACCCCAGTTGAAGTGGCTCTGGTTGGTGTGTCCCGCAGTGACCCAGGAAAGGCTATTGGATACAGCGACCGCGCCATTAGAAATGGCCACTTTAACGATGCTGTTCGTGTTGTACGTATTGTAATAAAAATATCCGTTGAGCGCGGCGTGGTAGGTCCCTTCGTAGGGGCTGCCAAGAGTAATTGTTCGCGCATTGGTGTTGTTTATAAAATCAAGAGTAGTCGGGAACTCTTGGACTTGAGTATTGCTTAAGTACGAAGGGAAGAAGTACACCTTATTGGTAACAGGATCGGAGAAGACCCCGTTGTGCGTGACGCCACGCGTGACGGTGCTGCTCTGCATTCCACTGAGCCCTGAACACGTGCCGACTTTACAGACATTGATGGCTTTGCAGGAGTTGCCGCAGCCTCCGCAATAATTGGGGTTGGTATTGGTATCAATCTCGCAACCATCCACCCGCTTGTTGTTGTCGCAATCGCCTCGGCCTAGTGCGCATGCCCCGCTGCAGTTTCCTCCAGCGCACATTCTGGTCTGGATCCCGTCGCTCGAACAAGCTTGCGCGCAACCGCCACAGTTATTGGGGTCCGACGCAATGGCAATCTCGCAGCCATCTGATTGCTTGTTGTTGTTGCAGTCAGCGGTGCCCGCGTTACACGCCGCAGTGCAGCTCCCGCCACCGCAGATGGGTGATGAAATGCCGTTGCTGGAGCAGACCATTCCGCAGCTGTTGCAGTTGTTAGCGTTGTTGTTAACGTCAATCTCACAGCCGTCTGATTGCTTGTTGCCATTGCAATCCGAAAAACCGGTTTCGCACGCGCCGTCGCAGGTCCCAGCGTTACATGTGCGTGATGGGATGTGGTTGCCGGAGCAGACTATCCCGCACCTGCCGCAATTGCCGGGGTCAGTGGCCGTGCTGATCTCGCAGCCGTTCGAGCGTTTGTCAGAATCGCAATCGGCATACCCAGAATCGCAGGCGCCTACGCACTGGCCACCGCTGCACATCGGCGCGGAGATTCCGTTGGTGGAGCAAACTCGCCCGCAGCCGCCGCAATTGTTCGGATCGGTGTCGTAATTCACGCAGGCTGCACCACAACAGGCGCCACCATTGCAATTCATTGCGCAGGTGCCGCAATGCGCTGAATCAGTGCTTTTGTCCACACAAACGTCGCCGCAACAAATGGAGTTGGCTCCGTTGAGTGTTATGCAGGCAGCGTCATTTTGGCAACCGGTCGCGCACTGGTAGGAATTGTTTACCGCAGCACACTTCATCCCCACAGCGCAATTATCGTTCGTCGGCAGACACGCAACACACTCGCTGGTCACCGTATCGCAGCGCGGATGGGTGCTGTCCCCGCATTCAGTGTCCTGGGTGCACTTCTTACAGGCGCCTGCAATGAGGTTGCAGGTGCCGCTGCTGCACTGATCATTTGCCGTGCACTCAACGCAAGCCCCTTGAGCGTTGCAGTGCGGTTTGGCAGAACCGCAGGATGCATCCAGGGTGCATTCAACTGCTGGACTGCCGGCCATTCCGGCCATCCCAGCTCCCGAAATCGTCCCTGCGCTTCCGGTAGTGCCTCCTGAGCCGGAGGCTCCCAGGACCGCACCGCCAGCGCCGCGATTGCCGCCAGTTACCCCCGCAGCACCGCCGGTGGTTCCGAATCCGCCGAGGCCTGTAGAGCCGCCTACTTCATCCGAACCGCCGAAGTTACGCGACGGCGCGTTACAGGCAGGCATCGGTGTCACCGCCAGACCACACAGCAAGAGAAGCGCGCTAACTCGTAGGGAACTCAAAGTAAGACTTTTCATGAAATATAAAAGGTAGCGGTGAAGCGCGAAGCACGTCAAGGGACCACCCATAGGCTTTCGCCCATTTTCCATCGAACCATCGAAGCCTGATCGGGCTGTTAGTTAATTGCATTGGATCGAAGGCTTGTTGGCCGACAAGGCGTCAATGTACTGACAGTCTGCTTGCAACTGTATCGCCGCCGCCGCACCTTTCCGTCATGCCTTGCTCCCCCAAAGCTATTGTCCTCCAACACATCGCGCACGAAGGCCCTGGCAGAGTTCTGGGTGCGCTCGACCGTGCTGGGTTTACGACGGAGATCCGCAACCTTGCGGAAGGCGAGCCGCTACCAGGTTCAGTCAATGAATTCGATGCATTGGTGGTGATGGGTGGTCCGATGGGCGTTGGCGACTTAGATGACGCTCGCTATCGGTTTTTGGCACCGGAGGCGGAGTTACTGCGCGAGTGCTTGGCGAAGGAACGGCCGGTGCTGGGGATATGTTTGGGTGCTCAACTATTGGCGTATGCGGCTGGCGCGCGGGTTTATCCCCTGAGTGTTGGTGAGCCGCCGCGCCGGCTGCGTGAGGTGGGCTGGGGGGCCGTGCACTTTGTACGGAGTTCTGAAGAGGAGCCGATCTTGAAGGCGCTTAACCCTGCGGAGATCGTGCTGCATTGGCACGGTGATACGTTCGATTTGCCGCCGGGAGCGCAGCTTTTGGCATCATCGCTCCATTGCGAAAATCAGATGTTTCGCTTGGGAAAATGTGCCTTTGGTCTGCAGTTTCACGTTGAGTTGGAAGCGGAAGATATCCTGCGTTGGCTTGATGAAGATGCTGAGTACGTCGAGCGAGCGCTGGGCGTTAACGGCCGGGATCGGATCTTGACGGACACACCACGCTATATGTCGGTGTTTCGCGCTCAAAGTGAGCGTCTGCTCGATGGCATGATCGGCGTGATGCGGGCTGGGTCAGGGCGGTAGCGATGCCCGTGGACTTACACAACCGGAGCCTGTCATATTTCGTGCAGGCCGCGCGTAGACTAAAATCCGTCAAGCTTTGCGAGTGCCCGTCGATTGCGCCAGGCCCAAATCACGAGGTAAGCACCCATAAACAGAGTCAGCACGTTGATGCACACTTCAACGATCACTGCACCTACATCGCCGGTGGGTGCGAGATAGATGCCGTTTTGAAGGTCGAACAGGATATCTAGTCCAGCCAAGTACACACTCACGCTACCGCCAGCGATGCACCAAAATCCAGCGCTGGCGCGGCGGCGGTAGATAGCGATTGCGCCCAAGAGGCCAGCCGAGGCCATCCATAGGTCAGCGACTGGGAACGCATTCTCGAACGCGTAGTATTCCGAGGTGTGGGCCGAGGCGAGGATGTCGCGATCCACAAAAAACCAGATCACCCAGAAGGCAAGCGTCGCCAGGAATCCAAAGACAAGCAGCCCAAAGACGAACCACGCGCGTGGGGGCAAGCTTGGAGTGGGCGTGGATGGCTGAGTTGTCATGGCGGTGCATTCTTACGCCCGAGTGAGCGCAGAGTCTGTAGGAGAAATCCCCAAATCCCCAGGATCAGGATCCTAACATCTGACATCCAGGGTGCGCGCCGCCGCGGCGAACCGTTTGAATTCATCCGAGCACCTCACCAAACAGCTCAGGATCGAGCCAGCGAGTTTCGTCTCCATCCACAAGCAGGATCGACTCGAATTTCGCGCCGAAAGTTCCGCGCCCAAGGTGCGGCTCGACAGCGAACAAGCCCTGAGGCTTATCCGGTGTGCCCGCGTTCAAGAAGGGATAAGCTTCGCCGACAAGGTGGTGCATCACGAGGCCTTTGGCGTAGGTGAGCAGTAAGGGCAGCTGAAACCCGCAGCCGATACGGGGGAGCTGTGAAAATACGTTTGGAAAGCCTTCCATCGTGTGCCCGAGCACTTGCGCCGGATAGAGTGTGTGCACCACATCAAACCCGTTTGCCAGCATATGCCCACGCACGCGGTCGCACAGCATGGAGCCGCTTGCGGCTTCTTTGACCCAGGTGACGATCTCGGATTTTAGCGTAGCCAACTCGCTCAGCAGGGCCGCGTGAGCCGTGGCTTCACCGCCGGGAGCAACTCCAGAATACGCAAAATCAGACGGATATCCGTCAATGATTGGGGCGACATCGAGGACGAATGCCTCGCCTGGCCCGAGCTTGCGATCCGTTCCAAGCGCGCCGCATTCCCAAACCCCAAAGCCATCAAAACGCGATCGCGCTCCCCACCATGCGTACGGCGTGTGCAACCAATGATGCACGTTGGCTGGGCGTAGCGCCGTTTCAATCCGAGCGATCACGGCGCGCTCAGTGTCGCCCGGCTGAACGCTATGAGCCACCTCCAAGATGGCTTCGCGCGCGATCCGTTGTGCGTTCGCGATCCCCTTCACATAGGCGAGTCGCATGATCCCTCAGCGCTTGGCCATCGCCGCAGAGCTTTTGGGCGCCTGATTGAGAGCACCGACCACGGCTCGCACCCAGGCGCGTGGGCTCAGCCGCACCAGCAGCACACCGAGCTTGTTCGAAAAACCATGCGCCACGAGCGGACGCCCTGCGTGCATCGCTTGGTACGCGGTGCGCGCCACGGACTCGGAGGAAGCGACGCTCATACGAAATAGCCTGGAATTAGCCAAACCAGCGATGTCCGCAAATTCAGTGCGTATCGGCCCGGGGCAACTCACCGTGACCGTGACGCCAGTAGCTCGGAGTTCATAAGAAAGTGCCTCGCTGAAGCTGAGCACGAAGGCCTTACTCGCGTAGTAGGTTGCCATGTAGGGCCCCGGCTGGAAGCCCGCGGTAGAGCCAATGTTAAGAATCCTGCCACTCCCGCGAGCGACCATGCCCGGCAAGAGCGCCCCCGTGAGCGCAACCAGCGCCGAGACGTTAACCTGAATCATTTCCAGCTCGCGTGCAGGATCGAGGTCATGAAACGCGCCGTTAGTTCCGAAGCCCGCATTATTCACCAGATAGTCGATCTCGAATTTCGCCGTTTGGAGTTCGCGGATCAACTCCGGCACAGCTGCTGCGTCCGACAAATCCGCAACCAGGACGTGAGCCTCCACGCCATGCTTGGCTCGGAGCTCACTCGCGAGCGCCTCCAGCCTGTCGCGACGCCGCGCCACGAGCACCACAGCAAGCCCATCAGCCGCAAAACAGCGGGCGAATTCGCTACCAAGACCCGCTGAAGCGCCTGTAATGAGTGCAGTTTTCATGACTTATTCCAACCCAACGCGCGTGAGCATAGGCAAACGATACGCAGGTGTCACGCTCTGGAGCCTGTGCCGGACCATTGCGACAAGAGGCGATTAAGATTTCGACCCAAACCAGGTGTTCGTGACGGCTCGATGGCTTGTTGATTTGAGACGAACGGCGCTGTCAAAGTGGCGTCGGTCCTTGCTCGACAGGTCTTCAATCGACTCAACGGGACGAAGGATCCCTTCTTGAGAGATGCCGAGATGGTAAGCATGCTTACTACCTGATCCTGAGAATGGGGAGGCCCTCGCTCGGGGGCGTCAATCACGGGACCACGAACACCCACGTTGCCGGTTCGAATTCGGGAACCCGGCGCATCCCGTGCCAACCTTCAGGCAGCGCGGGTTCGGTGAAGCCAAACAGGTAGTGTGCATCCTTCGGAGAGAGATTGATGCAACCGCCGCTTCGCAGGTCGCCAAAATCGTCGTGCCAGTACGCGCTGTGAAATGAGTATGGCCCCGTAAAGTTTTGGGTCCAGGGCACAGCAGTGTGTACGCCAGCATTGTTGGTCATCGTTGCTGTCGCAAATTTGCCGGTGATGTGAAACGCACCGGTTGGTGTTGAGGCGGAATCGATCGGCGGAATATGCCGAAGAGGAATGCCTCCGCGCCCCGCGCTCACCAATGTTGTAAACACGGGCCGAGTGCCTGCGTAAGCAATCAACCAACCACCATTAACGCTGGTCTCGATCCATGTCGCACGTCCCGCTGGGGCTTGGCCGCTGGCATCGGATTTTCCCACTTCAGCATTCCAAGGGGTCAGACGGCGTGGCTCAGGGATCACAGCATCCGTTTCCCGTACGTAGCGGTCGTCGTGCGCCACTTTTCGAAAGACTTCCGACCCCTGAGCGAAGCGTTCTTCGGTGAGCGGTACCCAGCCTAGCCGGGGCCATTTTTCACCAGTTGGCTCGAAGCCGCCGTCTGCCGTTTTGCGATATTGGGGCCTATCCATCGTGCGGAAGAACGCGAGCGGTAGCGTTGTCGTCTCGGACAGGTGGACGCCCTCGAACTCCGAGTGCGCATAGGGTGTGACGCTGGCTTTGGATATCCAGCGAAGATCGGCGGTGAGAAGCCAATCCTGATCGCCTGCACGGAGTTCTTTGACGAACGCGATCGTTGAGCGTCGCTTGAACTCGACGTAAGGTTCATACACGCCAGCTGAAAATGCAGGTAGAAGCAGCGGCGGCGCCACGTTGGCCAGGGGAAAGTCGATAAACACTGGCGTACTACGCTTAAGGGCAGTGCCCTGAGCCTCCGCGTACTGGTGAGGCCACGGAGAATTCAGATTGCCAGCGAGGGCGTGCGCAGCAAGATATACTTTGTCTTCTCCGTTCAGCGTGGCGTGCTTGTTATCTGCACAGATGAATCCGCGCGGCTCAATAGCATACCAAGCTGTTTCACAGCCCTTGCCATACACAGGCGCGCGACTTTTGAGACGTGCCGAGCCACCCGTCCACAGGTACCCGATCCATTTGGAACCTGTGGTTGCATCAGGGTAAATCCAAACAAACCGCGTTTTGGCGTAGATCGAAGCCAAAGGAGGCGTCGAGTTCGGGATGGGTGGCGCCGCCGTCGCAGGAATCAGATCTGCATGGATCGGCTCTAAATAGCGCAGAGCGGGCTGGGGAACTGACGCTTGCGACGTTCGTTCTTGGCACCCGAGGCTGGGCAGCGTGCCCAGAAGCAATAAGAAAAGGAGGAAAGGACGCGTCACTTTTGCGATGGCGATGATCGACGCGGCCAGGCACGAACATTGGCTCGTGCCCAGCTTGGTCTCGTTAGGCAAACTTATTGGGGAGCGCTGGCTTTGCAGCCGCCGTGACCCTTACAGTCGTTTTTACCCTTGCAGTCGTTCTTGTCGGTCTTGCAGCCGCCTTTTCCTTTGCAGTCGTTCTTGCCCTTACAGCCCTCTTTATCTTCCGCGGCATGCTCGGCACCGTCAGCTGCATGCTCAGCGCCGTCAGCTGCAGGAGCAGCGGCGTCAGCTGCAGCAGGCTCAACAGCTTCGGGCGCAGCTACTGGGGCCTCCGAGGTATCAACCGTCTCAGCGGGAGGGGTGCTGCCGCCACAAGCTGCTGCGAAAAGACCTGCTGCGATGCTGGCAGCGATTGAACTGTTTAACTTGATTGCCATGATATGTTTTCCTTGAGTTGGGTGAGAGAGGCGTCTCTCTTAACTCAGCCCAGTACGTTGGGTCGAGCATTTTGGTTTCGTTTTGGGAGCAAGATTGAACGTCTCCCGGCTTCATGGCCAGGAAAACGGCCATTGAAATGGCGGTGGTCACTTGGTTCGCTGGAAAAGTGGGTTTAACATCAACCGATCAGGCTCAAATGCAGGACTTAGAACCCGCCCAGCTCACACCCGAAGCCAAACGTCCTCCGCTTGGCTCGTTTCTCGTGGGCGCTGCAGTGGGAGCCATGCTGGGAGCTGCGATCACGATGGCCGTGATGAGCGGGGGAGGAAATACGGCGGCAGTCGCGGAGCCGGCCGCGGCTGTTTCGAGCCATCACGAAGAGTCGGTGCCTATTCCTGAAGTCGAGGATCCAATCGTCGTTGAGCCTCCTCACCCCGCTCCGCCTCCAGCAAGCTTGCCTGCGACGGTTGGAGGTACATTGGTCGAACGCGCCGCACGCGGCGACGAAGACGCGCTCAATCAAATGGAGGCGCGGGAACCTGAGCAGCGTTCTTCTGAAGAGACGATCGCGATTGCTATCGGCAAGGGCCAGGCTCGCATCAAAGACGTGCAGGAGCTGGAAAAGAAACTCAACGTGGTGGCTCGCTTTGGGAGAGAGCCTGAAACGGTGCGTCGCATTCGTGCCTTGGCTTATGATTCACAGGTTGGGATCCCAACGCTCAGGATGCTGGCAAATTTGAAGAGTGGCTTGGGTGCGGACCTTTTATTTACGGTCTGGAATCGATCAGGCACCACCGACCCTACTTCAGAGCTAGCACATCAGTTGATTTACTCGAAGGATGTGTACGCGCGCGCTTCGGATGCGATGAAGGTGATCCTGGATATGCGCGTCGTTAAGCAATGTGACAAGATCCTGGAGGTGATGGATCGCGTCAAAGTGCACGCCGATCAGCGAGCGTTGCTGTCGCTTCAGCGGTTCTATTCCCATAAGGGCTGCGGCCCTGCCAACGATACTGATTGTTGGCCATGCCTGCGGTCCACCAAGCTCCTGGATCAAGCCACGCTGGCGGCGCGCACGCGAGCTCCGCCGTGAAACGCCTCACTGGTGTTGCTTTGGGGGCAACACTCATTCCACCCGAGAGCGAAGCTGAACTGTTAGCCCGCGCCGCTCGTCTCACCGGGCAGTGCCTCGGGGGCATTGCTGCAGCCATGCAATCTCCGGTGCCGCTCGATTTACGCCGTGCGAAGGGGTTTACCGGGCAGTTGTTGGAACGTGTGCTTGGAGCCACCGCCAGCAGCCGGGCTGTACCCGACTTTGAAAGCTTGGGCATTGAGCTCAAATCGTTGCCCGTGGATCGTCGAGGGCATCCCTGTGAGTCAACGTTTGTGTGCACGATCTCCTTGCGGGAAGTGGGGGAAGTGGAGTGGGAGCAGTCGCGAGCTTTTGCCAAGCTGCGTCGCGTGCTCTGGATCCCGGTAGAAGGCGAACGGAGCATCCTGCCAGCTGATCGCCGCGTCGGTACGCCGCTCTTGTGGTCCCCGAGTGCGGCGGAGGAGGCGCAGCTACGCGCTGATTGGGATCAGCTGGGCACGTTGATTTTTGCGGGTCGCATTGAGGAGATCACCGGTCACCTGGGCAAGTACCTACAGGTGAGGCCAAAAGGAAAGAACGCTAGTGCGCGGCGCGGCTATTGGGATGAAGACGGCGCTGTTACCTCAACGATGCCGCGTGGCTTCTATTTGCGAGCATCTTTCACTGCGCGAGTGCTGAGTGCCCATTTCGTCCTACCTCATTCTTGATTGTCGAGCCTGGCTGCGGGCGATATAGCGCTCCTCAGCATGACTCATCTTCTTTCGCTCAAGCCCGATTGGTCTTCCCCCGGCGAGCCTTTTCGGCACAGTTGGGAGCCACTCGCGAATATCGACCAATTTCACTGGATGACGCGTGCTGACGTGCTGGAACAGCTGGAGCAAGCCCAGCGCGAGATTGGGATCCGCCACGTGCGTGCCGTTGGAATGTTCGACGACAAGCTGCGCGTCTGGGCGCAAGGCCCCGATCAATTTCACTTCAAGAATGAGGATCGATACCTGAGGCCGAATTATCAAATCATCGATTATGTGATGGATCGCCTGCTCAAGATCGGCGTCCGCCCGATGTACACGATGTGTTTCATGCCGAGCAAAATGGCGGATGGCAAATCCATCATTTGGGATAACAGCCACACACGCCCCCCGCTCGATCACGGCGCCTGGAGTGAGTTCGTCAAAAACGCTGTGATTCACGCGCGCCAACGCTACGGTGTGGAGGAAGTTCGCAACTGGTATTTCGAGCTTTGGAATGAACCCAATCTCATGCCCAGCTTTTGGGGTGGCACGCAGGAAGAGTTCTTCAAGCTCTGGGGCGTCGCGTTTCGCGCCGTAAAATCCGTCGATCCGGAGCTGCGCCTGGGCGGCCCTTCCACCGCGCGCGGTGAGTGGCTGGAGGAATTTTTAGATTTTGCTCAGAAGGACGGCAGCTCCCCGGATTACATCATCACGCATTGCTACAACAATGATTCAGATTCGCAACCGTTGGTTCCGTTTGATGGGCCGGCTTCGTTTCGCGTCAAGGATTCACCGCACTACCTGGGCGGCGTGGTGCGTGGCGTGGAGAAGTTGCTCAAAGATCGCAAGTTCTCTGGCGAAGTGCATTGGAATGAGTGGGGCCGTTCGTGGTTCCCTTATGATCCGCAAAAGGAGAGTGCGCTTGAAGCCGCCTTCATCTGCAAGACGATGTCGGATGTTTCCCAGGCTGCCACCTATTTTGGGTATTGGTGTTTGAGTGACGTCTACGATCAGGCCGGGTACAATGCCGAGACATTCCGAGGTCACTATGGGATGTTGAATTTGCAGGGCTTGCGCAAGCCTTCCTACGTCGCGCATCAGTTGTTGCATCGGCTCGGCCACGAACGGCTCGGCTGCAGCGGCGGCAATGAGCTCGAAAATGTGATCGTGACGCCAACGGCAGAGGGGCACTCGCTGCTCGTGTTTCGCTATCCCAACGGGATCAAGGATCCTGTTCAGCCTGGAACCGTGGAGATCACGCTCCCAGGCCAACCCAAGACGGCGCGCTTGTTTCGCATTAACGAACGCGAGAACAACATCCTGGCACACTGGCGTGAACTCGGCTCTCCAGATCACCTGAGTCCTGGCCAGCTCAGCGACCTATCGGGAGTGAATCATCTGACGGCGAGCTTGGGAGCTGTCGCCATTGAGCAGCGAGGTGCCGAATGGGTAGCACGCTTCGAGCTCGAAACGCCTGCGGTTGCGCTGTTAGAACTCACTTGATTCTCGCGTGACGCTTCACAAAGTCTTGAAAGATTTCTTCTGCGGAGCCTGCATCACAGCTTCTCCGCTCGGGGTTGCCAGCGTTGGTGCTTCGGCTGATTTCTCTTTGGCATTGAAGGTGAGGCCGCAGCCGCAGGCCGATTCTTGCAGCGGATTGTGCCACTTGAAGCCCTGCCACATGAGCGTGTTCTCGTAATCGATGACGGTGCCTTCAATGTACTTCAGGCTTCGTGGATCGAGATAGACTTTGAGCTCGCCGTAGTCGTACACGTAGTCGCGCGCTTTGGGTGCATCGAGCGTAAAATCAGCCACGTAGGTGAGGCCTGCACAGCCACCGCCTTTGACGCCGACGCGAAGTGCGGCACCGTGGAGGCCCAACTTTTCGCGGTGCACGCGTGCGAATTCTACCGCGCGGGGGCTGACTCGCACTTGGGGAACCGGTGGTGTCTCTGGGGTGCAGGCTTTGGGTTCACTCATGGCGGTCCTCTCAAGTGTGGGGCGGCTTTTGATTTTCGGCCAGTGGTTAGAGGAGGCCGAGCTGTAGCTTGGCCGCATCGCTCATGCGCTCCCGCGACCAGCCGGGTTCCCAGGCGAGCTCCGTCTTGGCGTGGAAGACACCGGGAACCTCACGCAGCTTTTGGTGCACATCACGCACGATTTGCTCAGCAACCGGGCAACCGGGAGCGGTGAGTGTCATCACCACATGCGCGGATTGGTCGGGGCTCAGATGAACGTGATAAATCAGGCCTAAATCATAGATATTGAGCGGAATTTCTGGATCCTGAATGGTGCGCAGCGCGGCGATCACGGCTTTGCGCAGGCTCGGCTCATCCAGGGGGCCAGGCTGAGTGCCAGGATCTTCCAATACGAATTCATCCGGGGCACGTGCTGGCACCGGATGCTGCGGGATCGGATCTTCGCGGTTGAGCACACCGAGCGGACGGCGTGGCGGCGGTTGAGTGCGGCGCTCCGTGTTCATTCGGTGCTCGCGACTTCTTCTTTGGCAGCCAGGGCGTTATTCAGCGTGTGCCAGGGCAGGGTCGCGCATTTGACGCGCATGGGGTACCCAGACACACCTGAGAAGGCGTGGAGCTTCGGTGGCAGGCCTTCAGCATCCGTGCTCGCTCCGGTGGCGAGGGCATGGAATTGATCGAAGATGGCGCGAGCCTCGCTGAGGCTTTTGCCCTTGATCGCTTCTGTCATGGTGGACGCCGCGGCGGTAGAGATAGCGCAGCCGGAACCCTGAAACCCGACATCTTGGATCAGGTCGCCGTCTAAGATGAGGGTGATCGTGATCTTGTCTCCACACAGTGGATTGTCCCCGCGTGCAAGGCGATTGTAATGCTCAACTAGCCGGAAATTGCGCGGCTTTCGTGCGTGATCGAGGATCAGTTCTTGATACAGCTCGCCCAAGTTATCCATGAAACATCTCCTGAGCTTTACGCACGGCAACGATCAGCGCGTCCAGGTCTTCGCGGCGTGTGTAGATGCCAAGCGAGGCGCGTGCGGTCGCGGCTAGACCGAAACGCTCCATGAGCGGTTGCGTGCAGTGGTGGCCAGTGCGGATCGCCACGCCCACGCTATCTGCGATGGTGCCAATGTCATGCGGATGGATGCCCTCCATCACAAACGAGAGCACGCTGACTTTCTCGGATGCCGTACCGATCAGTCGCACGCCCTTTAGGCTGGAGAGAGCTTCGGTGCCGTAGCTCAAGAGTTCGTGGTCGCGTTGGGCGAGCGCCTCAAACGAAAAGCGCTGCATGAAATCAATGGCTGCGCCGAGGCCTACAACGCCGGCGATGTCAGCCGTGCCTGCTTCAAACTTCCACGGCAATTCATTGTAGGTTGTCTTCTCGAACGTTACCGAACGAATCATGTCACCGCCAGACTGATACGGGGGCATCTTTTCGAGCAGCGAACGCTTCCCGTAGAGCACGCCGGTGCCCGTGGGCCCGTACAGCTTATGCGCGCTAAAGGCGTAAAAATCGCAGCCGATCGCACGGACATCCACTGGCAAGTGGGCCACGGCTTGAGCGCCGTCGATCACCACCACTGCGCCTGCTTGATGCGCGAGCTCGGTGAACGGCTTCACTGGCAACACAGTCCCCAAAGTATTGGACACGTGAGCCATCGAGACCAAACGGGTCCGCGTGCTGAGCGCAGCTTGGAATGCCTCCAGAGTCACTTCGCCGCTGTCGGAAACGGGCACCACCTTCAACACGGCTCCCGTCTTCTGAGCCGCAATCTGCCACGGCACGATATTGGAATGGTGCTCGAGGCCAGTGATCAGAATTTCATCGCCTTCCGAAAGATTATTTCGGGCCCAGCTTTCAGCGACAAGGTTCAAACCTTCGGTAGTGCCTCGAACAAAAATAATTTCTGCATCTTCAGCGGCGCCGACAAACAACCGCACCTTGCTGCGTGCGCCTTCGAACGATTGCGTGGCGCGTTCGGAGAGTGCATGCACAGCGCGGTGAATGTTCCCACAATCACGCGCGGAAACCTGTGTGACAGCGTCGATCACGTTCTGGGGCTTGAGAGCTGTGGCGGCGCTGTCCAGATACACGAGTGGCCGCCCGTGCACTTCCTGATGCAGAGCAGGAAATTCACGGCGAAGGCTCTCGATTTCAGCTGTAGAAAATGGAGTCATGCTTCGGCGAGCTCCGCAAACAGTTCTGGATTGCCCAGCTTTTTCAAAAACTCGCGCCGCACCAAATTTCTTGCAGCGGGCAGCGTGATGCCATCGATGATTTCGCTGGCAAAGGCGTAGACGAGCAGCGTGCGTGCTGTCTCCAGATCGAGGCCGCGTGATTGAAGATAGAATTGCTCGTCGAGGCGCAAGCGGCCGACGGTGGCGCCGTGCGTGCACTTCACGTCATCGTTCTCGATTTCTAGGTGAGGCTTACTGTGGATCACCGCGTTCTCCGCCAACAGCAGATTGCGATTTTGTTGATGGGCGGAGGTGCCGGCGGCTCCGCTGTGCACGCGAACGATGCCGTCAAAGATGGCCTGGCCGTTGCCATCCGCTAGCCCCTTGTACTTCTGGAGGCTTTCGCAGCGCCCAACTCGGTGCTCAACCACGGTGTGGTGATCCACCTGTTCACCTTCGGAAGCAAAATAGAGTCCGTCGAGATCGGCATGTGCTCCAGGCTCAGTGAAAGCTACCGTGAGATCCGTGCGGGTGAGTGCGCCGCCCAAGCTGATCAGGCGCGACCGATAGCGGCTGTCACGCGTGAGCTCGGCGCTCACACTCGAAATCTGACGACTTTGCGGCGTACCCAGAGAAATGCGCACGTGCTCCAGCTGGGCATTTTGGCCTACGAATATCTCCGAGACCGAATTAGTGAGGCTCGGGCCGGCAACACCCTCGGGCGTGGTCGTTTCAATCAAGCAAGCGTGTGCGCCCGCTTCGACCACGATGCGCACGCGTGGCGTGAGCATGCTGGGTGTGGCTTCGATAGGGCCAGGATAGATAATCTGAAGTGGCGCGGGGGAGCCGGAAAGCCTGAAGCACCAGACATCCTCCAGCTCGCAAGCGTTGAGAGCTGCAAAAGGCGCAGCGCTCTTTTCAGGAGTGAGAGAAGCTTTGGCCCAAGCTGGGATCGGCCCAGACTGGCGCGAAGACCAAAACTCAATGCCAGGCGGCAGCGCTTGGATGACGCTCGCGGCCGGGACTTCACCAAACACCCAGCTCACAGCACCGGCTAGCTCATGCTTTGGGGTACTGCTGGCGCGGAGCGCACTCTCACTGGCGTTGGCCCTCTGGAATGGAACATCCGTGACTCCACGCAAGCTAGTGAAACGCCAGGCTTCATCGCGCGGACCAGGCAGACCCTTGGCTTCCAACAGCGCAGCACCCTGGCGTCGGAGTTCGGCAAGTGGGCCCGAGAGCTCCAAGCGACCGCCGAGTGCGCGTTGTGCGAGCGGCGTAGTTTCTAAAACGGCAGAAATCACGCGGCCCCCGCCTGTGTAGGCGCCGACAAAAACTCGGCGTAGCCGTGCTCTTCCAAATCGAGAGCCAACGTATGGTCTCCAGATTTGACGATCTGACCCCCCACCAGCACGTGCACATAATCAGGCTGAATGTACTCCAGCAAGCGCTGATAGTGCGTGATCAGCAACATCGAAACGCTCGGGCTGCGCTGAGCATTCACGCCCTGGGCGACGATGCGTAAGGCATCGATATCGAGGCCTGAATCCGTTTCATCCAAGATCGCCAGCTTGGGATTGAGGAGCGCCATTTGAAAGATTTCGTTGCGCTTCTTTTCACCACCCGAAAATCCAACATTCACGGGCCGCTGGGTGAGCGCCGTACTCAATTCGACGAGCTCCATCTTCTGCTTCGCCAATTCCAAGAAATCGACGGCGTCGTACTCTTCCAACCCTTGGTGCTTGCGCACCGCATTCACAGCAGCTTTCAGAAAGTACAGATTGCTCACGCCGGGCAACTCGACCGGATACTGAAACCCCAGGAAAATGCCCTCACGCGCCCGAATTTCCGGTGCCAGCTCCAACAGATTCTTGCCCTGATACGTGACCTTGCCACCCGTCACCGTGTACCCAGGCTTGCCCGCCAAGACACTCGCGAGCGTGCTTTTGCCCGAGCCATTCGGCCCCATCACCGCGTGGACCTCGCCGGCTCGGATCTCGAGGTTGATGCCCCGGAGAATGCTTTTGCCATCTACCGAAGCGGAGAGTTCTTCAATCTTTAACATTGGATTTTGCATTTTCTGAGTTTCAATTGCTAAAATTTAAGGCTGGGCGAAGTTGAGCGGCGTTAGCCAATCGCCCCTTCGAGGCTGACACCGAGGAGCTTCTGGGCTTCCACTGCGAACTCCATGGGCAGCTCTTTCAAAACTTCCTTACAGAAGCCGTTCACGATCATGCTCACGGCATCTTCTTCGCTCAAGCCGCGCTGCAGGCAGTAAAAAAGCTGATCTTCCCCGATGCGCGAGGTGGTCGCTTCGTGCTCCAGCGTGGCTGAATGGTTGCGCACTTCAACGTAAGGGACGGTGTGGGCGCCCGCCAAGCTGCCGATCAGCATGGAATCGCAACGGGTGAAGTTGCGTGCGTTCTCGGCGCCTTTCAGGATCTTCACCTGACCGCGGTAGGTGTTCTGGCCGTGGCCCGCAGAGATACCTTTGGAAACGATGGTGCTCGTGGTGTTCTTCCCGATGTGAATCATCTTCGTGCCCGTATCGGCCTGCTGCCGATGATTGGTGAGCGCGACGGAATAGAATTCACCGACTGAGTTGTCACCTTGCAAAATGCAGCTCGGATACTTCCACGTGATGGCGGAGCCCGTCTCCACTTGAGTCCAGGAAATTTTGGCGTTCGTGGCGCATTTCCCGCGCTTGGTCACGAAGTTGTAGATGCCACCTTTGCCGTCTTTATCGCCCGGGTACCAATTCTGAACGGTGGAGTACTTGATTTGCGCATTGTCCAACGCGATGAGCTCCACCACCGCTGCGTGCAGTTGATTCTCATCGCGCATGGGAGCCGTGCAACCTTCAAGGTAGCTCACGTGGCTGCCTTCATCCGCCACCACGAGCGTGCGCTCAAACTGGCCCGTTTTTGCGGCGTTGATGCGAAAATACGTGGAAAGCTCCATCGGGCAACGGACGCCCTTGGGGATGTAGACGAACGAGCCATCCGTGAACACGGCTGAGTTCAAGGCAGCGTAGAAATTGTCCGCGGCCGGCACGACGGAGCCCAGGTACTTCTGAATCAGCTCTGGATGCTCCTGCACGGCTTCCGAGAACGAACAGAAGATGACGCCCATCGTAGCGAGCTTGGCTTTGAACGTGGTGGCAACGCTCACGCTATCGAACACAGCATCTACTGCGATGCCTGCGAGGGCGGCGCGCTCGTGCAGCGGGATGCCTAGCTTCTCGTAGGTCTTAAGCAGCTCCGGATCGACTTCATCCAAACTCTTCGGGCCATCTTTGCTCGATTTCGGGGCGGAGTAGTAGATGATCGCTTGGTAATCGATTTCGGGATAGTGAACCTTCGCCCACTTCGGAGTCGGCATTTTTTGCCAGAGGCGATAGGCTTTGAGGCGATAATCCAAAAGCCAGCTCGGCTCATTCTTCTTGGCCGAGATGAAGCGAATCACCTCTTCGCTGAGGCCGGGGAGCAATTGATCTTGCTCAATATCCGTCGACCAACCGGCGCTGTAATCGCGATTAATGAGGTCACTGATGTGTTCGCTAGAGGTCGTCATGCTGGAAAGATAGGGGGTTGCTCAGCTGAGCGCAGAGGTGGCTGTGGTGGGCTTGGAGGTTAACTGAATGAGGCGTGGTGCGAGGGGGCGCGACATTTCTTCGAGCGTGATGCTGGAGAGCGCTCCGTAGATGGCTTGGTTGATTTTGAGCCAGTTGGATTCAACGGGACAGTGGCCGGTGTGGTCGCAGGAATCTCCCTCTCGGCTGCACTCAGTGACCGCAATAGGCCCCTCCACGGCGCTCACCACGTCGGCCACACTGATCTCCGTGGCGGGGCGAGCGAGCCGATAGCCGCCGGAGAGGCCTCGCTCCGATTGCACGAGCCCTGCGCGTGCCAGCTCCTTCAAGATCTTGCTGACGGTTGGCGCTGGCAGTTGACTGCGTGTCGCAAGCGCGCGTGCTGTGGAAACTCCGACTGCGGGAGAACCCGTTTGGACCAGGTGCGCCAGCACTACGATGGCGTAGTCAGTGAGTTTGGTGATGCGCAACATAGAAAACCGCCAGAATTCAACCACCGGCCATTGGGCCAACAATGGGGACTGATTCAGTTCTGTTTAGAAGCTGAATGCCGCCCCGTCAAGGTTGCGTGGCGTCCGCGAGCCCTCCGCGAGCCCTCCGTCTAGGTGCGCCTTCGCCCGGCAGGCGCTGAATGGCGTGAGCGTGCGATGAAACGGAAGAGCGTGAGGTGAGAGAACAGCGCGATTGGAACCAAGATCGTGGGCAGCCAGACGAACGGGAAGTCTGCGATCCAGACATTCGGTGGGTCATTGAAGAAACGCCGAAAGGGTGTGGGCATTGAAAAAATTGCAATGGTCAGGACGTTGATGAGCAAGGTGGCCCCGATGATGTTGAACAGCCGCAGCCCGATGCGCGGCAGGCGTTCCGTGTAAGCCAACCACGCCGTGGGGAGCGCCAGGCACCCCGTAATAATATCCAGATTGGAGCCGGAATAGCTCATTTGCGGCGGCATAATGCCTTCGTTCGCGGCGAGATGCATCGTGAGCTCGAGCGGTAGGCGGAAGAAATTAATGCCAATGATGAACCAGAGCGGCACCTGATCCATGAAGGCTCTCACGGGCCGCAAGAATGCTAGAATGCCGGTTAACAACAAAGTGAAGGTGACCAAAAACATGAGCTTTGGCGGCGTGCTGAAGTCTGTCAGAAAGCCGCTTTTGGCGATGAGCGCGGTGAGCGTCGCCCAAAGCAGCGCTCCCGGTAGAACGCGACGCAAGACTAACGAGCGATCTTTGGAAAAATGCCAGATCCCAAACAAGAACAGCGCGCTCGTGCCTGCGGTAACTGCGACGAAGAGTCCCAGGAGGAGCGTGGAAGGCGGGGGAGGCATATCGACGTTCGGGCCTATCAGAGCGTAGGCGCTGAGTCTCCGTTTGGACTTTGGGCCGCTTTGCGACGATCCGTGAACCAGCGGTAATCCGTCGGTTTGATCGATGCCCACCCCGCTGCCGCGAAGCGCGGCAGCCGCCCCTCCCAAGCATCGCCCCGTCGCTGCCGGGGTCGCTGCGGGAGGGGCACGACCGAAATGTGGTTGCGGGGCCGCGTCGCAGGCGGGCTAGGTGAGCAGCCCCTTTCGTTTCCTTGGAAGATAGTAAGCATGCTTACTATCTTGTGTTCGACTTTGAGATAGAGGTCACGGACAAGTTTGGGAGCACTACGGCGCGCGCCGGCTTGAGGGCTACCGCCTCACCCAAAAAACAACACTCAAGATCTATGCTGCTGGATCAGGGACGGGGTTGACACGTTGCGTCACGGCGCCTATCGATCTTAACTCTTGGGTAGTGAGCTTGCTTCCGAACGCGCGCCGTTTCCGTGTGAGCTCATGTTAACCGTCCGAGGATTGAACGACACATGAAAGAGTTCGAAGGCAGAACGCGTGTAGCCATTGTTGCGGGGCTGCGGACGCCCTTTAGTAAAGTTGGGTCAGCTTATCGCGACCTGACAGCGCTTGATCTCGGGAAGATTGTGGTGGCTGAGCTACTGCAACGCACCGGCATCTCGCAGAGCGAGGTGCAGCAGGTGGTGTATGGGCAGGTGATCCCTTCCTTGGCAGCTCCGAATATCGCGCGTGAGATTGTGTTGGGCACGGGAATGCCTCGCAGTACGGATGCTTACAGCGTGTCGCGAGCCTGCGCCACGGGCTACCAATCGACGACGAACGTGGCTGAGTCGATTTGGGCTGGGGCTATCGATTGTGGAATTTCGGGAGGCGCGGATAGCGCGAGCGATATCCCGATGGCGGTGAGCAAGCGTTTAGCTACGGCGCTCTTGGAAGCGAGCAAGGCTAAGAATTTCGGTGGAAAATTCGCAGCCTTCAAAGGCTTGCACCTGGCCGATTTGGCGCCAATCCCGCCCGCATTGAAGGAACCTTCCACGGGGCTCACGATGGGCGAGAGCGCCGAAAAGATGGCCAAGGAAAACGGCATTAGCCGGCGAGAGCAGGACGAATTCGCTCACTCCAGCCACACGCTAGCGGCACAGGCGTGGGCACAGGGGAAATTCGATGACGAGGTGATGCATGTTTTCGTGCCCCCCAAATACGAACCGTTCACCGAAGACAATCTGGTACGCAAGGATTCCTTGCTGGAGAGTTACGCTAAGCTGCGCCCGGTGTTTGATAAGAATCACGGTACGGTAACAGCTGCGAATTCTTCTCCGCTCACCGATGGCGCCAGTGCTTTGTTGCTGATGCGTGAAGATAAAGCGCGCGCCTTGGGACTCGATGTTCTCGGCTTCATTCGCAGCACTGCGTTTGCTGCGTTGGATCCCGCGGAGCAGCTCTTGATGGGTCCGGCTTATGCTGCCCCGATCGCGCTCGACCGTGCTCGACTGACGTTGGCAGATATGGACTTGGTGGACATGCACGAAGCCTTTGCGGCTCAGATCTTAAGCAATATTCAAGCCTTTGAGAGCGATCGCTTCGCGCAAATCAAACTGGGGCGTTCGAGCAAGATTGGCCATATTGATCGCCAAAAATTCAACGTGAATGGTGGCTCGATCGCGGTGGGGCATCCTTTTGCGGCGACAGGTGCCCGGCAGATCACTCAGACGCTGCGCGAATTGAAACGCCGCGGCCAACAGTTCGCTTTGTGCACTGCGTGTGCGGCCGGTGGCCTTGGGGCTGCGATGGTCTTGGAGGTAGCATGATTAGCCAGGTTTTTGTAAAAACACTCACCATTGAGAAGCGTCCGGGCGGTGTTGCCGTCATCTACATGGATGTGCCCGACGAACCCGTGAACACACTGCAAGCTAACTTCGCTGAAGAGTTCACCGCAGCTTTTGCGGAGATTGATGCGGATCAGGC
The DNA here is from genome assembly GCA_038251425.1 of Polyangiales bacterium. Taxonomy (GTDB): domain Bacteria; phylum Myxococcota_A; class Polyangia; order Polyangiales; family Polyangiaceae; genus JBBRRP01. The sequence continues at coordinate 20,615 of JBBSBI010000071.1, forward strand.
CGTGCGCGCCGTGGTCCTGGCTTCCGGCAAGCCCGAGGGGTTCATTGCCGGTGCTGACATCAAAATGCTCAAGCGCGTGGAAGGCTCAGCCGAGGCGAGTACGCTTTCCAGCACGGGTCAGCGCGCGCTCGGAAAATTGGCGGAATTTTCGCGACCCGTGGTGGCCGCTATTCACGGTGCCTGCCTCGGGGGCGGGCTCGAGGTGGCGTTAGCTTGTCATGGCAGGGTGGGGAGTGATCATGCCAAGACCAAGCTTGGTTTGCCGGAGGTTCAGCTTGGCTTGTTGCCCGGGCTCGGCGGAACGCAGCGTTTGCCTCGGCTGCTTGGGATCCAGGCGGCGCTCGACATGATGCTCACGGGCAGACAGATCGATGCGCGACGTGCGAAGAAGATGGGCCTGTTGGACGATGTAGTCCCCGCGGCGATCGTCGTGGAGGTTGCCGCAAAGTTGGCACTCAAGATGAGTGAGTCCGGGAGCCGTGGGCGCTGGCGCTCAGCGCGTCAGGGGTTCGACAAAGCGGCGGTGGTTGAAGCGCTGTTGGTCGAGAACCCGATCGGCAGGAAGCTGCTGTTCGATCAAGCCAAGCGCCAGCTACGCCAGAAAACCCACGGCAATTATCCCGCGCCCGAACGCATCTTGGACGTGGTGCGTGTGGGGTTGGCCAAAGGTTTTGAGCGCGGGCTCCAGGCTGAAGCTCAGGCGTTCGGCGATCTCGTGGTCACGCCCGAGGCCCGCGAATTGATGAATCTGTTCTTTGCTACGAACGAGCAGAAAAAAGACAGTGGTGTCGACGATCCGAGCGTGCGTCCTGTGCCCGTGCATAAGGTGGGCGTGCTCGGTGCCGGGCTGATGGGGGCGGGCGTGGCGTATGTCACGGCGGACCAGGCCGGACTCCCGGTGCGTTTGAAGGATCGCGATGATGTGGGCCTGGGTCGCGGTATGAACTATATCCGCGGCATTTTGGAAGAGCGCGTGGCTCGGCGCAGGCTAACGCCAACAGCGCGGGACGCACTATTGGCGACGATCACGCCCACGTCTTCGTACGCTGGGTTCCAAGACGCGGAGCTGGTGATCGAAGCGGTGTTTGAGGATATCGAGCTGAAGCGTTCGGTTTTGAAGCAGACTGAAGAAAATGGGCATCCGCAGCTGATTTTCGCTTCCAATACGTCTTCGTTGCCCATCTCCGAAATTGCCGCAGCCAGTCGCGCGCCAGAGCGTGTGCTTGGGATGCACTATTTTTCGCCCGTACATAAGATGCCGCTGCTCGAAATCATTGTCACGGAGAAGACGGCGCCCTTCGCCACTGCAACAGCTGTGCAACTGGGCAAAGATCAGGGAAAGACGGTGATTGTCGTGAATGATGGCCCGGGCTTCTACACCACCCGGATCCTCGGTCCGTACATGAACGAAGCGGCGCACCTCTTGAGCGAAGGCCTGGCGATCGATGCTATCGACGAAGCCTTGGTCGAGTGGGGTTTCCCGGTGGGCCCGATCACGTTGATCGACGAGGTGGGAATTGACGTCGCCGAGAAGGTTGGCAAGGTGCTGCACCACGCCTTCGGCGATCGCATGTCGCCTCCGAAAACGGTCGGGCGCTTGGTGGCTGAGGGGCGATTGGGGCGCAAGAATCAGAAGGGCTTTTACGCCTACAGCTCGAAGAAACTCAAAGGCAAACGCCCGGTTGATGAGAGCGTGTATTCCCTGATTGGGCAGCCAAAGAAACTCACGCTTGCGAAGAGTGTGATCGCTCAACGCTGTGCGTTTGCTTTCATCAATGAAGCCGCTCGTTGTTTTGAGGAGGGCATTCTGCGCTCCGCGCGCGACGGCGACATCGGAGCTGTGCTGGGGCTCGGCTTCCCACCGTTCCGAGGCGGGCCATTTCGCTACATTGACGCTGTTGGCCCCGTGGCGATCGTGCGTCAGCTTGAACGCTTCGCGTCGGAGTATGGCTCGCGTTTCGCTCCAGCAGAGCTCCTGCAGCGCATGGCTCGCGAAGAACGCCGCTTCTTTGGGGCCAGCGCTGTGAGCCCTGTGCGGCCGAAGGCTTCTGGCACGCACTGAGCAATGCATTGGATGTGCGTCTCAGGCCAGACACCACCCCCAAGGCTAAAATTGGAGCAAATTGGGGCTTGAATTGAAGTTTAGAGGCCCCCTGACGTCTAAGTTCGTTACCTTCTTGTTTGCTTAAACCCCCATCCAAAGGATCCCCGTGAACCTCAAACTCGCTAACTTCGCTCTCCCGTTCGGTCTGGCTTTCGGTCTACTCCAAACCTCTCCCGCACACGCTTCACTCGCCGATTGCGGCAACATTGACATCAAGGCGGACGCTCAGTGCAAAGTGGAAGTTGAGGGTGGATGCACCGCAAAGTGCACTCCGATCAGTGTGCAGGCTTCGTGTGCTGCAGATCTCTACGTGGGCTGCCAGGGGATGTGCAATGTGTCCGCGGAAGCTTCGTGCACGGGAAGTTGCGATCTCTCGGCCTGCAAAGCCAAGTGTGATGTGACGCCCCTTGCGTTTGATTGCGCCGCGAATTGTACGCTGCGTGCTGAAGGCATGTGCGACGCTTCGTGTAGCGCTGCGGCCGATAAGACTAAGTGCGTGGCCTCCTGCAAAGCCACGGCTTCTGGCGAATGCGACGCGAGCTGCACGGTTGTTAAGCCTGAAGCTACCTGCAGCGCGAAGTGTGAAGCCGCCTGTCAGGGGGAGTGCAAAGCCAAGGCAAACGCTAGCTGCCAGTTGACCTGCCAAACGATGGGCTCAGCGAAATGTGAGGCAACGGTCAAGGGCAATTGCGAATTGAAATGCGAGAAGCCCGAGGGTGCGATCTTCTGCGACGGAAGGTACGTGGACACGAATGACAATGGCCAAAAATGCATTGACGCGCTGAAGGCTCAGCTAGCGATTTCTGTCGATGTGTCATCGCGTGGTTCAGCGTCTTGTGTCGGAAATTCCTGCAATGCCGAAGGCGAAGCTTCGGCTAGCTGTAGCGCGAGCCCGGCGCGAGGCGACAA
>JBBSBI010000072.1:0-23177 GCA_038251425.1 Polyangiales bacterium
GTGCGCCTCGGAATGGATCTTGGATCCCAGGTGGGGTGCTCCGTGCAGAGCCTACGCGAGCTGATTCGGAGCGAGGCTTCTTCGCCGGAAGTCGAAATCGACGAGGCTGAGGCGGATGAAGAAACCGAAAGTGCAGACTCGGGGCGGATTCAGGCGGGCGCACTTTCAGCCAAGAAGGCCAAACGTCGGGTTCGTGAGTCAGCTAACGTTCCAGCTCCTAAGAAGCTGGAAGCAACGTTTCAGATACCGGCTTCTCAGGTGCTTCTGCTGGCGAACGCGGGCAGGCGTCCACTGGGCCAGCCTATACAGGCTTCGTCACGCCATCCCTCCGGAATCCTTATTTCTGGCTTAGCTGGGCTTGGGCTTCCGTTGAACAATGGAGATGTTCTAACCCACGTTGCAGGGCAACATGTGCGGACTGTTAGTGACGTTGTGGGGCTGGTGTTGGCACTCCGGGGGCGCAAAGCGCCAGCGATCTTTGGAATATTTTGGCGAGAAGGCAAACCATTCGGGGTTTCGGTAGAGCAGCCGTATCTCGCGGAGAAATGTGAAGGCTGCGCTCCAGCCCCCATGCCTTGACACGCGTCGAGCTCGGCTCCAAAGCTTTGGTCATGAAAACACTCACCACTCTTGGGATCCTCGGAATCATGTTTGCTGTATCGGGTGTCGCGCACGCGGCTCCCTCATTCTCGCCTTCAGCCGATACGGCCTGCGATGGCGGCAAGAAGAAGAAGAAGGGCGAAGAGCCCGTGCCGGCTCCCGAGCCCGCTCCAGCGCCCCCATCGCTCACGCCTGGAACATGAGGTTGACGCCAGGGCCCTTCGGCAGCCAAATGGGCGCTTCATGCCGCGTACCGTGAATTGTATTAAGTTGGGTCGTGAAGCTGAGGGCCTGGAGAAGCCGCCATTCAAAGGCCCGATGGGCCAAAGGCTGTTTGAGAATGTCTCCAAGCAAGCTTGGAGTGCTTGGCTTGAGCACTCCAAGATGCTGATCAATGAATACCGTTTGGATCTCACGAGCGAGAACGGCCAAAAGGTGTGGATGACGGAGCTTGAGAAGTATTTCTGGGGCGAAGGCTCCGAGCTTCCCCCAGAATTCAAGTCCGACAGCTAGGCGCGGTAGATCGGGGGCGGTACTCTGTTGGACATCGAAGGAGGTGTTCTGAGTGCCAGAATCTGAAGCCAAGGGAGTAGGAACGGGCGCGGCCGCGGTGGCGCCCAGCATTAACGCGGCAGGCTGCTCCGAAGTGGGGAAGGTGCGCGCGCACAACGAAGATGCCTACCTGATAGCGACGTTGCAGCGCTCCATGGCCGTCCACGATAGCAGCCTGTCTGATGCTGCGAATCGTTGGTTTGCGAGCAATGTGCTCGGCACGCTGTTGGTCGTGGCAGACGGTATGGGTGGCCACGATAAAGGCGATGTCGCTAGCCAAATGGCGGTGCGCACGATCGCTGACTACGCACTCAACGTGATGCCCTGGGTGACGCAGCAGGCCAATCCGCAACCCCAGGGTTTTCAGGGCAACCACGAGACGCTGACCGGCATTCGCACCCAGCTATCGAATGCGGTGCTAACGGGGGACGCTAACATTCGGCAGGCCTCAAGCGGCACCGAGTCAACGCTTAAGATGGGTACCACGCTCACTTTGGCTTATGTGATCTGGCCGCGCTTGTATGTGGTTCACGTGGGCGATAGCCGTTGTTATCTGTATCGTTTGGGGCAGCTCTCGCGCCTCACCAAAGACCACACGCTCGCGCAACAGATCATGGATCAAGGCTATCCAGGCTTGGATTCTTCCTCGCATTTACACGATATGCTCTGGAATTCGCTCGGAGGCAGCGATGAGCTGCCGAGCCCCCAAGCGTTGCGTTACGATCTTTGTCAAGGAGATGTGCTGGTGTTGTGTTCGGATGGGCTCACCAAGCACGTGGACGAAGCCCAGCTTTTGGCCACGCTGGCCACGCGAGCAGCACCCAAAGATTTGTGTCGTAGCCTCGTCGATCAGGCGAACGCCGCAGGCGGCACCGACAACGTGACGGTCGTCATCGCTCAAGTGGAGCTTCGTTGATGTCCGCGCGCACCTTGTCGATCACCGATGAGCTTCATAGCTATCTGTTAACACACACGCTGCGCGAGCCAGCCATTTTGGCCCGTTTGCGCGAGGAGACGCAGAATATGCCCAATGCCGGGATGCAGATCTCGCCCGAACAGGGTCAATTCATGCGGCTTTTGATCGAGGTGTTGGGCGCTCGCAACTGTCTGGAGGTGGGCATCTTTACCGGATATAGCGCCCTCAGCGTCGCTTTGGCCTTGCCCGCCGATGGAAAGCTTATCGCGTGCGATGTGAATGAAGCGTGGACGAACGTCGGGCGCCGCTATTGGGAGGAAGCTCAGGTTGCGCACAAGATTGAGCTGCGCTTGGCACCAGCCGCCGAAACGCTGGAGTCGCTCATCAGCGCCGGCCGAGCGGGTACCTTTGATTTCGCCTTCATCGATGCCGATAAGTCCAATTACGGTGTCTATTATGAAAAGTGCCTGCAGCTGCTGCGTCCAGGAGGCGTGATTGCCATTGATAATGCGCTCTGGGGCGGCAGGGTCGCCGAGCGGGCGGATATTATGTCTGCAGATACGCGAGCTATCGCTGCCTTGAATGATCACGTGCAGGCAGATGAGCGCGTCACGATGAGCATGCTCACCATTGGCGATGGCTTACTTTTGGCACGCAAGCGCTGAGCCCGATTCGGCACTGCGCCCGAGCCCGGAACGCCCCCACTTCCGGTCCGGCCGCCAACAGAAGCACTCTCGCCTTAACACTCACGGTGTTGGGGTGATCGTCTGTTTGCCTGCGGCAAGCTCCTTCACCTGGGACTCCGTCAGCGGATCGCCATAGATGCGAACGTCGTCAACCATGCCGATGAATCCATCGCCATCTTTGAAGCCGATGGAAAATGAAGCGGTACTATTGCACGGGGACGACCCACGCATCTGTGCGGGGCCCGCCACACCGTTCACGTAGATGGTCTGGGTGTTGGCTGCCCCGTTTTGAACAATGGCAATGTGCTGCCAGGCGCCAAGCACCACCGCAGCCCCGCGCACGGCAACACCCCCAGTCGCAGTGTCCTGCCCGTTTGATTCGAAAGACCACGTCGCGTCCGGAGCGATCGCGATGCCGCAGTAACCTTGGTTTCCGGTGCCGCCTGGATTGTTGGCGATGAGCGAGCCCCATTTTTCCGCGTTTACGGGGAGCGACTCCGGGTTGGCCCACGCCGCAATCGTGAAGCTGCTGGCGTTGTCCGGCCACGTCATCGCTGGAGTCGCTGGGATCTCGACCGTGGCTAATCCGTCAAACTTCAGTGCTGCGTTGGAGAAGCCCTTGATTGCGGCCGGCACTGAGCTGGCCACGAGGGGCTTTGCGACGCCGTACGTTGCCATGTTCATCATTCCGGAAGCATCGGCAGGCGCGCCGTTGGTGCTCGCTTCGTCGAGCTTGAGCCAGAGCAGGAGGCCTGACTGTTCGCCTCCGCCGGGAGCGCCCCCGCCGCCATCGACTCCCGCGGACGACTTGCTAGCTGAGCAGCCCACGGACGAGATGGAGAGCACTCCAGCGGCCCCTTGTAGAACCAAGGCAAACGGGAAAGTAATTTTGGGCAAGGACGTACGGAAAGATTGTGCTGGGGATATCATTGGTGTTCTCCAAAAAGAATAAAAACCTGTGGCGAAAATTGACGACGTCAATGCGCTCACAGCATTCGCGCCCGCTTGTATGGCTACCGTCAGCGCTTGTCACTCACCATCTTGTATCGTGGATCCGCTTTTTGTGTGATGACGCGCGCTGCAAGCGTCCAACGGCCGCCCTGTCGCAAGGGCCCGAGGCGGACTGCTCGTACGAAACCGGTGGTGGTGTCGGAGGATGTTGAGGCGCGAGGCCAAGCTTGGCGATGTGGAGCTCGTGACGTTTCGCTTCGACGGCGCCGTGCGGCGCCAACGCGAGCGCCGTGCCGCCAGAGCGAAAAGCTCAAGGAGGGTCAAAGCGACCTCATGCTGAGCTCAGGAGCCCACGCTATCAGCACGCGGTGTGCGAAAAGGCCAAGCTGTGGGGGGTGCGCGATTTGCAACGGGGTGCAAATTGCAGCGTGGCATAGGGCGTCGCAGGTTACCCCGACTGCCCAAATGCTCTGTGAAAACGGCTTGGCATGGCGAATGCTTTGAGCATGGGGGACAAGGGAACAAACGATGCTGACGGTTATTAGCCAAACCTTTTCCGACGTTCGCATGAGGTTATCCTGGTGCCGACGGAGCGTGGATTCTAGTGGTGCTGACATGCTGAAAGATGGAGGTCTAAAATGACCCATACCGATGAATCTGATGTCGAGCCCGAAACCATCCCCCCGCTTTCTGCGGGTTACCGTGCGTTGGTGGCGGAGGATGACACCCAGATGCGGGAGTTGGTGGTGGGGCTCCTTGAAATGGATGGCTTTAGCGTCACGCAAGCCAAATCCGGGGATGAAATGATTCAGGTCCTGCAAAGGCAGAGCTTTGCTGAATTCCCGGGTGAAGCTTTTGACATTATCGTTACCGACCTTCGTATGCCGGGGGCATCTGGGCTCGAAGTGCTGAGTCGCTTGCGAATCGTCGGTTGTGCCACTCCCGTGATCATGATGACGGCTTTCCCGGACGAAACGGTGAGGAAAGAAGCCGGGTTGCTCAACAGCATGCTGTTAGCCAAGCCATTTGCGCTTGAGTCCCTGCGCTACGCCGTGCGCTTCTACACCAACCTGAGCCGCCGGCATTCAAAGAGCTGACCGGGAGAGGCAGGCATCGACACGGTGCGTACTGTGGGATCGTACGTGTAGTAGACGAATCCAATTGCGCCCGGCCTCTCAGACATACGTCGCGTGGCTAGCCCTCTGCCGCAACGATCATGGCCACTGCAAGTTTCGCAGTAGCTGGCGCTTACCTGGTGACGAGCACTAGTGCGTCGTCGTTCGAGCGGCCGAACTTCTCGAGCAGGTGCGCTGCGATCACGATTGGGTGTCGGCGTAGGAGCTGCAGCTCACCCGAGATGTCCACGCGAGTCGTGAGGCCGTCGCTGAACATCACGATGACGTCCTGGTCCTGCAAGGGCTCGCGCTCGTCGACGTACTTCCGACCTCGCTGCTCCGCCGCACCGAGCACGCCCGCGATCTGCGAGAACCGGTGGCACTCACGCGGCCGGTAGAGATGAGTGCGCACGTCGCCGACGCCAGCGTGCTCGATCTGTGAGCGCGATCGATCCATGTGCGCCACGGCCATCACGGCGCCACGAGTTCCGCTGAGCGCTTCGTCGACCGCGCGGAGGATCTCGACAGGCGAAAGCTCGGCACGGCTTCGGAGGATCGCCGCCGCCGGCGCCGCGACGTCGCGCGCCAGGATCCCGTGTCCTAGACCGTCGACAACGCCGATCGTCAACGCGTCATTCCGCCGCACGAAGGCGGCATCGTCGCCACTCGCGCGTTCTCCCTCGCAGGGTCGCCCGAGGATTGCGACCTGCGAGCCATACGGAACCGAACCGGCGAACTTACGTGCCCAAATGCAGGTTCCTTCGTCGAGCCGGATGTCGAAGTCGAGTTCGTCCATGAGGCGTTGAACGGCTGCGAGGCCACTGCCGAGCCCGCCGCCCGTCGAGATCGTGCCGTCGAGGGCACTCGTCGGATCGGCAAGCCCCGGTCCGCAATCGGCCGCGATCAGCTCAAGACCGCGCACGCCGCGCCGTTCGATCGGCCTGGCCGCGAACCGCCCGCCACGCGCGTGAACAAGATGGTTCCGCGCGAGTTCGCTCGCGGCCACCGCGACGCTCTCGATGACCTCCCGGGGGAGTCCGAGCTCGCGGCCGAGCGTGCGTACGTACTCGCGCGCGACCGAAATCGAAGCATCGTCGAGAATCGGGATGGTCTCGGCACCCCCGACCCATGCGGTCAGGCGGGTCGCTTCCACTTGACCACCGTGACCACGGTGCCGCGCCCAACGATCGTCTCGATGCGAAACTCGTCGGCCAAACGCCGGCTTCCCGATAAACCGAGGCCGAGCGATCCTACGCTGCGCTGACCAGCGGAGAGCACGCGATCGATGTCGGCAATTCCGGGACCTTCATCCCGGACCTCCAAGCGGATGCCGGTCCGGCCACCGCTGCCTATCTGCTCCAAGCGGGCGGTACCTTTCACGGCATGGACACACACATTGCGACACAGCTCCGAGGTCGCCGTCGTGATCGCGGCAACCGTGAACGGGTCGAAGCCGAGGGTCTCGGCGAGCAGCCGTACCTTGCGACGCGCGAGCATCACATCGTCTTCGGACGCGAGGATCAGGTTCTCACTAGACAGTATTGTCATGGGTGATTACTGGCCGGCGCCGTGACGGCGCGCGATCAGCTCCGAGACGAGTGCGAGCCCAGCGTCCACGTTGAGCGCCGTCAAGACTCCTTCCATCCGAAACCCCATCCGCACGAGCGTGGCGGCGACCACCGGTTGCATCCCCACGACGACCGCATGCGTGCCCATGAGCGTTGCCATGCGGCCCGTGTTCGTCAGCACGCGCGCGACGTAGCTATCCACCATCTCGAGGCCGGTGATGTCGATCACGAGCCCGGTTGCGCCTGTCTTGGCGATCGTCTGGAGGATATCCTCCTGGAATGCGTCCGCGATGGTGTCGCGAAGCTCGACTTGGATCGACGCCAGCAGCGTCGAGCCGATGCGAAGTACAGGGATGGATCCGTGAGCGCTCACGATTTCTCCGTGGCTTCCGCGGCCGCCGCTGGATGGTTCTTGGCGATCGACGTGACACGCTTCCCGATGATCTCAAATGCGAGCTCCAGCGCTTCCGCTAATCGACTCTTTGTATGCATCGCCGAGATATTCATGCCGAGGTTCACGATCGTCTTGGCGATGATCGGCGAGATCCCAGACAGAATCGTCTGCGCTCCGAGTAAGCGCACGGCTTCGGTAGTCTTGAGCAGGTGATCGGCGACCTTGGTGTCGACGAGCGGAACGCCGGCAATGTCGATGATGATGACGTGGGCCTGCTCCTCGACCACCTTGAGCAGCACCGCTTCCATCAGCTGGTCCGCGCGATGCGTGTCAATCGTTCCAATCAGCGGGAGCAGGAGCACCTGCTGATAGAGCCGGATGATCGGCGTCGAGAGTTCGCGAATCGCGGCTTGATGGCGCTCAAGCGCGCCGAGTTGCGCAGCAATGTAGGTGTCCATCGCGAGTGCCGTGTCGAACGCGACGAGCTTCTCTATGCTCTGGTACGCAGCACGTGCCTGGGCGGCATCGGGGAGCTCGACGGCAATCCGGTCGAAGATTGATCGGAGGTAGCGCGCGTACGCCCCGAGGTACCACTTCGGCGGCACTCCGACGCGCTCATGAGCGATCCCGATGCGGAGCCGGTCCTGAACGTAGGCCAGATCGCAGCGGCCAGAGAAAAGCCCAAGGAAGTAATCGCGCTGTGCTTGTTTCACGCGCACCAGCGTCGCGTGCTCGGTGAACTGCTTCTTCGCTTCGGGATGCCCGAGGATCAGCCGGTAGAGATCTTCGACAATGTCGTCAGTATGCTTTTCGGCGAAGCTGTGGAGACCGGCCAGACGGGTCAGATCATCTGCGGTGATCTCGAAGAAATGACGACGACTCTCCACCTCTGCCTCGTCGAGATAAAGTTTTTCCATGTAGTATTGAAGTGGCATGACTTAGCGTTCCTTCTCGAGTGCGCGGTCGATTGCCGAGACCAGCTCGGCGATTTCGATGGGTTTGCGGATGTGGCTAGCTCGGAGCTCCATCTGGGCGGTAGCGATCACGTGGTCGCTGTGTCCGGTCATCAGGATCACCGGAAGCTCTGGTCGGTCTTCGCGGACCTTGCGTACGAGGTCGGGCCCCTTGAGTCCCGGCATCTCGACGTCGACGATCAGAACATCCGGCCTGAACTCAAGCACTTTGGGTAAGGCGTGACACCCGTCAGTCGCGGTCTCGACGACGAAACCCTCTTCCTTGAGCAAGAAGGCCAGCGCGGCCAAGGCGTTAGGCTCGTCGTCGACCACCAGCACGCGATGACCCGTCCGATGACCGGCACGATGGAGGCTCGCTTGGTGTTCGCTGAATTGGGCATCGACGTGGGCCGATGGAGCAGCGGCTGCGCGTGCCAGTGGCAGCGTGAACGAGAAGGTCGTGCCGAGACCCACCCGGCTCTCGACCGAGACAGTGCCGCCATGCGCTTCGGCGATTCCCTTGGTGATCGCGAGGCCGAGCCCTGTCCCAAGACGGCTGGTCTTCTTGGCTTGCCAGTAGCGATCGAAGACGTGAGGCAGGTCCTCCTCTGGAATCCCGCAGCCGGTGTCCTCGACCGAGAATCGCGCGTGCTCCGTGCCTGACCGGGCCACGGTGATGGTGATCGAGCCGCACTCCGGAGTGAACTTGATGGCGTTCGTCAACAAATTGGTCAGGACCTGCATGATCCGGCCGCGGTCGCACGCCACGACGATGTCCTGCGCGGGCAGCCGCGTCTTGAGACGAACCGACTTCTCTGACACCGCCGGCTGCATCGCCTCGACCGCCTCAGCGATGAGAGAGCGCGATTCTTCGGGATGGGTTTCGATTGAGAGGCGACCGGCCTCGATGCTGCCGACGTTCAGGAGATCGTCGATCATGCGAAGCATCCGCTCGGCCGAGCGTTTAATAATCGCTACTGGCTTGGCAAAGCGGGGATCGTCCGCCGGGAGCAGGCGCGTGCTCAACAGGATCGCGTTGAGCGGATTCCGAAGGTCGTGCGACACGAAACCCATCACAGCGTCCCGACTCGCGATCGCGCTCAGCGCCTGTTCGTAAAGGGTCGCGTTATCGATGATCGTTCCGATCCGATCCGCTACGAGTTGGAGCAACTGCAGCTCGTCGTGGGTGAATCCCCGGGCGACGCGGGAGGCGACATGCACGACCCCTACCAGGCTGTTTCGAGCAAACATCGGCGCGCCAAGCAGCGAACGGATTCCGCCTTTCAGAAGTGCCGGATTCACGCCCTCGATCTCGTCGAGGTCATCGAAGAACATCACACTTCTGGTCGCTGCGATTCTTCCTGCTGCGCCCGATCCCACCAGGACCTCAGTGTCACCAGTGTCTTCGAGACCTATGCTTGCCCGTCGCCAAAGCGTCTTGCCATCCTCCTTCATGAGCAGCACCGCGGCGACGTCAGTGCCGAATGTCGCGCTCAGCGCGCGGAGCACGGCTGTGAGTGACTCGTCGAGAGTCGAGCCCTCAAGTGCTGCCTTAGAAATGGCTTGTAGATCACGGAGCGATCGACTCGCCTCTTCGGCCTCGGCGCGGGCAGCCTCGAGCTGCAGCTTGGTGTGCTGGCGATCGAGCGCGATCGCGAGCTGGTTGGCCACTGCGCTGATAAACAGCAGATCGCGCTCATCGAGCGCAGCCGCTCCTTCAATCTGCAATACACCGAACGCGCCGCTATGGGCAACCACCAGTGGGAGCGTGACGAAAGCTCGATCGCCGATTTTTTGCTCGACTGCACCGCCGGGAAGAAGCTCGGATCTGCGTACAACAGCCGCTGGCGCGGCGGAGGCTCGGGCAAGATAGCCCAATGCTTTCCGAGCCTCATCGCGGGCGTGCTCGATCTCGGCCGAACCGATCCCTAGTGCGGCCCACGTGAAAGTTCGGTCGAGCTCTGCCGTCGTATCCAGAAGCACTACGGTGCGGAGGCGCAAGCCTCGCGTCATGATGGAAAGAAACTCGCCGTTGTCTTGCTCGATGCTGGTCGACCGGGCGAGCACGGTCTGGATCTCATAGAGCTGTTCGAGACGGCCGTAGTTCCTCGGTACCGGCGTAAGCCTCCGGTTACGTCCGCCTTCGGCCGGGATGCGCTCCGACGTCGGGGTGTGAAGGTCGGGCTTCTTCATGGATTCTCTTCCTCGCGTGACCCCTTCGGGATGGGCTGATTCGAGAGTTCCGCGTGGAGCGCAGGAGTGAGAATCTCGGCAGTCAGCTTGCCGAGCACGGTCAGAAACTCCACGAGCACAAATGGGATCCCTTCGGCGATCTGATCCAAGCGCAAGTCGGTGTGGGCCCGCAGCTCGTGGCAGTTGAGCCCGGATGCCGAGACCTTGAGCGATCCCAGCTGAGGAAACTGCTTCGTCGCGACGTGGAGGACCCGTTCGACAATCGCCGTGAGCGTTGTCTCTCCGAGCGTGAGGTGTGAGCGGTCCCACAACGCGGCGAACGCGTCCTCGAAGGCACCGATCAGTGCTTCGGTGGTGTCGCCATTGGCCGCACGCTGGAGCCACCCGTTCACGACGACGTGATGCTTGCTCTCACAGCCCGTCATCGGGTCATTCCCCTTGAAAGGTCAAGGCTGCAGCGCGACGCGCACGGCCCATCAGGTCTGCTCCCCTCGCAGGCAGATTCGGGGCGGTGGACGGCATCTTTCGCCGGGAAACTACATCTCACGACCCGCGCTTACAAGCGCCGAAGCATATTCCAGTCAATCGTAGTCTTTCTAGGGTTGAAATGGCAACGTACGATCGGAACGGGCGCGAATCTGAAGGAGCAAAGTGGGCGTTGAGCTCGTCGGGGTTGAGCTTCTCGTCCATGTATTGCGAACGGACATTCAGGCTCGGGCAGATCGACGCGCGAACTCCTGATGACCACGCGCAAGACGGCGTTGGGCAGCTGCCAGCGTGACTCCCATGATGGATGCCACTTCTGCGAGACTGTGGCCCAGGCCGTCATGCAACAGCAGCGTCTGTGCCTGTGCGGGATTCATACGGGAAGCCGGCCACATTCGAGGACAACCCCGAGCAATTCTACGCAGGCCAAGCCACGAACCATCCGCACGCGGAGGTGGGGCAATTGCAGCTAGCCCTCATGCGAGCAGCCTTCTCATGTGACATGGCGCGCGTGGGCACTTTCATGTGGGCTCCCGGCACGAGCCACGTGGTGTTCGGCGGTTTGTTTCCCGGCATGATGGTGTCTTCGCATCACCCGCCGAGCCACGAAACAGACGAAACTGTCGATAATTGGCTGACTGAAATTGACAAGTGGTACGCCGAACAAACATCGCTCGCGCTTCAGCAGTTTGCAAACACGCCAGGAGGAAATCGCTTCCTGAAAGTCGGCCCCAAGCGGCCTATGAATGACGTGTGGCTCGCGATGTCAGGCGTGTTCGGCGTCAATCTGCCCAGCCTCGGAGCACCCGAGCAGCACACGGGTCCCTTGCCTGGCCTTTTCAGCTGACCCACCGTGCGGTAGGCAGCGGATAGCATGCGTCTCGTCCACATCCCAGGAACGGATCTTAGACCCTCTGGGCTTTGCCTGGGCACCTGCGACATCGGCAGCACGATCGATGAAGCCACATCGTTCGCCATACTGGATGCGTTTGTCGAGCAAGGTGGCAGCTTCATTGACACCGCGAAGGTCTATGCTGATTGGTTGCCCGGCGAAAGAAGTGTGAGCGAGAAGGCCATCGGTCGCTGGCTAGCGACGCGCGGAAACCGTGCTTCGATTGTATTGGGAACCAAGGGCGCACACCCTGAATTGGCAACGATGAATATCTCCCGGCTCTCGCCGCAAGATATCGCTTCCGATCTCGATGCCAGCCTGCGCAATCTTCGGACTGATTTTATCGATATTTACTGGCTGCATCGCGACGATGAGGCTCGTCCCGTGGAAGACATCGTGCACACGATGCTCACGCAGGTGAACGCCGGAAAAATCCGTGCTTTCGGCTGTTCCAACTGGAAGCTGGAGCGCATTCAAGCCGCCCAAGCGTACGCAGCCAGCATCAACGCGCGGGGCTTCGTCGCCAACCAGCCCATGTGGAGCCTGGCAGAAGTTGATGCAGCCAGCGTCAGCGATCCGACACTTGCCGTGATGACTCCGCCGATCCACGAGTATCATCGCTCAACCAACCTCGTAGCCATTCCTTATTCTGCGCAGGCGCAAGGCTGGTTCCAGCGGATGGCACACGGCGCCGAAGCTGGAAGATCCTCAAGCCAACGCAAAATGTACGATACTCCAGCCAATTGCCGTCGCGCCGAGCGCACCCAACAATTGGCTCGTGAGAGCGGCTTGACCATCTCACAGATTGTTCTCGGTTACATGACGGAGCAGCCGTTCCCCGTGATACCCATTCTCGGCTGTAAGAACCTGGAGCAGCTCAAGGATAGTCTAACTGCTGCGGACGTAGCGTTAAGTAGCGAGCAACTTACATTCTTGGAGGGCTAGGGCGGCGCACATAAGACGATCGAACCGCAAGATCGGCCGGAATCGCTACAGCCACACGGCAGGTCAACCCTTGGCAGGCGAGGAAAGGGCCGGTTTCGTCGTGCACTTCGCTGACAGCGGCTATTCGAATTCAGCCAGCAAAGACACTGAGCCGTGAGATCACCGGGCACGCCTGGCTGGCGAGAATGCGTAAGCGCAGTCGTCCGGTGCGGCTCGGTGGCAGGGCGATGATCCGTTGCGCGCCGATGGTGGTGCCACGATGAACTTCCAGCCAGTGACCGTGCCAGACATCGATAGCGAAGGACTCGACACGTTGGCCGAGCGTGATGAGTTCATCCACGCGAACGCCCGCGATGCGTTCTTCGGCTCCGAAATCGACGATGGCTGATGGCGTCGTGATGCCGTCGGCTGGCGCCCACGCCGTGTTGGCATCGCCATCGACCAGGTGTGAACCCGGGCAATTGGTACGGGCGTCATCCGTGGTAATGGTTTTTCCGCGTGCGACGTCGACGGTGGTGAAGGCGGCGACGCGTGCCTGAAAATCCACGAGTGCGGCCACATCTTCATTGGGAATGAGGCCACGCCGATCAGGTGCAAGATTCAGCAGAAGGGTGGCGCCACGGCCATAGGATGAGAGCCACAGCCCAAACAGTTCGGCTCCTGATTTTGGCTGTTCGGTGTGATGCCAGAACCAGCCCGGGCGGATGCTGACATCGACTTCGACGCCACGCCAGATAGTGCCGTCGGCGTCGCCATGCGCAAGGCGCTCCATGTTATCGACTAGGCCCGGGGCAAAACCTTCGGGACGCACTTTCGCCCAGTGAGTGCTGCCGGTGACGCCACGTTCGTTGCCGCACCAGCGAATGTCAGGACCCGCATCGGAAAACAGCACCGCATTGGGTTGCAGGCGACGGCATTCAGCCCACAGCTCGGGGAATCGATAATAGGTGAGATTGTCGATTTTGCGGGTCTCTTTTGCTCCCCCATACCAGCCATCGCCGCCATTGGCGCCATCAAACCAAAACTCAAACAGTTCGCCATATCGGGTTAACAATTCGCGGACCTGAGTGTGGTAGACATCCACATACGCCGGCGTGCCATAGGCCGGATGGTTGCGATCCCAGGGCGAGCAATACAGTCCCACCTCGAGGCCTCCGGCGCGGCAGGCTGCCGCGAATTCTGCGACGATATCGCCGTGACCTCCACGATACGGCGACGCCCCGATGTGGTGTGTCGTGGTGGCGGTTGGCCACAAGCAGAACCCATCGTGGTGCTTGGCCGTCAGGATCAGGCCCTTCAAGCCCCCGGCATTAGCTGCGGCCACCCATTGATGCGCATCAAGGGATGTCGGATTGAAGGTAGCCGGATCTTCGTCGCCGAATCCCCATTCACGATCGGTGAAGGTGTTCGTGGTGAAATGCACGAAGCCATAAATGCCTCGTTGGTGCGCAGCAAGCTGACGTGCACTGGGTACAGGACCGTTCGTGATAGGCAGCGACATGGCATATTCTCCGCGTTAATCGCAGCATAAGGCCCGATTCCTGGATATTCCATACCGCCCACAGATACGGGAGTCGAAGGGAGGACACCACGTTGGTGTTGATGCCCCCCCGCTGCCGCGAAAGGCGGCAGCCGCCCCCCCAAGCATCGCCCCGGTCGCTGCCGGGTCGCTGCGGGAGGGGCACGACAGGGATACGGTTGCGGGGCCGCGCGGAGGGAGCGCTAGGTGAGCAGCCCTTTTCGTTGCTCGGAAGATAGTAAGCATGCTTACTACCTCGTGTTCGACTTTGACATGGCGGTCACGGACAAGTTTGGGAGCACTTGTGGATGCTCAACCGTTGCTACTCTAGGAAGGCGTGCGTCTTGGACTTTGGTAGCTTCTTGAGCTGCTCGAAAAACGTCGTCTCGGTGATCTCCGTTGGCCACTCCAGCCGCACACCGATTCGGAAGGAACCGGTCTCGAGTTTCTCAAACTTTAGAGCACCAAGCCCGATGAGGCTATTGATATCCCTCACGATCGCGGTGCGTGGCTCCTTCAGCGAGCGATATCCCCCCTCCACTCGGTCAATGATCTTCGCAAGTGGCATCCAGTCCACCTCGAGCAACAGTTTGAGGAGGCTAATCTGCCTCTCAGCGATCACGCGCTTGCGTGGGGTGCGCAACCGATGAAAAAGATCGTACATGAGGTTGCGGAAAAGCTCCTTCGAAACATAGTGCTGAATCTCGTTAAGTAGTCTGCGCGTTTGGGTAGCAATTCCCTTGAGCGCGAAGACAAGGAATTCCGTGAGGTCGCTCTGTCCTCGTCGGACGGACGCAAGAGCTGCCAGGTAGGCAGCCTTCTCATCGTAATAATAATTGGACATCGCGATGAAGGTTGTGTCTCTCAGGCCCGCACGCCGCAGCAAGAGGGCTTCGAGGGCCCGAGCCGTGCGGCCATTCCCGTCGAGGAACGGGTGCATCGCGGCAAAATGATAATGTGCGGCCAGGGCCTGCACGATCGGATCGTGATCCTTGTATTCGCGTTGAAGGGCGCGTGCAAACTGGGCGAAGATCTCAGTGCACTCTGATCCGCCTTCCACTCCGCGATGGCGCGGGAAACCGAAGTGAACATTCTGGTCACGAGCACGTATTGCTCCAGGCTCACAATGGTCGTCATCGGCACCCGTCACGATGAGTCGGTGGATGTCACAGATAAGATCGGTCGTGAGCGGGCGATCGTCCGGCACGGTAGCGAGCCAACGGTAGGCTCTTAGCGCAGCCTGAGCTTGCTTCTGGGACCTGGTTAACATCTCTTCAGGCGTTTCCCGCATAGCCGCGTCAAGTTCGCGCTCAGTGAACTCCGCGCCCTCGATCCGGGATGTCCCCGCCACCTCTCGCTTCAACTCGAGTTTCTGCAGATCGTCGACCCACGCCCGCTGGTATGGAATCGTCCGCAGGGACATCACCATCGACTTGGCCTCAACTAGGGCCTGTGCCACGCGCTGCAGGTCATAGCTGATCCAGCCCTGAGGCCGTTCGTAGTGAATCGTCGTCTCAATTTTATGAGTTTCAAGACTCATTTGGATTTCATTTATTGATCGTTTATACGTAAATATTCGTAATTATTTAGATTTATGTAATTCTAGGATGAGAATTTCTAACTTCATTTTTGATCCAATCTAGACTCATTTCCACCACGTCGCAACCTGACAGGGGTATTCAGCTGGTAATCAGCACCTACCGAGTGCGGCGCCGGGCCTGAAGTTGGCGGTACTCGCCGTGAGGAGCCCCAAACACACGGCGAAACCTCAGCTCACCAATTCGACTCGGAAGCGCTTTCCCTTGATACGACCCGCTCCCAAGCTTTGTAGCGCGCGGGCGCTCGCGCTCTTCTTGACTGCGACGTAGGCGAAGCGCTCGTGGATTTCGATTTTGCCGACGTCATCCCCGCTGAGCCCGCCGGCTTCGCCGGTCAAAGCGCCTAAGATATCTCCGGGACGGAGCTTGTCGTTGCGACCGCCGGATAGGCGCAGCGTGTCCATGCTCGCCTCGCGACCGAGTCCGGCGCCGGGCTTGACGCTGGCGGCACTCTTTTCTCCCGGCTGGATGGGTGTTAGTCGAGCGCCCAAGTAGTGCTCGATGGCGTCGAGCCTGGCTTGTTCGCTTGGCGCGCAGAATGAGATTGCGATACCGGCTTTGCCCGCGCGCCCCGTGCGACCCACGCGATGCAAGTAGAGCTCTGCCTGTGCCGGCAAGTCGACGTTCACGACCACATCCAGCTTGTCTAGGTCAATGCCGCGGGCCGCCACATCCGTCGCCACGAGGACGCGTGTGCTGCCATTTCGGAACTTCGCCATCACGCGATCGCGATCGCGCTGCTCAAGATCTCCGTGTAGGCTGGCTACGCTGACGTTCGCGGCACCGAGCGCTGCTTCGAGTTTTGCGACAGTTGCCTTCTGATTGGCGAAAACCAGCGCTGACTCATGAGGATATTGTTGAAGCGTGGCAATCAGCGCCTGCTGCTTCTTCTCAGATGAAACGTGGACCACCATCTGACGAATGTCTGGAAGCTGCTCGGGTTGATCGATGCGAATTTGCAAGGGATCGCGTTGGTGCTTGCCGCTCAAGTCCTGCATCGAAGCTGGAAACGTAGCCGAGAAAAAAATGGTCTGTCGTGACGCCGGAAGCGCCTTGAGTATCTTTGTCATGTCGGCTTGAAAGCCCATGTCCAACATACGGTCTGCCTCGTCGAGCACAACAGTGGCAACCTGATGTACCTTGAGGGTCCGGCGTCGCAGATGGTCGAGCACGCGTCCCGGAGTTCCGATCGCTATGTGGACGCCTTTTTCGAGCGCCGTCGTTTGGTCACGCAGGGACTGTCCACCGGCAAGCACAGCTATCGATAGACCTGGCAAATTTCGCCCCAGCTTTCGAAACTCGCGCGCGATTTGCGCGCACAGCTCACGCGTAGGACAGAGCACGATAGCTCGCAGATCGCGCGTTTCCAAACTGAGCCGCTGCAACAGGGGGAGCGCAAATGCTGCGGTTTTGCCGCTACCAGTCTTGGACTGCCCCACGACATCTCTACCCGAAAGGATTGCTGGGATTGCTGCGGCTTGAATCGGCGTGAGTTGCTCGAAGCCGAGCTCCTTCACGACACCAAGCAGCGGAGGCGAGAGTTCGAGCGCGCTGAAATCCATTTCGGGAGGCATAGCCCCGAACATAGCGCCTGACGCGCGCAGAATGGGATCAAACAACCGAGGAGTGAGACTTAAGCAGCCCCGAGGCCTTTAGGCGTGCATGAATACTGCCAGCGCTGAGCTCGAGCCCATTCGGCCAGCAGAGGGCTCCAAGCTCTATGAAGAAGCGCTGAAACGCCGCCGGTTGCGTGAGCGGAGTATCCCGAGAGAGAAGTGGCGCCAGATCGTAGTCACCGAATGTTCCATCGGAAAACTCCAATCCGAGGACGTAGTCCCACGTGCTGCGAGCACGCAGAATCTTAATCATTGTCTGCTCCAGGAATCGTGGCGAGTTGTGTTCCGGCGCTTGCGTCGAACCCAGAGTACAAGGGCTGTGCCAAGCAGTGAGAAGCCTGAAGTGGTGAGCGGCAGGCTTTGGCGCTTGGAGGGCATGCCTTTGCCTTTGGAGCTGGCAATATAACAACCGCAGCCCCCCGTACTCAGTTCATCCGAGCACTGCTTGGTAAAGCCGCGCCTGGGCTCACAGCTGGAAGAGGCGACCGGGCGGCCCTGGGGATATGCCGCGCAAATCGCGGTCACATCGTCTGGGTCAAGATCGCGCATGAAAGGATTTCCAGGTAAATAGCTGCTAAACATCGTCGCGGTCGTGATCTCCGAATGGGCGAGACCCAGGAAATGTCCAGCTTCGTGCGTTACGATCGATTCCAGATCGGTTCCGATGTCGGTATCACCGGTCGTGATGAGGTTGTTGGCGGAGTTGATTTCCACGTCAGCGTCAAAAATTTCGCCGGTGTCGGCATAAGTCACTGTAGTGAGCGCGAGCGTGTGTGCGTCCATCAGGTCCATCCATTTAGAGTCAACAAACGTCCACTCGTTGGAATTGGGTCCTTTCTTATTGTAGACATGCTCACCGCATGCGGTCGGACCAAAATTTTGGGCGGCCAACACGGGATGTTTCCCGCCACCGCAATCGGCGGCCAGCCATTTGCTGAAGGCGTCCGTAACAAGATTGTCGGCGGTGTCGAAGGATATCTTGCGCAAGGGCGAGCCCTCCTGATTCACACTGAACGAAACGCAGCCGCTCGCCCAATACAACAACTCGCCGCTGATGATGCAGTTGGTCAATCTATCGTGGTCGCAGATTGCCTTTGTGGGATCGCAGGTGCGCGTCCGGCAATACGCGGAGCCTTGGCTCGTTAGCAGCAGGCAAGCCGCGCCAAGACTGAGCGCTAGCGCGAAGGCGCGGAGTGGGGGAGTTGAGATCATGGGTAGGTCGCTTGATTTTAGAGGATAAGACTAGGGCTTCACAGGCCGCCCTGGTGTCAGCATAACAGCCATGGGAGACGCAGAGGAGGGCAGGCTGGCGCGCTTCGAGTGCGCGTTGTTGTGACGCTTGGCGTGTGGAGCTTATGACGCGGTGTTCAGCACTACCGTGGCGTTCAGCCCGGCTTCATCGACGAGGTCTTGAAGCGCCAGTTTCACGAAAAGCGACTCAATGTGCCTGAGCGTGGGAGCAAACTGAAGAGCGCGCTCTGGGCTAACACCTTTTGGTGACCACATTTCCAGCCCACTCAATTAACGATTTCCACCCACGCCGTGAAGTTCTGCGGGATATGCGGTCTGTTCACCTCGCAGTGGGGGGTCGGCCTTAACTTCACCGCGGACGCGCAGGTTGCGCGGCTGGAAAGACCGTACTCCAGTGGGGCGTGGGAAAGAGCTCGTCCATCTGGAAGCGGGTGTCGCCAGAAAGGGCGGGAACGCGATAGGTGGCAGAAGCCTGTTCACACCAGCGGATTGCATCGAGATCGGTGTCAGGTTTTCCGCGTGCTGCCAGGCATTGCCAGATGTATCTGCTCAGTTGGTCATGGAGATTCAAGCGGAGCTGTCCCCAGGAGTTGCACGGCCCGAAACACCCTTCACGATAACGGTCGAGGACATTCAGTTTGTTCTCGGCAGCATGGTTCGGGTCGCTGGCCGCGACATCCGCGATAAGGGCAACCATCCGCTTGGCTCCTTCTGCAGCGAAGCGAGCGGTAATCGCTGGGTGCGCGCTAGAAGATCCCTTGATCCTTTCGACCGCTGCCTGAAAGGGAGCTAGGGCTGGCCAGACCTTCAAAGTCAACCACCTTGTGATCGCGTTCAAGTGGGCCCGTGCCGCCTCCGGAGTGGCGAGCCGTTTGTGAACGTTGGCGGCTTCTTCCATCGGGGGGGGTCCCGCAGGAGAAAGTCGAGCTCAACAAGGGCGAGTTCCTTGCCGCAGTCCTTTTGGATTGTGGGCGAGCCTCGTGAAAGCATGCGAGCATTGTCGAAGTACAATTGAGCAAGGCGTTGATCAAGGCGATCTTGGGCAACTTCGCCGAGTTGGATCCAGGCTTTCATTCCAGCGCAAGCGTTCTTGTGGGCTAAGATCGCCGCAATGCGCGCGGACTCAGAGATGAGTTTTAGCATGGCGAGCTTACGCGGCAAAGCCAACAGGCTGTCCATCTGCGCATCGGTCAATGTCTGACCCGGGAGTAGATTTGCCAATTTGCTATCTCCTACAGAGCTGTGACGGAGGTCGTAAGGCTGGGAGCTCTGTCACACTAGATACCTTAAAGTTGACAGTCCAAAACGGTGACAGCTGGCTACCTTCGACGGTGGCTGCGGTCGAGCTCAAAGAACTGGAGCCCTGCGGTACACAGTACGGGCTTGATAGGGGAATTGTATTTCCGGAGTATAGCGAAGCAGACTTCGAACATAGCGCGAAGTTCGGGCTCACAGCTGCCAGGCGACACCTGCTGGTTACCATCGCCGCTGAAGCGAGTTCTGCTGCGGTTCAGGCGCTCCTGCGGCAAATCGACGCTGAGCTCGTGGGAGCGGACCCGCGCTCTGGGCTTGCCCTCCTTCGGTTTCCTAATGTCACCGATGATCTCGGGCTCGAATCAAAGTTGCTTGAACTTGAGGTCAACCCTCTGATTTCTTCGGCAGGCCATGACATAGCTCTTAGCACGCTGGCCCTTCCTCAGGGGAATCCGGTGGCAGCTTCTCGCTCTACAACGCCAGTGCGAGGTGGCGAACTCGGCAGTTATTTTCATTATGATTGGACACGGAGCACCCCCGGCGGAGGCATCTGGGGGTGGAAGCACATTCAGGCTCCGCGCGCGTGGAACCTCAATCGCGAACTCGAATCCCGCGGGCGCAAGATAGCTGTTGCGGTGGTCGATACTGGATTTCAGGTCCACGACGATCTTAGCGGGATCCTTCGTCCGGGAGCGATCTTTTCCGATGAGCCTTCGCCAGGTGGGATCGAGCCTGACCTGTTCTCCTCGAATGCCGGCTCGGGTGAACATGGAACCATGATGTCCGGTATCATTGGAGCCCGATGGGGGTGGGTGGTCTGATGCGATATTGCCCGGCAATTTGTACCCTTGGAGCATCTTGAAAACCGGGTCGCCTCTGCCGTTTTTCGGTGCATTCAACAGCGGTTGCAGCGACCTAACGGGCTGGCTCGCCGTGCCACGCGGCGGTCAATGCTCGGGATTCTGGAATGGCCCGGCGTTTCCGGGTGGCCCTCAGGTCTTCCGAGCATTTCAAGCTGGCCAAATCTACTACTCGGCTCAGGACACTGTTGCTCAAGTCTTCGACGAAGCTCAGTTCAAGAAGGCGGATGTCTTGGCGGTGTTCGCGCGTTGACCACAATGCTCTAGGCCAGACTTCGCAGCTCGCGTGCATTAAAGCCCATTAAATAGAGCAGCGTGTCCAGGCGTTCGTGGTGATTCAGGCTCATGTCCGCAACTGTTTGGAGCTTGGGTTTCGCGCGGAAGGCGATGCCGAGCCCTGCTGTTTGCAGCATGAGAATATCGTTGGCACCGTCACCCACGGCGACGGTTTGTTCGAGGCGAAGGTTGTGCGCTTGAGCCATCTCTCGCAATATTTCTGCCTTGCGTTCGGCATCCACAATCGTGCCTATCAGGCCACCAGTGAGCTTGCCGTTCTCGACTTCGAGCTCGTTCGCAAAGGCAAAATCAAGGCCAAAACGGCGTTTTAGCTCGTCGACGAAAAATGTGAAGCCTCCGCTCACTAGGCCCACCTGAAAGCCCAAGCCTTTGAGCTTTTCGACGAAATTGAGCGCACCCGGAGTGAGCTCAAGCCGGCCGGTAAGCGCCTGTGCTTTCTCCAACGGCAGCCCTTTCAGAAGCCGTACACGCTCGGCCAAGGCCGTGCGAAAATCGAGCTCGCCGCGCATGGCTCGGGCTGTGATCTCTGCAACCTCTGCTTTACATCCGACAAGCTCGGCGAGCTCATCAATGCACTCACCTTTCACGAATGTGGAATCCACATCCATGCACACCAGCCGCCGGTTGCGTCGGAATACGTCGTCTTTCTGCACGGCGAGATCCGCGGATAGGCTCATGCCAAGGCGCAAGAGGCCGCCGCGCAATTGAGCCAGAGATTCGGACATGCAGGCTTCAGGCGGAAGATCGACAATCAGCTCCAGGCCACTCAACGCCCCTTCGCTGAGCGAGCGAACCTCACGGATATTCAGCTGATGATCCGCCAAGTAGCGAGCCAAGCCGGCGATCGAGGTCGCATCCGAAAGCGTGCCGAGCAGCGTGATGCACAGGCTCGGTCCGGCTTCGGGCGGTAGGGAGTCGGCAGTGAGGCCCGAAAGTAGGGTCGTTTCGAGTCGGAGCCCTAGGTCCGCTGCCGCGCGGCGCATTTTCTCCCGCACTTCTGAGTCCGCGGGCGCTTCGATGATGGCGCTCATCATCAGATAGCCGTGAAGCACGCTCTGGCCAATGCTCACCAAGTGTGCGCGTTCCTCGGCTATCACCTCGGCTATTTTGGCGGTGATCCCAGGGCGATCGTTGCCTGCTACGTGCAGCGCAATGCGGAGCAAGGAGGACACTCAGGCTGCGCGACCTTCAACGATGCCGCCATCGGCCGTCATCGCCACAACAATTCCAGGCTCTGCCATGATGCTCACGAACGGTACTCCGAGGGTGAGATCCGTCCAAGCAGGTTTCCATCGATACTGAGTGCTCGGATCGCGGACCCAAATTCGCCCGATCGAAGTCACCCACTGTCGATTCAACACGTCCATCGCAGAAGCGGTGAGGTCCGGGCAGCCATCGGCTACAGCACTCTGTGCCTCCTCGGCATGAATTCTGAGCGCCACCCCGTCGCTGCCGACGACGAGAGCTTCCGCGCGTGCCGGTTCGGAACAACCGGCTACGAAGGCACGTGTTTTCGGCGTCAACAAGAAGGTGATGCCCCATTGCATCGGGCTGTAGATGGCAGCAAAGCCACCACCTTCATTCAAGCGCCCGCAGATCACCCAGCGATCCTCGTCGAGCGGAAGCAGCGCGGAAACGTAAGCCACGCCGCCGAGTGGCAGTGGCTTCATCCAGCGCCGTGCGGCCATGGCCCACAAAGTTGGCGGTGAACCCGGTTTTTGGCAAACAGCGGTGAGCAGATCCGCAAAGTGCCCGGTTGCGTGCGAGAACACGGCTGTCCGATCGGGACAGGTCACGCGATCATGAACGCCCTTGTTATCGCAGATGGCGAGCGTTCCTTGTTCTCCGCCAACCAGCCACGTTCCCGGCCCGAGCCTGTGGGTGAACCGCATACCACTCGGAAACTGCATGTCGTTCGGTAGGCGATCGACCCAGGTTTGCCCGGTCCAAAAGGCCGGACCTTCGGTTGTGGTCACCAAACAATGCCCGTCGGCATCCCAAGCCGCGCTGCGCACCACTCGATCATCCCCTGCAGGATGGCGCAGAATCCAGTGCCATTGCCCCACTTCACCCGGCGGCAGGGTGCGAAAGATACTGTTTTTCAGGCGCGTACTCGCGACAGCGGGCGTTGCGCGTTCCGTGAGCCAGGGCACAAGCTGGGCTGCAAATTCTTGAGCTAAGGCGGGGCGCAAGCGTGGATCTTCCGCGGACGCGCGGGCGATGGTGCGATCAATGCTCTCACAGGCAGCCTTATTTTCGCGCAGTTCTGGGTTGAGCCAACGCCCCTCCAGGATACTGCGTCGGTCAGGGCGACGAATGCTGAGCAACGCAGCAACGGGCGAAGCATCCTCGAACAAGCTTTGGCCTGTCAGTACAAAGTACAAGAGGCAGGCGAGGGTGAACACATCCGAATGTGGCCCGATTGGCCCAATGTCCGGGAAAATCTGCTCAGGTGCCGCGTAGCCCGGAGTTCCCGGAGTGGCTCCGGTCCCGAAGGTGGCGTTGAGACCCTGTGGCCGGGCAATCCCAAA
>JBBSBI010000073.1:0-23095 GCA_038251425.1 Polyangiales bacterium
TCCATGTGCACGTGATTGGCTGCGAGCCAACCCCGCCGATCGTTACCGTCAACAGCTCGATCGACAGCAACTTGGGCAACCCCAACTGGCCCATGGGGCAACCATCGTCACTGCAGGCAATCGCCAAGAACACGCACGAGATGAGCCTAAGCCTCAGCACGCGGCGTACCCTCGCCTTCAGCAACGCGCCATGCTCCATTGAGCCGACTACAGACCGAGCCATGTTCTCGCGATCATTTGAGTGGAACGGGGATGGCTCCGACTTTCAGAAAATCGTCGGAAAGGAAGTTTAGCGTCTGAAAATTGCACTCGCAGCTGTTCTGTTCACGTATGACAGACCCTAGAACGAGGCTCGAATCTATTGCACCGAGGGGGCCCTCAAGGTGCACGAGGTACGAGTTTTTCTGGCCCAGTTCATTGTATACGAAAGTATCATGGCTCGGGGAGTCGCCGCTGTGTGAGCGCGGGCGTGGCACACACTCCCAGGCACCATTCCATGTGCATGTGATCGGCCCCAAGCCAGTACCGTCAATGGTCACCTTCACCGGTTCAACCGACTGCAACCTAGGCAATCTGAACCACCCCGTGGGGCATCCGTCGTCACAAGGGGTACACGAAAGGCTCAAGAATACGCATGAGAGCCCCGCCCTGAGGCTGCGGCTGCGGCTGCGGCTCGCGATCATTGGTTGATACACCTTCCCAAGTTCCCTGTTTCGAACTTGCACGCACCGAGCCTGTTGATGGCCCTGCCGTTAGCCATACATTCCTGGGCGCTTGGGCCGAGCGCGATCAGGCAAGTACGCAACAGATAGTACTCGCTCTTGCACGCCTCCGCGCGCGGGAATCCATCGCAAGTAGCCGTGTTGCAAGACTCCATTGTCGGCCCAATGGGGCAGCCAGCCATGCTTTGAACGCGGCAATATGCCATGCATGCCTCGACCGCTGATGGCGGCTGACCGGCCATGCCACCAGACCCAGCGTTGGCTGCCCCCGCAAGGCCTCCCGTTGATCCGCCGGTGTCTCCAGGCTTGCCCCCCAAGCCCGTGCTCGTGCGGCCGCCGGCGCTTGCTGCGACACCTCCACCCCCAACAGCGTCGGTCCCACCGGACGCGGGTTTGACGATGCTGCCAGCGTTGGTATCGGAACTTCCTACCCCGCAAGAGGCACAGGCTAGAAAGCCCAAAACCAACACCCCAGTTCTCCAAGTTGATCCCAATGCTACTCCTATCCAATTATTAGCTCGGGCAGAACAAGTGCGCCATGGGGCTAGTTGCCTGAGGTGCAACGCGCCTACTTACGGACTTTAACGCCGGCGCGCTCAAAGACCTCATCTGGGACTCGATAAGCCACAAACTCGCAGTCACAGCTATTCGGTGAGTCCGACTGGCCCCAGTTCTCAAGCGTCGATATGGCTCAAAACCAGTGACGCCCCGTGAGAAGGGAAGGGTCGCTAGGCATTCGAGGGAATGAGTTTGGCTGTGATTTCCTACTTCTTGATGACGGCTCCAGCTTGCGCGAAAGCGTCATCTGGGAGTGAATAGTGCACGGATACGCAATCGCAACTGTTTGGCTCATCCTCCTGCCCATTGCTCACTAGCTCTGTTGTGGCCGTTCCTGTTTGAGTAGTAATCCTTGCCGCAAACTTTGGACGCGATCCCGCCGCGAGCCCTCGAACGAACACAGCCGTCCCCTTCGGACTGCCTGTTAGTTCAACCAACCCTTGTTCTGGATCACATGCCCACGCCCCCGTCCATGTGCAATTGAATGTAGGTGCACCAATGTCAGTGAGCACAACTCGCACCATCTCGGACGAAACAAAATGCGGTAGGTTAATGGTTCCAATAGCACACGGCCTGCAGCCCCCGCAGGCTGGCAACAGAACTAGGCTGAATATCGCGCACAGGAGCCACATGCTGGCCGAAACCAACGAAGGCCACTTTGGCCGTCGAAGATCAGCTTCGACCTGTGAGTCCAAATTCATCATATGCTTGTACAGCTTGCGAGGCTAATTCGCTCTACGGAACCCAGCCAGATGCCAAGTAAAAACGACGCCCCTTTCGTTGGACTTTTGAGAGTCCCGGGAGCTTCGACCTGTGAGTCCAAGTTCCTCATTTGTTTGTGCAGGTTGCGAGGCTAATTCGCTCCACGGAACACGGTTCAGGCTTGTTGACCACGCGCCCATTGGCGAGGCACGTAAAGGCACTGGGGCCGAGGGCGGTAAAGCAAGCCATGAATACGGCGTACTGGCTCTTGCACACGTCCAGGCGCGGCAAGTCCAGGCAGGTGCGGGTCTGGCAGTCGGCGGCTGTTGGTGCTTGCGCACACGGCACTGCACTCTCGGTTTGACAGTACGCGAAGCAGAAATCCAAAAAGGCCGGAGGGAGGCCGTCAGCGCCGGCCAAGTTCCCCGGCTGGGAGCCCCCGTTTCCTCGGGTCGAGAAGCCTCCGAGCGAGCCCAGCGTTGCGGCTCCACCGACAGAGGCAGCAGAGCCCCCGGCAACTCCCACTCCCCCTGTTCCGTTCGCTGATGCACCACCCGACGCCCCTGTGCCGCCGGCCGCTTGCGCGTTCTCATTGCCCGCGCCGCCCTTCCCGCAAGCGCCCAAGAAGATCACAGAAAGCACGAGTTCGAGCACTATGAGTTTCGCCTGCTTCATTCTACGACTCCTATCGAATAGTCGCATAGCCCGCATCCGAACTGAATTCCACGCTGGCGTCAGTTTTGACAATTGCTCGGATTCGCTCGATGTTATGGGATAGAGCCAGCGGAAAAGTGAAGTTGAGTAAGCTGCACGTTGAGCCGAGGTCCAGACACAAAGAGGGGCTGCACGCTGTCCCGCTGGTTGAATAAACCCCATTTACGTTCTGATCATGAACTCGCAGCGTCGATCCATCAGTCAATATCAGATCCACGACAACGTTTGCGCTAACCGCCTCACAGGCAGCTTGGCCAGCGACAACTGCATCAATTCGGAACGGAAACTCTGTGACGCGGCATGCCGCAGCGGCCGGCGAGCTGTTCGCGATTTCGGTAAAATCCGCGATGTGAACCCGGTCGCACATCGCCGAACCTCCGCCAACGACCGTTGCCTTATCCGAAAAGCTGCACCCTCCGCGAGAAGCAATATCGACCACGGCGTCTACCGGGCATCCGAGGCAGGTGGTGTGGTTCGCGTTGGGCACCTGGCCCGTAGGGCAAGGCGCACAGATTCCTGTGACGCGCACGTCATTCGGGTCTGCGCATACGCACGCAGTCCCAGTGACGTCGGCGGTTTCGCGCGCACCACAAGAAACGCAAGAGCCGCCAACCAGGATGTCAGTGGGCTGACACACTGCGCAGCTGTCAGAAAGCCTAGACAGGGGAGCTGGAGCAGGTCCCACCCAAGCAGCCAATGGAGCCGCAGTACAAGCGGTCATACGCTCTCTCTCGCTTGGACCAACACCCGGCACATGAAGTGCAAACAAATTACAGACTTCGCACCAGCTGTTGCCCCGGATCACCTCCGCTAACGAGGAGAATACGTCATCCCTATTGAGGGTAACCCCGCCCTTGTTTGCCCAGCCGGTAATCCATGTAGCAATTGAGCTACCTGGAAGTGATATCACCTCATCCGTGGCGTCGCCGTAGGGTGAGCCAGTCGGCGGCGATTCATTGAACGAAAGCAGCCCGCTCGGTGAAAGGGCCCACGCATCACCATTCGTCGGAACATCGGCTCCGCGCCACTCACGACCGTCAAACGCATCGTGAAACAGGGTGGCAGCACGGGCGATGGCAAGTTTGCCAAAGTCTGGGATGGGCTTCCCCGCAGCATCATATTGGGGCGTATCGCCATCGTATGCTTGGGTTATGATATTCCCGCTCCCTTGCATGCCTGTTGCGTTCTGATCAGGGCAAAGTCCGCCAGTGCAATAACCCATCCCCTGGGTGAACGTGGCGTCCTGGGGTCCAAAGTAGTTCGTGCCGCTAGTCACCTGGCTTGCAATGAAATCTGCAAATGCTTCATTGAGCACGGCATTGTCGTCATCTTTGTCAATGTCCGAACCTTCAAAGAGTCTCGCCGCCGTGAATCCCGACATTGAGCTTGGGCTCGCATCAAAGAGCAGGCTGCACAAGAAGTAGTGCCCGTATTCATGCACCATGATTCCCCGCGACTTCCGCGCACGAATCACGTTTGGCATGACGATGTCCACAGCGCTCAAGGTGCCGATGATCTCGCCCGCAACGGGCACAACCCTTGCCGCGGCAGCTACAATCGTGTCCTGTGCAATATTGGGGAACCCAAAGCAAGGAGCGTAGATTTTACCATCAAATCCGCCGAGAAGGGTTCCCAGCCATCCATGCGCAACGGTTACCTGATGAGGCGAATAGCCGACCACACTCTGAGAGTAGCGGTAAGCGTCGGTCAGCATATTGAGCGTGTGGAGAGGGTAGCTTCCGGTTGTGAAGGTTACCACATTGTCCCGCTGGGTGCTCAATTTGAACTGCTGTCCGAAGTCACACACTTCGGTCGGGAGCAAGAACGTGGTGAGCTCGGCACCCGCATTTTTCACCTCTATGCAAATCCCGCCATCTCGCGGGGAGGCGTCTTTCGCAACTTCGAGGTAAGCCACCCCATCCTGAAGCGTGCTGTTAAAGCTCGTCGGCAGCGGGATCCCAAGAGACCACAGCCTTTGCGCCCACTGGCGCACCTCGACTCGAACGCCGTCCAGCCGGAGTTCCTGCCCCGCTCGTGCGCCCCAGGCTTGTGTCATCGTCGCAGAGGCGAATGCCGGATCGCGATTGGCGATGTGTACTTCGATGCCTTGGACAATTTTCCCTGAAGCAAATTTATCAATCTCCCCCAACCCATCCACCACGGTCTTGACGACCACCTGGACGACTTTGGCAATAGTCTTGGCGACGCGACGCTTGAGCGCGTTCCAGAAGGGCTGTTGAGCTTCGTTGCTCAACGTGAAGGTTCTGAGATCCCGATAATAAAAACCCGCCAGCTTCAACGCATCCCACGACAGCGAACCGCCACGCGCGCGCGCAGCTGCCGGAATATCCCGCAAAACCAGAGCCTCAAAAAGGGGATTCTGGGGGTCCGCAAGTGCCGCTTGGCGGATCAGGTTGTAGGTGATGCCGGGAAGCACCGCAAAGACAAATGTTCCCGCGCCGTCACCGTCATATTCGATGGCCCCGCACCGGCCCCGATAGCCTTCCATCTCGGTGAGGAATAACGGGCGATTCTGGTGGTGAATCAACAAGTCGTCGAGACCAGCGAGTTCCTCGCGATCGCGAACGTAAATGCTCGCGTACCAAAGAGTGGGCTTGCCGTCGGGCAAGGTTTCAGGAACAGGACGCGTCTTGCTCCAGGAAAAGCCTCGGCGCATACGAATGCTTTGCTCAGCGGAAATTGGCTGGTCGAGCGGCTCGCTACAGCCCTGAACACCCAGAAACACCTCGACGGTGGTTCGGCCAATCGCCGCCGTCGCGTCCCCGCCGCGCACTTTTAGCTCATAGGAACTGGAGCGCACGCGCTGCCCAGCTTGATAGCCCCTCTGGCAGCCGTCGAAATAGTAGAAGCGGGACCTAGCGGCCCTTAACGCCGCGTCACTTCGGCATTCGTCGTTAGCACCCCCGCGATACGTGCAGACGATCTGCTTTTGCGTGGTTGCATCCTTGAAGGTAAGCGTGGCCGCTCCGTCCCCCGAGGCACCCTCGATGACTCGAAGCTTGCTCGGGATCTCAAATTCTACGGGCTCGGCGAGATTTACCGTCGCATCTTCTGCCCTATCGGGGTGGTAAAATCGGGTTGCCCTGAGGTCCACGGGGGATTCAGCCCACTGGATGTTGGTGGGCGCGTCCACGTGCGGGCAAATGCTTAACCCGAGTGCCAGTCTAACTTCTGGTCTGGCGTCGTCGTCGTCTGCGTCGTCGTTGTCTCCGTGCCGGTCGTCGTCGTCTGCGCCGTCGTGGGTGCTGTCAATTACCGTTTCAAGCCGGATATAATCAGCCTGCACCGCCACCCCAACCGCTGTTGAGGGCGAGCATCCTACGAAGGATAGTTTGGTGTTGGAGGCACTCACCTTATTACTCGCAGACTGCGCGGCATACCGACACACCACTTCGGTGGAACCGGCGCGCAGGGTGAGGGTCGCCGAGGTGTTGCCACATTCGCGCGATTTTACGGGGATCTCGAGGGGTACGCTCACATCTACCGGGGCCTGATACCGGAGTTCCTCACCTTCTTTCAGCGGAACCACCTGGCAAGCCGCGGGCGGCGCCTTCGGGCTTGATTGAGCGGCGCCCGAACTGCGCCCCTGCGCGGCGGCGGGCTGAAGCGAGAGCTTTTGCTGCTCAACAGCGACCCCTTTCTCATCCCCGCCTCCCCCTGAAACGTCACCCCCTGAGCATCCAATTGCCAAGCAGGCAACTAGTGGAAAGATTTGAGATTTGAGATTTGAGATTTGAGATTTGAGATTTGAGATTTGAGATGCGCATGAAAGCCTCCCCGAGGTGAACCTGGACCTTGCGTACGCTGCCGCAAACATCACGTCAAGCAGAAACGCTGTTCATTTTCCGCCTCATCAAACCCGAGGGTTAACCCTCAAGCCACGCTAAGGTCCTCTCAGAAATCGCGGCTAAGCCGCCACAGGATTCACCAAGCCCCGCTGTACGTCGCCATCGCACCGCCCTGAAGAGGCTGCACTTGAATGCCCCCTGGACCTACGGGCCCGTGAAACAGCAGCGGAACCCCTACCCCGAAGGCGGAACCCACGACGGCACCAGTCATGACATCGATGAAATAGTGGCGATCTGCGGCGATGCGCAGATACCCTGTGGTGGCTGCCACCGTCATCCCAGCCGCCCAAATTCCCGGAGCCCAGCTGTAGCCGCGCAAGGACGCCACCGTCCCGCTGGAAGCTGCCAGAGTAAAGGCCAGCGTGGTGTGGCCAGAAAAGAACGACAGATTGTTATCATTCGGGTGCGTGGTTGCCGATTTTTGGTCGGCTGGGAGCGCGTGCACGAAGGGGCGTTCGCGACCGACACTGAATTTCACGAGCTGGTTAAAGTCGCCGGCCAGCACCGTCGCCTCGGTGATGATCAGCGCGTCAACGAAGAATCGATCCGCCGAATCGTGCGCACCGGCTAGCGCGACACCGCCGTAAGCCGCCAGGGGCGCCAAGGCGAAGGCTGTGCCATAGCTCAAGCCATCAGCGAGCTTTGAATTCTCCCAAAGCAGAGCGTTGCGCACGCTTCGTTCCGCCGAAGTACTCGAGCACCAGCGACAGGATTCAGGAGCGAGCGAACTCTTCAGCAGCTCAGAGCTGAGCCACAGCACACCGCCCGTGACGGTAACCGTAACATCCAGTGTCAGTGAGTAGCGAAGCTCCCGGTGCCTCACCTTGGACGTCCGCGTAAACACCTCCGCATTTGCCGTTGCCGGCGCACCAACACCCACCGCAGCGAGCCCAGCCAGCACCAACACCGCGCGCATCCGAAGGAAAGCTTGAAGTGCGGTCACAGTTTATCTTCTGGGGGCCTCTGATGCTGCCGCGCAAGTTCTGCCAACGTGCTCGGCTGGTGCAAGCGCGTTCCCGTTTTGCCGTGAAATAGGCGTTGCGCCGAATAAATACTGCGATGCCCGACCAAGACGTAGGCGAGCGCGCACACGATCGCTGCATGCGGAAAAATCGCAGCTCCGAGCAGCTCCACCGCCATCACGGAGAGCGCGAGCGGTGTATTCGAAGCCGCACCGAAGACTGCAGCCATCCCGACCCCAGCTCCGAGCGCGATGGGAATGCCAAGCACTCGAGCCAAGACACTCCCCAAGGTGGCGCCTACGAAGAACAGCGGCGTTACCTCTCCGCCCAAGAATCCTGCTCCCAAGGTGAGCGCCGTGAACAGCAGCTTCCATGCAAACGCCGACACGGGAAGATTAGGATCCACAAATGAACGCGTGATCGTCGGCACGCCCAGGCCCAAATAGTCGCTCGTTCCCAGCAGCTGCCACAGCCCGACCACCAACAGCCCCCCGAGGAACATGCGCACAGGAAGCCGCGCAACATGCTGCTCCCCGCGTCGCTTCAGCCAATGGATGAGTTCGATGAAAACAAATGTCACACCCGCCACCACCGCCGCAAATACCAACCACTTGACGAGCAACAGAGGCGTGAGCGCAAGCTCTGGCACTAGCGGATACTGCGTGTGCTGGATGCCAAGCGCCCGCGTCGTCATGTCCGCTACCACTGAAGCGACCAAGGCTGGGACGAGCGCACGGTACTCAATCCGGCCTAACACACAGAATTCGAGGCCAAAAATAGCGCCAGCTACGGGCGTTCCGAACACCGAGCCAAAGCCACCCGCGACACCTGCGACGAGAAGCTGACGCCGCACAGCCGGGCCTAAGCGCAAGCGATGCGACACCCAATCGGTGAGGCTCGCGCCCATTTGCACCGCCGTACCTTCACGCCCCGCGCTGCCACCGAATAAGTGAGTGAGCACCGTGCCCAAGAGCACGAGCGGTGCCATGCGCAGTGGGATTTCTGGGCCGTTGTCGTGGATCGTGTCGATCACCAGATTATTGCCGGCTTGGATCGACTTCCCCAGGCGTTCGTAAACCCAGCCCATAGCGAGCCCAGCCACCGGCAGGGCGAACACTATCGATTCGTGGCCCGTCCGAAACTCCGTGGCGTGCTCGAGCAGCCAAAGAAAGGCGGCCGAAGCGACACCACACAGCCCGCCCAACAGTGATCCAACGCCCAACCAGGTTGCGAGCGTGACCCAACGCTTTCGCCCACGCTCCTCTTGAGAATCAGCCACCTGCACGAGAGCAGGCTTAGCGGTCAGAACCGGCGAAGGCTAGCCAAACGCCGCAGGAACCGCGTTAGCGCCCCAAATGACGACCACTGAGGTTCGCGCCGAGTGGCACAGCGTTTGCTCTCTGATCCTGCATGTCAGAAGCCCATCACGATCTAGCCCACGAATTCCCTGAGTACCGCGACCGCATCCACGAA
Organism: Polyangiales bacterium; assembly: GCA_038251425.1. Taxonomy (GTDB): domain Bacteria; phylum Myxococcota_A; class Polyangia; order Polyangiales; family Polyangiaceae; genus JBBRRP01. Next base: position 9,001 of record JBBSBI010000073.1, read on the forward strand.
CTAAAGAATGCGGATGCGCATTTTTCGCGCCTCGCCACCGAATATCACGGGGTGTGCAAAGAACTGCACCAGGTTGAGGCGCAAATCGAAACCCCCGCCGATCAGTATGTCGAGCAGCTGAAGCTCAAGCGCTTGCATCTGAAGGACGAACTGCACGGCATATTGCGAGCCTGAAGCTCTTGCCACGTGCGAACTAAAGCAGATCGGTGCGACTTACCCGGGGCGCACCCTCTGCACTCACATAGACCGGCCGCGCAAACGTTGCAGGTAGAGAGAGCTGACCACTTCAGCAGCGATCATTCCGCGGCGCCTCACCAAGCATACGGGATCGGCGCTTCGCCACCGGGACCAGGAAAGATCGTATCCAGCTCGTTCAGTGATTCTTCGCTCAGTTTGATTTGGGTGGCGCGCAAGGAGCCCTCCAACTGTTGAATCGTGCGCGGGCCAATAATGGGCGCGGTGACCACTGGATTACTCAAAAGCCACGCCAGCGCGACATTCGCGGGATCTTCCTCCAGCTTTTTGCAGAGAGCTTCATAAGCCACCAGCTTCGTGCGCTTTTCTTCCACGCGTTTCTCAAAATCAGCGTTCCCGCGTCGACCCTGGTCGCGCTTTTCAAGCGCGCCGCCCAGCAATCCGCCCGCTAACGGACTCCACGGAATCAATCCCATTCCATAATGGCGACACGCCGGCACCACCTCAAGCTCCACGGTGCGGCTATCGAGATGATAAATGCTCTGCTCGCTCACGAGCTGCAAGCTATTTCGGGCGCGCGCGATTTCGTTCGCCGCGGCCACATCCCAGCCGGCAAAATTGCTGGACCCCACGTAAATGATCTTGCCCTGCTGCTGCAGCGTGTCCATCGCCTGCCAGATCTCCTGCCACGGGCAATCCCGATCCACGTGGTGCATTTGATAGAGGTCGATCACGTCGGTCTGAAGGCGCTTCAGGCTAGCTTCACAGTGCCGGATGATCTTGAGCGCTGACAGCGAGCGACCATCCCGATTCGGCTCGGTTCGCACGCCTTCCCGCTCCATCGGGTTGTACACTTTGGTGGCAAGCACGATCGATTCTCGCCGCCCACCGCCCTGCGCGAGCCAACGGCCAATGATCTCCTCCGTGCTGCCCTTGTGGGTATTCCAACCGTAGACATCCGCCGTGTCAAAAAACTGAACGCCCAGCTCGAGCGCCTTATCCATGATGGCAAAGCTTTCTTTCTCATCTGTCTGCCAGCCGAAGTTCATCGTGCCCAGGCAGAGCGGGCTCACCAAAACTCCACTTTTTCCAAGTCTTCGGTATTCCATGCAGCCTGCTTAGCGCGTTCTGCCTACCGCTATCCAGTTCATTTTAAGGTATGACAGCCCTATGCAAGAAACCTTTCGTCGCCTCGCCCACCGAACATCCCTGCTGGTCGGCCACGCGAATTCCTTCTTGGCGGCGTTGCTACTCATCCTCGCCTGGCTCGCTACGGGCCCGATTTTTCACTATTCGGATACTTGGCAACTGGTCATCAACACGACGACGACCATCGTCACCTTCTTAATGGTGTTCTTGATCCAGAACACACAGAACCGTGACAGTCACGCTCTCCACTTGAAGCTGGATGAATTGATCCGCTCCAATGCTCTGGCACGGAACAAATTGCTGGCACTTGAGGATCTCTCTGACGCGGAAATGCGCGCTCTCCAAGCCGAATTCGAACGCCTGCGTGACGAAAAACCAGCAGGAACGAGTGCACCAGAGGGCTGAACATTCTTCGATTTTAACCAAGTCAAAACAGCTCAGCCCCTTGCACTTGGTTCGCCTATGCCCTATGCCCCGCCGCAGTTGGGCCGAATCAGGCCACAACTCCAAGTTTTATCCGCAACACTTAGAGAGTACCGAAGATGAACGGCAGACAGCCTGTTTTCTACGTCCGATTGGGTTTCTGGCAGAGGCAAAGCGCCGCAGTGCTTCTCGCTTCCCTCTCTGCCCTGCCAAGCATCGCGGCAGCCCAGCCGGCAGCCAGCGTGATGACTCACGAGACGGCCACGGCTGGCTCTGCAGAAGTGGCGGGAAACACCTTCGATACGGTCAAGAAACCGGAAGATCCTGCCGCAGCCAAAGATGCCACCGAGGCCAAAGTTCAGGCAGGTGGGTTGTCTGCCGCTGGCAACTCTCGCTCGTTGGCGCTCACCTCCGTGGCCAATCTCCGGGTGCGTCGCTCCTTGAATGAAGTGAGCGTAGCCGCGGCCGCCAATTTTGGCCGCTCAGCGGCAGCGCCGAACGAGAAGATGAAGACGAGCGTCGAAAACTATCAAGGCAAGCTTCGCTACGATCGCTTTGTTTCCGAACGCTTCGCTTTGTTTGTGGCGCAATCCGGCAGAAAAGATCGCTTCCAAGGCCTCGATCTTCGGCTCAATCTCGATCCTGGCGTCGCGTATTATCTGCTCGATGAGCCCAAACATCAGCTCTGGGCTGAGCTTGGCTACGATCTGCAATTCGACATCATCCGCGATGAATCGATCGTCGATGCGTTCCTAGCGAACGGAGAGATCATCAACAAGACGAACACGCGGCACAGTGCGCGCGTGTTCGCCGGCTACCGAAATACGCTGAGCGAGACGTTGGCATTCACAACGGGCGTCGAATATTTGCAGGGCATTCCAGAGACCAAGTTCTGGCGCCTGAATTGGGATGCCGGAATCAACACCTCAATCTCGACTGCCTTTTCGCTCGCGACCACTTTTTCCCTCAAATACGACCATCAGCCGCTTTCGGGCATCAAGAGCACCGACACGATCACTGCGCTCAACCTGGTCTATCAGCTGCTCTAGCCCTTGCCTTCACACACGTTTGTGAAAATCGGAGAATAGAATGTTTAGGTCAACCTTGATTCTTACTGTAGGTTCCGTGGCGCTCTCGCTTCTGGCCAATAGCGCCCAAGCTGAGTCCGCCAACGCCGAAGTTTCGCTTAGCCAGGCCAGTGTCCAGCTGCCTCGGCTGCCCAAAGGTCGCCCCACGAAAAATTACTTCGAGCTCGGTGTGCTCGGTGGGTTGCTGTTTCCTTCTAAAAACCACGCGCTTCAAGATAGAAATCCTCAGCCTTTTGATTCGCCGGTTCCGGAGCTGGGCACGCGTGCGGGGTTCTACCCATTGGCCTACGTTGGCGTGGAAGCAGAAGGCACTGCCGGGCCCACCAAAACAGCTGGCACCAAGACACAATCCGGAAAAGCAGCGGGCCTTTGGGGCGGGCGTTTCCAAGCCGTTCTCCAGCTCCCCGCCGAGCGCTTGACGCCCTTCTTAGTTCTCGGCGGAGGCTGGCTCGGCGCCGGCAGCACGGCCACGGGCACTGACGTGGACCCAGCGCTGCATTTCGGAGCAGGCGCAAAGTGGTCCTTTGATGACTTTGTCGCCGCACGGCTCGACGTTCGCGACAATATGAGCCAAAAACAGGCGGCGGATAAAGGCACGCCAGCGCACCATCCTGAGGTGCAGCTTGGCCTCGCGTTCACGCTCGACTTGCGCTCGAAGCCTGTCGTGCCCCCTCCGCCTCCGGATGCTGACAAGGATGGCGTCCTCGACGCGAACGACAAATGTGTGAACGAAGCAGGCGTGGCTCCGGATGGCTGCCCATTGCCTGTAGATTCCGACAAGGATGGTGTCGTGGATCCGCGCGACGCTTGCCCCACGGAGGCTGGCCTCGCACCGACGGGTTGCCCTGATCTAGACCCAGATCATGATTGTGTTCCCGTTTCAGCGGACAAATGTCCAACCGATGCGGGGATTGCTCCGGATGGTTGCCCCGATCCAGATCCGGATCACGACGGAGTACAGGGAGCCGCCGATAAGTGCCCCACCGAACTTGAAACCAAGAACGGATTTCAAGATGAAGATGGCTGCCCGGATGTGCTTCCAGAAGCCGTGAAGAAGTATTCTGGTGTAATTCCAGGAATCGAATTTGATCTCGGCTCCGCCAAAATCAGGCCCGTCTCAAAGGCAGTGTTGGATGGCGCGCTCGCAGTGCTCAAGGAGTATCCCGAGCTTCGCATCGGTATCTCTGGGCACACGGATAACGTCGGGGATCACGACAAGAATGTGAATCTTTCAAAAGATCGCGCCGAGTCCATGAAGGCCTACTTCGTGGAGCAAGGCGTTGATGCAAGTCGCATCGAAGCCCGCGGTGCGGGTCCTGATGAGCCCGTGGCTGACAACAAAGCCGCGGCGGGTCGCCAGAAGAACCGACGCATCGAATTTAAGCTACTGTCCAAGTAACATAACCATCACGGCCCGAAGTATGAAACAGGGCCCTGGAGTGCACGATGAGCATGGTCAAAGAGTTCAAGGAGTTCGCCTTTAAAGGGAACGTGGTCGATCTGGCAGTTGGCATCATCATCGGTGGCGCCTTCGGCAAGATTGTCAGCTCTTTCGTGAGTGATTTGGTCATGCCTCCGCTCGGTTTGCTCACGGGGGGCGTTGATTTCAAAAAGCTCAGCTTCACGCTCCGCGCAGCAGAAGCCACAAGCCCACCGCTGCTCCTCACGTACGGCACGTTCGCGCAAACTGTTTTCGATTTCTTGCTCGTGGCGTTGGCGGTGTTTACTGCCATCAAGTTATTGAATCAGGCCAGGCGCGCTGAGCCTCCGCCACCCGCACCGCCCCCTGAAATCCCGAAGCAAGAGCTGTTGCTCGCGGAAATTCGGGATCTGCTGAAAGCGCAGACTAAGAGCTGAGCGCGAATCCGGCGGAACGGACGGGCTACGCGCCCCGACCTTCAACGAACGGTTTGGCCTGCTCCTCCACGATATGCCCTTCAGCTCAATCCTCCTGCTCGCCCTGGCTTTGGCCATGGACGCGACGGCGGTCGCTGCTGCCCGAGCGATGCTGGTGCCGCGCCTTCAAGCGCGGCACGTGCTGCTCGTGGCGGTGCTGTTCGGCGGCTTTCAGGCTCTGATGCCCCTGCTCGGCTGGTTCGCAGGAAGTCGCTTGGGGCCGTTCGTGCAAACCTTTGCCCACTGGATCGCTTTCCTCGTGCTCGGTGCGATCGGTGCCAAAATGCTTTGGGAAGCCCGCACGACGCAAGCTGTAAAGGCAACATCAGCCTCCGATCCTTTCGCGCTGCCCGTCATGTTAACATTGGCGGTGGCCACCAGCATTGACGCGCTCGCCGTGGGAGTCACCCTGCCGATGCTGGGTGCCCCGCTCGGGTTGTCGCTCGCGACAATCGGCGTGACGGCGGCACTCCTCAGTGTGGCAGGGCTCTTTCTGGGGCGCGTTGTTGGCAGTGTGCTCGGCAAACGACTTGATGTGGCTGGTGGCGTCGTGCTGATTGCCCTTGGCTGCAAGGTTCTGGTCGAGCACTTCCTCGCGCGCTGAATCCGCCTCCGACCTCTACCCACTTGGGGCTAACGCATCGGTCCCAGCATCGCGGCGATGCTGGGTGCGATAGGCCGTTGGTTCAAGCCCGGTGTGCTGACGAAAACGACGGGCAAAGTAATTCGCATTCAGAATTCCCACCGACGGCGCTATTTCTCTAACCTTCGCTTCCGTGTTTCGGAGTAGCGCCTGCGCTCTGTTCATCCTCAGCTCCCACATGTAGTTGAGCGGCGACATTCCAAATGTCTTCTGAAAACACCGCTGTAACGTGCTTTGCGAGAGCTCGAAGCGTTCAACCAACGATTCGAGCGTCAGAAGCTCTTTGAAGTGTTCTTCGAGCCAACACAACACCGGCGCGAGCCGAAGGAATGCCACGGCCACCGGATCGCTCGAGCGTGCGTAGTGACGCACCAGCTCAAGCACACTGCTCGTCAAGATCGACCGACCCAGCAGTTCAGAGCCTGGCAGATTCACCGCTAGCTCCGACCGCATGCGGAGCAGATCTTCCACACATCTCGCAAGCACACTCGGCGGCAAGCGAAGCTGCGCTCGAATCCCCACATGGGGATGAGCGCGAGGCTCATAAACGAATAGCGGAGCTGCACCCGCAACCTGAAGCAATTCACTCCTGGGTATCATGAGAGCGGCAGTCTCAAAAACGAGCCGCAATGCCATGATTTCAGAATTGGAGCCAATTGAACTGGTACACCCGGCTGGCAGCAGGAGCACGTCGCCCTCTCCAACCGCGAGGGACGTGCTCTCCGTCTCCAGGGTTCCGCTGCCAGCGCCAACGATCAACAGTTCGGTACACTGGCCAGTGCCTGTTTTCTCCGGAAGCTCGTACCCCGTGAGCACCGTCACCCAAGCAGGCGGATCCGACGCATCAGCACTTCGTTCGCTCAACTTAAGATTGGGGCTCATGAGCTCACTGGCATTCGATGATATTTTAGCATGCCAAACGCAAGCGAGGCTGTCACTCACCACTTTGTCTCGGCATTCGACTATTTGGACGATTGACGCGCGAAACAGCCACGGCTGTCCATCAGTCCACACACCGGAGTCTCACAGCTACATACTAACGTCAAGCAAACACCTCGGACCTCACGCCCTGAGTCGCTGCGCTGTTTCTGACATGCGCCTTAGGTAGCCGCCTCGGGAACCAAACCGGGCTCGGGAATTAAACCAGGGGCGGAGTCACCACTGTTCGTTTCGCCTCAGGCACTCAATTCACTCGCAGCTAACGACTATCTGAAGGCGGAAGTCGAAAAGCTTCAGCGGGCAGCGCCGGCTGAAGAATTTGACAAGCTCAACCTATATCTACAGGTCTTGCAGCAACTCCGCGCCTCCATCGATCAAGGCTTGGGGCCGGTGAATCCCGCCGGGGAGATGTACAAAGCTATCGCGACCGCGATGGGCGGGACCAACACCTCCGACTACGGCGATTCCGCGTTGGCGTCCGGCCCCCTCACCGATATTCTGGTCTAATCGCTGCGCGGGGGGGGGCGTGGCCACGAAAACGCTAGCGCGCGACCGGCACGCCGTCGAAAAAATCGACTTCGCCAGTCTCCAAATTGTACTCCGCGCCCACGACCGCCACTCGACCGGAAACGACGAGTTCTTCGATGATCTGGCTGCCGTGGCGCAGGTGATCGGCGGACGCGCGCACATTGGCACGCACCGCTTCCTCAATCACCGCATCCGGATCCAAAACTTTCACGCCCGGCCGCACCAGGTTTCCGAGGTGCGGTGCGATGCGATCGGTGATGGATCGTATATTCTTGGATTCGGAGTCGAGGCCCGTTTCAATCGCATGCACTGTCGCCGCGACGACGCCACAGCGCGTGTGACCCATCACTACCACGAGGCGCGACCCAAACTGTGAGGCCGCAAACTCGATGGAGCCCACCACAGACGGCGCCACGATGTTGCCTGCCACACGCACCACGAACAGCTCTCCGAAGCCCTGGTCGAACAAGATCTCCACCGGCGTTCGCGAATCTGAACAGCCGAGAATGATGGCGAACGGTTGCTGGATTCTTTTGGCCTGCTGCTCGCTAAAAGAGCGAGCAGAGCTGGCTCCGGTGGATTCGCGGAACCGCCGATTGCCGGCGATCAGTCTGGCTAGCGATTCTTCGGGTGAGGGGGAATTGATGTCCCAGGTATGCGGCATGGGCGGCGGCGTACCACCTTAGCCAGCTGCGAAACAAGGGCGCTTTCGTACGCCAGAAGTCGCTCAAGCTCAGCGAAGGCCTTCACGCGCTCGCCGCCACAGGCCTACACCCGCAGGCGATCGAGCGGACCCGTACAAACGCTCTCGTTGCCGAACTTTTCTAGCTGCAAGCCCGTACCCTGCGCGATAGACACGAATAGGTTGTTGTGGGGCGCGCCATTGCCGCCGTTTCGTGGGTACTTCAAAAACCGTCCGGGTTTAAAGCCGGCTTCGGAGCCGCCAGCCAGAATCCACGGCAGCTGATCGACATCGTGCCCATGCTCGGCGATTTGGCTGCTCCACACGACGATGGTGTGATCGAGCAAGCTCTTGCCATCCGCCTCCGGGATCTGTCGCAGCAGGTCGAGCATGGTGACGAATTGGACGCACTCAAGCTGATGGAGCCTCTGGACTGCAGCCATCGCGCCGGCGTCACCCTTCAACGTGCCAGCGTTGCCGTACGACGTTTTGTGAATGAGATCGTGGGCATCATTCGAGCCAAAATCACCAGAATTGTAGCCCCAATCGGACCCAAAAGGCTCCCCAACGTTCATCAGCACGACGCGCGTTAGATCGCAGGCAAAGCCAGCCTGGACGATGCGCGCCATGGCATCGAAATTTGCTCGATACATGCTCGCTTCACCGGGGTAGGAGTTGCCGCTGCCATTCAAAATACTGCGCGTAGGATCGGCACAGCCGGCGCCCGGAGTGAACGCGCCCGTCGCGCCAGAAGCGCCAACCTGAATGCGCATCTCGAGGTCGCGCACCGCCGAGGCATGGGCGTCGAGCTTCTCTTGATCGGCCTTGCCCAGTGTGGGCCGAACAGCATCGAAGTCCCCAAGCACGAGGTCGAGCACACTTTTTTGCTGCTTGGCCGCGATTTGAGCGGGGCTATCACCCACCCTAGCTGCGGGCGGGGCCTGGGGTCCGGTGAAGCCAGCGAACAATCGATTGTAGTTTTCCTCCGGATTGGGGTTGAGCGGGATGACTTGGCCACTCCCCGCCGTGCACACCTTGGTTCCGCTGACGTTCCCGTCGGTCTGGACGGCCATCTGGAGCGAGGGAACCTTGGTGACAGCCTTGGGAGAATTGATCGCAGCGGCGATATATTGGTCCAGGGAAGGGCCGCCCGCGACCTCACCGTCAGCGCGGTTGGTGGCAGCCAAGCAGTGCGTTTCGCCGTTGTAGTGCGCATTACTGGCGCTCGTGGGATCGACCGTTGCGGACACCATGTCGAGGTTCTCAAAGGTAATCAGCTGTTCCCGGATGGCGTTGAGTGGCGAACGCACCTCTGGAAACACGAAGTCCGTCTCGGTCGCAACGCCGCCACCTGCAGCACGGAAAACGTTTACCTGTCGCGAGACGCCGCTACCGGAATGAAAAAAGAGGACGCGCTTCGGAATGCTCCCCTGTGCATAACCCCCTCGAGGATAAAGAAAGGGCGCCGGTAGGGCGGCCCCAGCGCTCACGAGGCCCATGGCGCGGAGGAAGGCTCGTCTGGGAAGTGTTGGGAATTTCATGCTTCAGCTCCTTCTCACTGTCCTACGTACCTAAACGCTGGGCTCGTGGCTAAGCTCACCAGGAGCTCACGCAAGTCTTTGGTTTGATTGAGTTTTTGAGCGAGTGGCTCTGACTGGCACGGCGCTATTTCGTCGCGTGTCACAGACAACGCGTACCCCAGCCACTGCGCAGCCAAGCAGCTCCGCACTTGCCGACTGCCAGCTAACTTCTGTCCGAGCTCCAGAGCCCCGTTGAACTTGCCGTCCGCGTCGCTAGTGCCAACGATCTGACCGCTCGGGTCAACGGGCAAGCCGAACTCTTCCGTACGAAAGCGACCCAGGGCGTCGTAATTCTCGAAGCCAAAGCCGGCACCATCGATAGCCGAATGGCACCCAGCGCAGGTGGGTGAGCCATGGCTCAGCTCCAACTGCTGGCGCGTCGTCATCTTTGCGTCACTGGTCAACACCGGAAGTGCCGTATTGATGTCTGCCGGAGGGGGCGGCGGCGCGGTGCATAGAAGACGGTCCAAGACGAACACGCCGCGCAAAACAGGCGCCCCGTTGCGCTCGTGCGCGAGCCCCGCCATGAGCCCCGCTTGCGTCAAGATCCCGGAACGCTCTTTGGCGTCCACCTGCGTCCACGTCAACGTCGCACCGGGGGATGCTCCACCGTAAATGGGTGCCAAATTGTCGTTCACGTAAGCGTGAGAGTCTGTCAGTAGGCTTCCGAGATCATGGCCCTCGTCCCAGAAGATGTGGTCAACAAAGCGCTCCGTGGCTAAGCGCAAGTCGCCCGCCACAGCCGGATTGAAGGCTGGGAATAAGTCTTTTGCTTTGACCAGATTATCCATCCGATCAAAGCGCAGCCACTGGCGATTGAAGTCTGCTGTTGCGGTGCGAGCGCGCGGCGTCGCGAGCAGGCGCCTCACCTCCGCTTCCAGCGACATATCATTCTGCAGCTTGCCGGCGTCGGCAGCGGCCAGGAGCTCGCGGTCGGGTGTCGAGTCCGTGAGCAAGTAAGCAATCCGCGTCGCTAGCTCAAAGTCGGTGAGGGCGCGGCGCCCGCCGAGCGTTTGCTCGACGCGATACAAAAACTGTGGTGATTGGAGAAGTGCTTGGACAACGAGCCGCGCGGCCGTCTTGAAATCGTAGGCGGCGCGCGCATTTGCAAAGAAGGTGTCATATCTAACGAGTTCGTCAGCCCCGAGCGGGCGGCGGAACATCTTCGCCAGGAGCGCGCGCACGAATTCTTTCCCACACTGCTCTTCGACAGACGCATCGGCGGGCACGCACGGCGAGAGCAGGCTCAGGTTTTCTGCTGCAGCGGCGGCGACAATCGACGCGTTAGCGTTCAGGTTGTCGATCAGCTGTGCGGATGGCGTCTGTGCGCGTGCGGTGTTGAGAAAGCCCCTAGCCGCAATCTCCGAAGGCAATGTCAGGTTCACATTGTTCGCAAAGACCCAAGGAAAGAGATCTCGCAACGTATTTTTGTATTCCGTGTTGGCGAGCCGCGTGAGCGGGGCAGGCCCCGCCGGAACCTCTGTCCCCGTGCACGCAGCCGGCTGAAGCGGGCCCGAGCCGAGAGGAGCACTCGGCGACCCAGTCGGCGAAGTGGAAACAACATTGCCTGTGCCCAGAGACCCTGGCGCCGGAGCTGCGCCGGGCGCCTGCATCGGGGTTTCCGGCGGCTCTACGAAGTTGGAAGGCACATTTGCAGTGCAAGCAGGCAGGGAAATGCAGAGGACCAGCCATCCGCTTGGGCTGGCCTGGCGAGCAGATCGAGACAACGACGCCATGATGGGTCTGAGTACCTCCCAGCCGCCTAGCTGGCTCATCAAACTTCAGTTAGTGGGGAGCCTATATTTTTGCAGGACGACAACCCGGCTTCGACAAAGTCACGGTCGTGGAGGGCTACACAGCGGCGCCGATCACCACTCCGCTCGTGCGGATTTCGCCGTTACTTGAGAATTCCAGCGAGTGGGCCACTGCCGGTATTAGGCGCGCCAAACGTCGTCGCCGGCACTCCGAACGCATTTAAGAGCGTAACGTGAAGCCTGTTGTGGGGTTCGCTATTGTTCCAACCGTACGAAGCGTCGGAATCCCCAGCTGGCTTGCCCGTCTCCGATCCGAACATGATGTGCTGACCCGTGTTCACGCGCCCCCCTGCTGAACCAAACAGAAATGCCCGCAAATTGGCCCAATTGTGGTCTTTGCCGCCCGCCACGTCGCTGCACCACCAACCGAGACAGTTGTCGAGCAGCGTTGAGCCGCCCTCGTTGACTGCGTCGAGGCTCTTCAGAAGCTCCGCAAACTCGCTCGCATACCAGAGGTTCATCCTGCTGATACCGTCCGTGTCTTCGGTGCCCACCCTGCCACCCAGCACGCCCGCGCCGGAGCCCGATTCGTGAGATAGGGTGTGGTGATCGTTGACAAGATTCAACCAAGCGAAGGTTTGCAACGATCGAGCATAGGAGTACTGCAGCGACGCGATGCGGGTCAGATTGCACGCAAGGGCGAGTACCATGAGATCCCGCTGCTGTTTTGCGACATTCGGAAAGTTATTGGCAGCACTCGGATCGCCATTGGCGGTGAACATCGTTTGCGTGCACGACGCAAGGTTGCTCACGGGGGTTACGCTGAGGCCTCGCTCCACCTCACGGAGCATGCTCACATGCTGGTCCAACCGCTGCTTATCGTCTGCTGAAACAGCCGAGCTTACGGCGGCAAATTCATTGATCACAAAGTCCATCACGCTCTTGTCGCGCTTCAGATTGGCGTCGAGCATGCCGGGTGCGGGTGGCGTTACCGTGTTCGAGAAGAGTCGCGTGTAGGCAGCCTGTGGGCTGTCTTCGGGGGCGATGGGCTGCGCCGGACCAGCATAGGAAAGGCGAGCAATCGGGTGATTGCCGTAGCGAACGCTGGTTTCAACACCGAATTGGAGTGACTTGTACTTGGTGGTTTGCCCGATGGTCTTGGCCAGTTCCTGATCGAAGGAAATGCCACTCGCCCAGCCGCCTCCCACGGAAGTCGCAACATCTTCGAACTGTGGATCAGAAGTGCTAGTGACTCCCGTGAGCATCGAAGCAATAGCGCCCGTATGCTGATCGCCAGCCCCTGCAACTTTGAGGTCGAGCCCAGAAATCACCAGCAGCTTTTTCTTGTAAGGAGTCAGCGGTGCCGTTTCGGCTCCAAACGTGTAGTCTGAGCCTGGCCCCGAGGGCATGAACTCCGCAAGATTGTTCGAGCCGTTCGGGCTGTACACAATCACCAGTCGAGTGTTTGCGGATTGGGCCCGTGCGTTTCTCGGTAAGAAAGTTTCGAGAAACGGCAACCCGACAGCAATCCCACCGGCGCCGTAAAGAAAAGTTCTTCGAGTGGTTCTTCTAGCATTCATGGGACGTTCCTCTACTTACTTGAGCACTCCCGCGAGTGGCCCGCTTCCCACTTGCGGATCGCCGAACGTGGTTGCGGGCACTCCAAAGGCATTGAGGAGCGTCACGTGAAGCTTGTTGTGCGCCTCGCCATTTTGCCAAGCCGTGGGATTTTCAGCGCCCGGGGTGGCCACCTGCATCCCGTAGGCGATGTACTGCCCCGTGTTGACGCGCCCGCCCGCGGATCCAAACATAAACGCGCGCAAGTTGTCCCAAGAATGGCTCGCTCCCTCGGAAACATCACTACACCACCAACCCAAGCAATTATCGAGCAAGCTCGCGCCCCCTTCGTTGATCCCATCCAGGCTCTTCAGAAGTTCAGAGAGTTCGGTGGCGTACCAAGGGTTGACCTTGGGCAGATTACCGTCGTCACCATGCGTCATGGTGTGATGGTCATCCACCGCTTGCAGCCAGGAGAATGTCTGCAGCGACCGTGCGTACGAGTACTGCAAGGATGCAATGCGGGTTAGGTTGCAAGAAAGCGCGAGCACCATGAGATCCCGTTGTTGCTTGGCAACATTGGGGAAGTTATTGGCGACACTGGGATCGCCCATCGGACTAAACGTAGTCTGCACGCAAGACGCGAGATTGCTCACAGGCGTTACTGTGAGGCCGCGTTCCACTTCACGCAGCATGGTCACGTGCTGATCCAGCCGTTGCTTGTCCGCAGCCGAGACAGCGCCGCTCACGGCGCCAAATTCACTGATCACAAAATCCATCACGCTCTTGTCGCGCTTCAGATTGGCGTCGAGCATGCCCGGAGCCGCGGGCGTGGAAGTGTCGGAAAAGAGCCGTGTGTAGGCGGCCTGCGGGCTATCTTCGGGCGCGATGGGCTGAGCCGCTCCCGCATAAGAAAGGCGACCGATCGGGTGGTTTCCGTAGCGCACGCTGCTTCCGACACCGAATTGAAGGGATTTGTACTTGGTGGTTTGCCCGATGGTCTTGGCAAGTTCTTGGTCCACCGAAATCCCACCTGCCCAGCCACCGCCAACCGAAGTGGCGACGTCTTCGAATTGCGCGTCATAGCCAGGCTTAATGCCCGTCAACATGCTAGCCATTGCGACGGTGTGTTGGTCCCCGCCGTCGGTGACGGTGGGGTGCTTGATCTGAAGACCGGCTAGCACCGTCATCTTGTTCTTGTAGGGTGCGAGCGCAGCCGTCTCTGTTCCAAACGTGAAGTTTGCACCGCTTCCTGTTGGCATGAATTCCGGAAGGTTGTTCGAACCGTTCGGACTGTAGACAATCACCAGTCGTGTTGGCGCTGATTGAGCGTGAGCACTTCGCGGCAAGAAAGACTCCAGGAAGGGCAGCCCTACTGCGATGCCACCGGCACCGCGTAGAAAGGTGCGTCGAGCTGTTCTGCGCGGAGCGTTCATAGCGCGCCGCCTTGCGAAGCGTTCCGATAAAGAAATGCGCCGCTTTGCGTCATTATGACCAAAAGCTCGCGAATATCGCCGTTAGAGGTAGTGAACGCATCCTGCATTTGTCTCAGCGTACAGCCATCTGCCACACTTTCTCCGCGACCAAAGCCAAAGTGAAACCAGTGACTCACGGTACATTCCTTGACTCGCGCGCTCATCGAGAGCTTTTGAGCAAGCTCA
>JBBSBI010000074.1:0-22625 GCA_038251425.1 Polyangiales bacterium
CTCGTTCATGCTGGCCACTTGGGTTGGAAGATCGGTGTTCGGGTCCAGCGTCGGCGCGCCGCACGACGTGCCAGGGCTTGGAGCGACCGAGCCGGTGCCCGTAGTGCCGCCCGGCACTCCAGCTGTTGGGATCCCGTTTTCGAGCTCACGAATGGCCGTCAGATGCTCATCGAGCTTGCCGAACTCTTGGGTTCCCACGAGAGCCCGGATCTCCTGTAGCTCGGCCGTGCGAAGGTCCAGGATGCTGCGCTTCTGAGCGTTAAGCCGTGCGAGCGTCTGAGCCGCTTGAGCATCGGCAGTCGTTCCCCCAGTTGAAGTTCCGGTAGGTGCCAGAGTTACGAAATTACCCAGAATTACTGGGCATTTTGGCCCAATCTGCGCTCCCTCGGCGGTGCGAGTCTGTCGCCTGGCGGTCCCATGATAGGGTCGCCGCCATGCGCCGATGGCTGGTGAGGGTAGCAATAGGGATTGGAGCGCTGCTGGTCTTGGTAGCTGGCGCCGCTTGGTATGTGAAGACACTGCCTTGGCGGAACACTTGTGCCGAGGCCCCGCGCGCGGTGGGCAAGAAGAACGGCAAGAGCACGAACTCTGCTGTCTCCACAAGTCAACCGCTCGCCACGCAAGCGGCTGCGGATGTGCTCAACGAGGGTGGCAACGCGGTCGATGCGGCGATCGCTGCGGCGTTGATGCTAGGCGTTGCGGAGCCCGGGAATTCGGGGCTGGGCGGAGGCGGATTTGCGTTGGTGCACGATCCGACCACGGGCGTCGACGTATCACTCGATTTTCGTGAACGCGCGCCGCTAGGCTTGAAGCCTGCTGAGATCACTCAGGCCGTGCAGAAGGACCCCGGCGCACTTCGTAACGGCGCACTCTCTGTGGCGGTGCCAGCAGAATGGAATGGGCTCCGCGAGTTGCATCGACGCTTTGGTAGTCTGCCCATGAGTCGACTCGCCCGACCTGCAATTTTGGCAGCTCGTGGCGGCGTAGTAGTAGGGAAAGATTACACCGCGCGGTGTTGGGTTCGAAACTCACAGCTTCGCGCCAATCCCGACGCAAAACGCACCTATCTGGGCCTATTGGGCATGTGTCCGTTTCCAGGCTGGACGCTCCGCCAGCCGGAGCTGGCCGAGACACTAGAAGCGTTAACCCGAGACCATTCCCCGATTGACTGGGACACACTGGTTGGGAAAAAGCTGGTCGATTTTCTGTCACAAAAGGGCAGCCGCATTTCATTAGCGGATCTCAAGGCGGCGCAGCCCGTCGAACGCCCAGTGGTGGAAGGTCACTTTCTCGGCAAACGCATCGTGAGCATGGGGCCGCCTTCATCTGGCGGGATCCTCGTCGTGGGGCTCTTGCAGACCTACGAACACCTCCGCAAACGCTTGCCCCAAGCGAATCGCTTGCGTTTGTGGACGGAGGCCTCGCGCCTGGTTTTTTATGATCGCGCCACGCTGCTCGGAGATCCGGGATTCGTCGCGGTGCCTGTCGAACGCCTCACGTCCGACGCGTATGCCGAGGCGCAAGCTCAGCGAGTCCCGAGTTCAGGTCCGCTGCAGCTACCCAAGAATGCCACGCTGAAGGAGGGCACTCACACCACGCACTTGTCAGTGATCGACAAGAATGGCTTGGCGATTGCACTCACGCAGACGATCAACGTGCCGTTTGGATCAGGACTTATGGTGCCCGGCACCGGCGTGCTGCTCAACAATGAAATGGATGATTTCTTCGTCGAAGGGCCCAATTCGTTTGGTCTGATCGGCAATGAGAGAAACGCGCCTGCTCCCGGCAAGCGACCACTCTCCAGCATGAGTCCCACGTTCGTGCTGGATGGCACTCAGCTGCAGATGGTGCTCGGATCCCCAGGCGGCAGCAGTATCCCGAGTGCCGTAGCGTGGGTGATCCGCGACGTGGTTGAAGGCAAAATGAGCGGGGAAGCTGCCATGCGCTCGCCGCGCCTCCACCATCAGTGGTCACCCGATGTGCTGCAGGCGGAGCCTCGCTTTGACGCCAGCAGCATCGCTGATTTCGCGCCCAAAACCGATACGCCGATGTTTCCAGTGGGTCGAGTGCAGATGGTCATGAGGCAAGCCACGGGTTGGCAAGGTGTCTCCGATTGTCGTGATGAAGGGTTGCCCTGGGAAGGTGCGCTGTGATGACTGAGACGAATGGAAAGAGACGAATGACCAAGACCAAGAAAATACTGATCGTTCTCGCGGCGGTGTTGCTGCTCCTGGGCGGCTCAGCCGTGGTGTTGCCCAAGCTGCTTTGGAGCGACGGCGTCGACTATTCGAAGGTCGTTTCGATCCGAACGACAGGCGTGTTCCAGGAACCACGCTTGCTCAGCATGGCCTGGGAACTACCCGTGGCAAGAACCTATCGAACGGGCCTTGATTTTCAGCACAATGGCAGCTTCTGTGGACCCACCAGCGTCGTGAATCTGTCGCGGTCACTGGGGATGCCGGCCACGCAAGCTAACATCCTGGACGATTCGGGAATTTCAACAGTTCTCGGTTCCCTGCCCGGCGGGATCACGCTGGATCAACTTTCCGATTTGACTGGCAAGAAGCTCAAAAAGCACGTCACCGTGCTCCGCGGTCTCAGCCTCGCTGAATTTCGGGAGCAGATGGTGCGCACCAATGATCCCAGCGTGCGTTATCTGATCAATTTCCACCGCGGCCCACTGTTCGCGCAGGGAGGCGGCCATCACTCACCCATCGGTGGCTATCTCGCCGCAGAGGATTTGGTGTTTGTCCTCGACGTGAACGCTACTTACAAGCCCTGGCTCGTGAAAACGGAACGCCTCTACGAAGCACAAAACACGAGCGACTCTGGGACCGGAAAGAAGCGCGGCTTGCTGCGGATTGAATAGCCTCTAGACCCGCTTCGTTATAATAAAAGACGCTCTTCCTCTTTCTTTGAGACAACCATGCGCACCACACCGAGCCCCCTCCCCCACATCAATCCCCGTAAGATGCAACTGCTACTGCCAGCAACAGCCCTAGCGCTGTTGGCCAGCGCTGCCTGCAATGTTCAAATGCACGCCGAAGCCTCAACGAAGAGCGGAAGCTCGCTCGGGAGTTCGGTAAACGAGCCCGCGCCGATACCAACGCCTGAACCCACCGAGCCGAGCAACCCAGCCGGCAGCAAGCACTCCGCATCGGTGAGTTTCCGCAAGTCTGCCAAGGTGTCCATTAAAGTAGATTGGCAAGGCCGGAGCGGAAAGTTGTGTCGCGGAGCAGCGCCATTCAAGTTCGTTGGCTTGGGCAAAGCCTCAGGCAGCCTCAAGCTTCTTCCCAACGGCAAGCTCGCAACGCACGGCGAAGCCCACGGATCACTGAAATCAGAGGGTGCTCAAGCCCAAGGCTGTGAGCCGCCGCGTGCGCCCGTCCCACCACCAGCGCCGGTCGCCGCCGTTATCCCACATACCGATCCAGCTCCAATCCCAGCCGCTATAACGCCCGAAGCAAAAAAGCCAACACCAACGCGCGAGTCAGTTCAACGTGGGACAGTCCCAGGCACTCCCGCCAAGCCACCAGCCCAAAACCCTGCAACGCCGGCCAAGCCCGTCGAGCCACCGCCCGCTCCTGTCGGACCCACGCCCATTGAGCTTGAGACTCCGCAACCTCCGCCCGTTGACCCACCGCCCAACGTGTTTGGCTACGAGAAACCTGTGCTCGGCTGCTTTGAAGGCCAAGTTTTCGAGCTCGCCCCGAAAACGAAGAGGCTCCCCAAAAACTATGATTCCCTGACCCCAAAGAGCGTTCTGTACGCGTGCGAATGGGACATTGCGCCCCGTTCGTGGGACCAAGGATTTCCCGGCATCGAACAACGCTTCGAGTGGTTCGCGATCCGCTACGCAGGCACCTTCCGAACCGCCGAGGCCGGTGAGTACGATTTCCACATCTCGAGCGATGATGGCGCCCGGCTCGTGATCGACGGCCATCCCGTCGTCGACAACGACGGCCAGCACCCGCCGCAATCCGCGCACGGCAAGGTTCAGCTGCCCGCTGGCGATCACCTGATGGTGCTCGAGTATTTCCAGGGCCCCCGCTACCAAATCAATCTTCAGCTCTGGGTGACGCCACCCGGAAAACCAGAAGAGCTCTTCACAGTCCGCTAACACGCATCCTCGCGATGGTCGCGGACACCCCCTCCGCGCCGATTGAGATAGTAAGCATGCTTACTACTTTATTTTGCAAGGATCCCCCTCCGCGCCAGACGGATGGGACGCCAATGTTGGTGCGTGCCAGGTGTGGGCTGAAGCCTCGCTCTGCTGTCCGACCTCTGCTCGGCCTGATCCCTCGTGAGGGGCGTGGGCGAGAACAAGTCGTTGGTTGAATTTGCGCAGCAGTCAGGTGCGGCAAGAGGCCCTTACAACAAGCCCTTGCTCTTCAAGATACGCGCAAAGCGCCGCGTGTAATCTGTGGCGTCCTCCGCATTCAGGTGCGACCACTCGGGGCAGGTAAAACCAGTGAGCTCCGGATAGTCCTCAAAATAGACGCCTGGCGCGCCTGTTTCCTTAAGAATACGGTCCCAGATTTCGGCTCGCGACTTCTGTTGGCTCTCCAGCGCATACACACCGCCTGTGGAGGGTAAGCGCGAGAAAATCACCTTGCCACCGCGCGCTTGAATGCTTGCCACGCTTTGCTTGATGCGCCGCAGATTACCTTCCCATCCCTCCGACATCATCTTTTGCCACTTAGTGGCCGTGAATCCGGCAGGCTTGGGCGGGCCGGCGAAGAGCACGAGCCAGGTCTGCTGGATTCTGTGCTGCACGTCGGGATTGGTCGCCGCGAGTTCCGTCATGCGTGCTTGGCGGTTTCTATCGACCGTGTACATATAGCCGGGCATTTTGGGCGCATACACCTGTGGGCGATTGGGCAGGCCGAGAGTGCTTTCAAGCAGGTGTGTTAGCGTCAGATCCTCGTTGATCAGAGCTAATCGTTCGTCGAGAAACCGCGCGAGCGGCAGCTCCATGCGATCAGCGATTGACCAATGATGGTAGTGCGCCACGTTTTTCTTGGGATTCGCCACAGGAGGCCCACCCGCTGCGGCAACCAAGCCCGGCACAATGCCAACAATCGTGGTGCCGGCGTAGCTCGGATCCTGCGCCAGATCCTCCAAGATGATCAGGGGATTGGAACCAACGGTGGCGAGCTGAATCGGTGGCAAGCCCTGCGTTTCCTCCTGAAAGGCTTGGAGGTCCATATCGAACAGCGTGCGCGAGGCACCCACGAAAACCACTTGTTCCGAGCGGACTCCCACGGCGCGTGCGCGCTGTTGGGCCCACAAGTTGGGCGTGTCATCCAAGCTCGGACCGTAACCCGATTGGCGAACGTGCAGCTCCCAACCCACTGTCGCCACGGCGACCAGGGCCATAGTCACCGCCAACAACATGAGCCAAGACCGCTCGGGGATATCCCGCACGACCCAACGCCCACCGACACCGGACCTATTCTCTGGCTCAGAATTGGAAATAGATGAAGGCACCACCGGCTCCTTGCGCTAAAATAATGAGGGAAATCATCGCGACCCACGCCAAGGCAATCAAAGCGGGCGGGGCCTTCTTCATCACGTCTTCCAAGCGCCTTTCGCGCAAGGCGATGTGCGTGCCAACCAAGAACGCCATCGTCACCACCACCTTCAGAACCGTGGTGGTCTTGAGGATGGGCTCAACGGGAATGGCGCCCAGCATGGCCGCCACATGCATCATCGCACGTGGCAAATCCGTGGCTCTAAAGAACACCCAAGCGATGCAGCTCAGCGCAAACGTCAGCGCGCCTAATCCCACACGCACGGGAAGCGCGTTGGCCCAGGCCTTCGCCCCAAAACGAGCGTTCAAGCTCCGTTCGACCACTAAAAATAGCCCATGGAGTGCCCCCCAAACAACAAAATGGAACGCCGCCCCATGCCAGAGCCCGCCCAGCAGCATGGTGAGCATCAACGCAAAACCCGTACGCCATCGCCCTTTCCGATTACCTCCCAAAGGAATGTAGAGATAATCCCGCAGCCAGCTCGACAGCGAGATGTGCCACCTTCGCCAAAAATCTCGAAACCCGATCGCTGCAAAAGGCGCTCGAAAATTATCGACCAGCGAGAACCCAAAGCACAGCGCCACACCGATGGCACACGTCGTATATCCAGCAAAATCACAGAAAATCTGGCCTGCAAAGGAGACGGCGCCGAGCCAAGTATCCAGGGCAGAAGTCGGCCCCGGGTTCCCGAACACGGCATCCGCCGCGTCCGCAAACATCGAATCCGCTAGTACGTTCTTTTGGAAAATACCGAGCGTCATCAAGAACAGCCCCCAGCCGAGCGCGTGCTGGCGAATCGGCTTCTCTACTTCAAACTGCGGCAGCAGATCAGCTGCCCGCACGATAGGGCCCGCCACGAGGTGCGGAAAGAAGGAGACGAAGAGCGCAAAATCCAGGATTGAGCGCGCTGGTTTCAATTCGCGCCGATAGACATCGATCGTGTAGGAGAGTGTCTCGAATGTGTAAAAGGAGATACCGAGCGGCAGGATGATGTTCGGGGTGGCAGGCGTATAGTTAACGCCCCAAGCGTGCATCAGCGCCGAGAAGTTGCTGAGCAAGAAAGCGCCGTACTTAAAGTAGCCGAGCAAGCTCAGATTGGCGACGAGGCTCACAATCATGAGCAGGCGCCGCTGACGCGGCACTTCGAGCCGCGCCATGCCCTTGGCCACGTACCAATCGACGACTGTAGACAGCATCAGCAACAGCACAAACGGCGGATTCCATGCCGAATAGAAGAAGTAGCTGGCGATCAGCAGCAGCACCTTCTTGGAGCGCCACGAGCGCAGCAGACGGTGCAGGACAAGCACGACCGAGAAAAAGACGACGAAAGTGAGCGAATTGAAGACCATGCGGGAGAAACTCGGCGGTCAGAAACCACAGCACGCGCTCAAATGCAACCTGCGGTTGTTTCATTCATTCCAGGTTTCTGTGATAGATCGCCACCATGGAGATCAATCTCAAAGGCCATTTAGCGCTGGTAACAGGGGGTTCAGGCCACCCGACATTCTGGTCAACAACGCGGTGAGCCAGTACCCTTGGCAGCCAGTTCTCGCACAAAACGCAACTGACTTTGAAAGCCAATTTCGTTCGTGTGTGCTCCCTCCGACCAATACATCTCAGTCTCGGGCGGCAATGTGATGCCAACCATTTGATTGAACAGAAGAGAGCGCCGCTTGCCCCAGGCGCGGTGACTCTGATTCCTGAGGTCCGGAGCCAACCCCCCGGCTGGGGGTTGGTGTCTCGGATCACTGTCTTTGTGCGAAGGAGAGGACTTGAACCTCCATGGGAATAACCCCGCTAGCACCTCAAGCTAGTGCGTCTGCCAGTTCCGCCACCTTCGCATTTTGGTTTGGGCCCCTTTGGACCCAGGCCGAACAGGGGGTGGGGTCTACCCCAGAGCCTGGGCCGTCCGCAAGCCCTCTTCTGGCCCAATTTACGTTGGGCTCAGGGCAGAGCGGCGGGAACGGATGCGTTCGGATTGGCGAGGATGTACCCGAGCGTCTCGATCACCTCACCCATTTCGAAGGGCTTACGGACCCAGGCTGAAATCTGCGTGGAAACTTCGTCTGGAAGCCCACCGAGTACACCACTGATGACGACGATGCGCGCCTCCGGACTGGTGCTTCGAAGCGCTGCGACCGCTCCTCCGAGGTCACTCTGGATAGGCGAGAGATCCATCAGCGCCGCATCAAAACGCTGGGCACTCTGGACTGCCTGAAGAAACTCAGGGAGCGAGCTTGCCATGACGGGCTCGGCGCCGCGTGCCTCAAGGGCCAGCTCGATCAATGTGCGGACCGCGACGTCGTCCTCGACCACCAAGATTCGCACGCCGACCAACGACTGAGCCGCTGGCGGTTGGCGGCGTGGTGCTGAGCCGGCACCGAGCGGCCAAGTCAGCTGAAACTTCGCGTGGGGTTCGCTTTCGAGCAGCAAGAGCTCCCCGTCGTGGGCTCGCGCAACACCCAGGGAATGGCGAAGGCCGATACCCGCGCCGCCGGGGCGTGTCGAATCCCCGCCTAGAAAAAGATTAGGAACTCGCTCCGCCGCTATCCCGGGGCCATTGTCGGAGACAGTGAAAGCGGCCTCCGAGCCCGTGCCGCGCACCGAGAGCACGACTCGCGAGCCGGCAGGCGACAGCTCGATCGCGTTCAGCAAAAGATTGGTGAGGATTTGAATCACCGGACCGACATCTCGAATCAGCCCCGTGCAGCCTCGCTGCTCCTCAATGACCATCTCAATGTCGCGGGCTTGAGCGTGAGGGGATACACCCTGAATAGCGGTGTGAGCCAGTGTTCGTGCAGTACGTTGGCTTGAACCCGCGTTACTGGCGTCCGCACCCAGTGCCTGTCGCGCTGCGCGATGACCTAACCGAGCGTGTGTCTGGGCGACATCCAGCGCTTCCGAAATCGAATCCAACGGGGCGCCCGCGAGCGCCTTGGAGCGCGCGACATCAAGCCAACCCAAAACAACTGTTAGCGCATTACTGACCTCGTGCAGCGCGCCTGCAAGATCTCCTTCGGTCGGGTTTTTCTCCGCCGGAAGGAGCTTCAACGCGTTCGGGCTCTCCACGAGCTACAACATACGTCTAGCGGCGCTCGGTCGCTAGCCCAGTTCTCGGCTTCACGCTGCCAGCGAGCCCGTGCAACGGAATTGTGGGAAGTTAGTTCAGCTTCGCTGGGACGAATAGGTTGAAGTTCCCGCTCGAATCCGCCCTGCATTCGGCCACTTGCACCACCGAAACGGCCTTGGCCGGTACATCCGCATACCGCCCCTCTGCATCGAGATACAAATACATTCGAATCAGAGCTCCGGGAACAAGCTGGGGGCTCCCAGCGCGAACGCCGCCCTCGAAGACGACTGGCAACGGCAGGGTCATCTGCTCCAGATCGAGACCCGGTTGAAGCACGATGAGCTTTGGCCTGACTAACCATGCAAAGCCGCTCTGTTCAGGTGCGCGGATCGATATATCGTACTGTCCTGGATCTGTTGGCAGCACGAATTCGCCCAACGCGTTGAGCGTGGCCGTGCCGCCTCGCGGCGCCACCCCTTCGGGCAGAATCAAACGCTGCAACGCGGGGACGGCCTGCATGTCAGCGGAGGGAACCACTTGTACTGGCATGCCTCGCGCCGGCCTTCCCTGAAGATCGAGTGTGACACCTTGAATCGTTACCTTGGGTTTTACCTCGATGCTCTTACCGGTCTGCGTTGCTGGGGCCCCGCTCACCGACCAACTGACTTCGGTCGCCGCGAAGTCGGACTCCGCCTTGGGCACAGCCCGCACCTTGTAAGTTCCTGGCAAAAGGTCCGCTATGAAGCGCCCCTCCGGATCCGCCTCCACGGTCCGTGAGAACGCAGCAAGCAGGCCATTTGAGAAGCCAACCAGCTCGGTTGCCACAAATGTGACGGAAGCCGGAACGCCGCTCCTACCCGATTCACCCAACCGAATGCCCTCGACGAGGCCCTGGACGGACACCGACATGCCGACTGCCGTCGGTATCTCTATGGCTCCCTGGCCTTTGCCAAAAAGCTCCAATCCCTCGCGTTCCGCGTACAACACGGGTGCTGTCTTGCCCTCCGGCGGCGAAAGCCTCACGAGCTCGCTCCCCGACAAGACTGGCACCGTGCTGCCAGACGATACATTGAGAGCCACCGAATATTCTCGACTCACCCCACTCACAACGCTGTTCGCGTCCGAGAGCAGCGCACGGGTTGAAATGACGCGGGCACTCTCCTCCTCAACAACCTCCACAGCCCAACCATCTAGACTGCCACAGCCTGCGATGTCGCATCCGAGCGGCGAATAGGCAACCGCCAGCACCAGCGCCTCGGGAGCAGCAAGGGCCACACTGAGCATGGTATCCGCTGTGAACGAGCGGCGCAGGTTAACAGGCGGCACCGCGCAATCAGCCACTGTCGGCTTGTCCGGTTGAAAATAGACATCGTATTGGCCCGGCGGAACCATGAGCGCGAATTCATAGCCTGGCTGACCAGCCTTGAGTGCCGATGTTTTCGTGGAGTAGGTTTGTGTGTTGAGTCCGAGAAAACGCTCGACGGGCGTTAGGCTCACTCTGACGGGCACACTTTCGTCTAAGGCGACCGCGTAAGCTTCACCCGACACCGGATCGATGAATTGACGTTTGCAGCCAAGCTTCTCTTGGGCCGCGGAAAACTGGGGCTGCACGACGCCAGCGACACGAACTAAACCATTGGTTTCAAGATCTAGCCTGCCGGGCACGGCTGGGATGGCCTGATCAGGGAGAAAAAATCGGGCGCTCGCGCTATCGAGTGCGTTTGAGGGAAAGGCAACTTCGAACAATGCCCGGGTGAATTGATTCCCAAGCGAACGGCAGCTCCCAGCCACGCACGCACCCGACCCGCATTCCCCATCAGCAGAACACGAATTCTGGCTCACCGGAACGATGCCGTTAGCCGCGAACTCCGGATTGGCCGAGCAACCAACGACGTTGCACAAAAGCAACGAGATGAGCACGTGAACAAGGCCAAACTTCATGGCGCCGCTCCGACCGGCGGGCACTCGAGCAACGTGGGCTGATCCGCGTTGGGATTCACGTTAACCCACCAAACCGCGATCGCAATACCCGCCCGGCTGGCGACATCCGCCGGGCTGTTCGCGGACAACTTTGGCAAATGAGTTTGGCTGTCGAAGTTTGACCGGTGCCCCACGAGAAGCGAAATCTGGTGGCAGCCTTTGAGACCGGCATCCACCGACCAGCGCACCTCCATCTCTCGCTTTCTAGCGAAAACGTCAGGATCGAGCAGTGTTGGCCCGCCCACGCGCGTGTCACGATCAACGAGATTGTAGTCGAGCAGGAGCACGCCCTCGACTAGCTCGCGATCATCTTGCGAGCTAAAATCTTGTGATTGAAAAGGTACTTTGAAAGCAATTGAATCGCCCGTACGAGCGTCGAGGATCCGCGTTATCGACGGCACAGCTTCGTTGTAGTTCAGCACGGGTGTGGTCTTTTTGGACTGTTCGAACTCGGGGGGCCCTGAAAAGAGGCAGCCGTGCGAGCTGAGGCTTAGGATGACGCAAGCGAGAAGGGAGAGGTCGAAGAGCCTCCAGAAACCGGAGTGCGAGCGGCGTGCCAAGTTGGAATTTATGCTGTATTTTTCGCAAATTTCCGGCTTCTTGCACGACAATCCTGTCGCACCCCTACGCGAAAGCGGCGAAATCAGCATGGCTACTCGATCGACAACCGATTGCCGCTGGTTTCCGTCCGACGCCAGCGCATCTCAGCGTACAGCGGACTCGAGGAGAGCCTCACCAAGTCAGCTACCGAGGGGCTGATGGCACACAGCCGGGCAAGCTCGCCCGAGTTGGTGAATCCTCCGAACGTGACCCCTTCCAGTGCGCAGATTTGTTGAATCGCAATTGCAAGGTCTCCGCAGGCAAAAAGCCCAGCGCGATATTGACCCAAGCGGGCAGTGCCCACAGCACGCTCGTAAGAAAAATCCTCGACGTCGTTGCAAAGCTCCTGCAGACGCCGTTGC
Source organism: Polyangiales bacterium (assembly GCA_038251425.1). Classification (GTDB taxonomy): domain Bacteria; phylum Myxococcota_A; class Polyangia; order Polyangiales; family Polyangiaceae; genus JBBRRP01. Next base: position 11,547 of record JBBSBI010000074.1, read on the forward strand.
GAACGCCGCGGTATTCCTTCCCACAAAACTTCCGCAAGCTGTGCCGACGCAGCCAGGCTTCCATGACCTTTGCGTGGTGGACCAAAGGCCAGCACGAGGGCGAGAAGCAGAGCGCTCGCCTCCGTCTCCGATAACCCGAACAGCAACGCGTACTGAGGAAGAGCTGCCGTGAGTGCCGCTCCGAGTTGAAATTGGAGCTCCCGCGAACGCTCGCTTGCTTGACCCGTTGCCAGAATCGATGGCGGAGCAATCAGCGCCACGCGTGCGTCAAAAGGCTCAGAATTGGCTCGATAGTAGAGTGGAACTTTAACCATCCCGAGGGCACGTGCCACGCTCGTGAAGACTCGCCCGACAGGTAAATGACCTCCCAGCGAAACACGTTCATAGGTCGCCAAACCGTAAACTTTGGCGTCGCGATGAAAAACGTGTTGGGCACCTTCCCATGCCAGGGCCATGGCCTCCGTAGCTGCCGAGCCCGCGTCTCGGAATAGGAGAGCCTGGACTGCTTCAGCCTGCTCGGATTGGTCGTCGAGCGGAGGAGGCTCCGTGAAGGGCCCCCTCCCGGTGAGCGCTAGAACGTGTTGCACTGCGCGCGCCAAAACGTGATTGCGATCGTTCAGCGCAGACTCATGAAGCTTAGTGAGTCCCCACGCCTCTCCTGGCGACAAGTGACACAAGTACTGGCAGAGGAGTGCGCAATCTTGCGCCCGATCGGGTGCTTTTTCGAAAGCAAGAATCAGCTCCTTACCAGCCGTGATACTGCCCTCTTGGAGTTGTGCCAGGAGCGCAGCTTCGTGCGGACTTTGCGGTTCAATGCTGGCCGGATCTAAACGTCGGAGCGCACGAAAACGAGCCGAGGAATGTCCGCGTGGACTTGGAGGAATTGAGCTGATGCGCTTGGCAGCTGGCTCTTTAGAAGCCTCCGGCCGCGTGTGAGCAATGCGAGGCGGATGGCTGCTAATACTTCGCACCGCTATCACCTCCTCGGCTGCGGCCCGGAGCGAATACGCTCCAGGCCCACGTGTCGGTTGCGGAGGGGAGCTCTCGGCTCGTGGGGCTCCAGAAGCGGTGGCACTCGAGACCGGGATTTCAGCGCTCCCCGACTCTGGCTTTCGGGGCCTGGCGGAAGGCCGGAGGACGATCGTTTCCTCGATCGCGCTCGAAGCTTGCATGGCGTAGCCACCGACGGTGCTGGTTGGCCGAGGCGGATCCGAAACGCGCTCGGCGGGGCGCGGAGGCGTGGGCGGGGAAGCTTCGGGCGGAGTCCGCAACGTGTCTCCCTCGGTCAGTGAAGGAGCAGGTGGAACCGGTAACACTAGGCTAGAATCAAGGGATTGAAGACGGACAATCTCGGGCGGGCGTGATTGCGCCCGGCGATTTTCGTTTGAAAGCTCGCGCTCCACTCGTGCCGCGAGTTCAAGGGCCATGGAGCCGACATCCGGTTCACTGCGGGCCGTCGCGAGGTACTGGGCCGCGCGCTGAAACTTGCGCGCTCCGCGGGCCACCTGCGCTGCTCGCATCAACACCTGTCCTACCGTGCGCACCAGCATGAGGTCGCCCTTGAGCGCCCGATCAAATGAAAGGAGAGCCCGTTCGTAGTCCTCCAAAATAGCAAAGCGTTCCGCCAGCCCAAGTGCAATCAAGCCAGATTCTCCAAGATCCGCGGCGCTAGCCTGCAGCTCGCGCAACCCCGCGCCACCACCCTCAACCACGTCGAGTGCCTCCGCCAACAAGAACGATCGAAGTGGTGCGAGATTGGGTGACAAGCCAACATCCCACTTCCGAAGATCGCGAACCGTCTGGTGACTGAATTCACCCGACCCCGCGCCTCGCGCAAGGTAAGCAAGCCACTCCAGACAAACGTGCACATCTGGATTGCTGGCGTCGAGCTCTTGAGCTTGCTCAACGTAACGCGAAGCTTGCGCGAGGTCGTCGGCGCGCACCACCAAGCGGGCAGCTTCGAGCAGGTAGAGCGCACGAATCTTGTGGGCTTCTCCACTCGCCGCACAGAGTTTCACCAACGCGGCCGCCAGCGCAAAAGGCTCGGTAATCTTCCGCTCCAGCTCGACGCGGAGTCCGAGCAATTCTGCCTCGGAACAGGTGGGGCCAAGACAATCCAGGGCGCTGCGCGCACTGTTCGCATCCCCCCCCGCCAGAAAGCCGTCACAGGCTCTCTTCACATATTCAAGCCGCAGCATGAAGTCTGGTGCAAGTGGTGCCAGCCGCAGCCACACTGCCGGCGTCAAGGCGGACTCATCCCGCTCCCGAATCAGCTGAACCAAACTTGTAATAGCTTGGAGATCGGGGGTCCCTTGCTCCAAGGCCGAGGTGAGTTCCAAGACGGCGGCATCCGGGCGTTCAAGCTTCCGAAGCATCAAGCGCGCGCGCCGCAGCCGTAAGTCGCGAAGCCCGGCAATATCAGCCGTTAGCGCAGCACGCTCACCCAAGAGGGCAACTAGCTTAGGATAGTCCCCGTGCGCTTCCGCTTCACGTTCGAGCGCACGCAAGGCATCCAGATCGAGAGGATCTTCCTCGTAAACACTCCCCCAGAGCCGCGCCGCACCGGGACCATCGTGCAATCTCTCGAGCAGACGTGCGAGCTGGCGCTGGTGCTCCAAACGCTCGCCCGCCTCAGCGACTCGAATCAGTGCCTGGAGCGCCGTTTTTTCGGCGGAATCGTCCTCGGCTCGCCGAGCGATGTTGAGCCAATGGCGACAATAGTGAAGGTCGGAATCAAACTCGTTGTTCCCTGCGAGCAAGAGCGCCAGAGCCCTCGACTCTTGCCCCCTGACTGCCGCCACACAGCTTGTCAACGCGAGGAGCAAGGCCAGCCTGGCGGCTGCGTCTAATTCCTTCTGAGCATCCCAATGCTTCAAGAGTTCACTTTCCTCGCCAAGCTCGGAGTGAACCAGAAACAACGTGACCCAAGCAGAACTCTTGTCCTCAGGCAGAAGTGCGAAGCCGAGCGCTTCGACTAGGTTCTGTTTGGCGTCTCGGAATTCGCCGCGTGCTGTAGCGAGCTTCGCTTGGCCGATCAGCAGCTTACCGCGCTCTGGATGATCGGCGGGTAGAGGTAACGACTCCAAAAGCCCCGGCTCTTTGCCCTCCGCGGCTAACTCCCGAGCCCGGTTCACCAACGCTTGATTGGTGGGCGCCAAACGCGCCGCGGCCGCCATGAGCAGGCTCGCTTCGCGCTGCTCTCCAAGCGAGGTCGCAATGTGCGCGCACAACTCTAAGAACTGGGCACCCGCACTCGCGAAACGGCTTTTGGACAGCTCCAGCGAACGCTGCACCAGGGTATTCGCGGCTGGCGTCGCTTTGCCAAGCAGGGGTGCGTAATCGAACAAATCCGCGAATTCCTCGACATCAGCATCTGAGCCTACGGCTCGATCGAGCGCACGGAGTCCGAGGGCGGCATCGCCAAAGTGTACGAGGGAAATTCGTGCGGCAAGAATGGCAGAACGCGCGCCGAGCGGGCCATCCAGCTTGGGCAACACGGCATCCAGCATTTCCGAATAGGGTTGACGGAATTGGGCTCGTTCTCCCGGCGCGATCAGTGAAACCTGAGTGAGCGCAGCGTGCACCTTGGAGAAGGTTTTCCCGTCTGCGCGGATCGCAAGCGCTTCTAGCAGAAGCTGCACACGAACACAGCTCCCCTTCTCGGAGACGTCCGTCGTCTCGGCAGCACGCACCAGCCACTCCCCCCGCGCTTCGGGTCGGTCGCACTTTGCGGCAACCCGCTGCATCGCGGCAACCATCAACGACGACTTCTGTTGGCGTTCCGCAAGCTCTAGCGCCAGCACTAAGGTAACACCATCACCCGGCACCGCCTCAAAGGCGCAGATCGCGTGCTCGAGCGCAGCCAACCAGTCGGTCGCGCCCTCAAACTGGCGCGCAGCTCGGTAATGAAGCGCGCGTTCACCAAAGCGCCCTAGCGTCGCCTGACTCACCAAGCTGTACGCTCGCTCAAGTGCTGCCGTGTCCCCCAATTTTTTAGCCGCTTCCTCTAGGATAGCAAGCGCCTCCGTCAGCGAAGCATCCCGCTCAAGCGCTAGAAAGGCCAACGCCAGAGCTTCGCTTGAATTTCCCTTCGCTAAAGCCGTACTCGCGGCCAGCGAGAACAGCGATGCGGCCGAACCTTCGAGTGCTGGTGCCTCCAAAAACTGGCGCAGGTATTCAAGCTGCCGCTCTCCAGCAAGCTCGGCGAGATCGTCGAGGAGCCAACCGGGCGCTCGTTCCCCGGACGCGACAAGCGCTAATCTAAAACTGCCAAGGGATTGCTCCACATCACTCGCCAGATCCCAGCAAGCACTGGCAAAGGCGCGATGAGCAAGGACTCGCACTCCACGATCCGTGTTCAAGGCATCCAGCGCCTGAGCGCGTATCTCCAAAAACGCAAAGAGCGCGTCCGGCTCCGCGGGTTCCCCCGAACGTTCGAGACGCTCGAGCACGGTACGTGGCGCTGCCCCGCGACTGAGAGCCCTTCCAAGCGCAGTGGCCCATCCCAGCCACTCGCCTGCAGCCTGATGCCAGTCCGACAACTCTAGATAACGGTCGGAATTTGGCTCTTCAACCGCAGCAAACCAGCGCTCATACACGAGCGCGCCCAGATCGGGTCGCTGCAATGTGGTCGAAATACCGAGCAGGGCTTCCCGCAAGAGTTGATCTTGGGGACCCAAGACTCCGAGGGCCCGCCGACACAGCGAGATGCACGCTTCCGGGTCGAGTAGGGAAAGCGCAGAAAGCGCTGCGGCAATCGTAGGCGATAATGCCAAGAGCGGCTGCGGCTGTGAGAGCGACCAAGAAAGCCCCTCGGCTAGCTTGTTCTTTTGCCCGGCCTCAGCGGCAAGCTCGAGCAAACGCTGCGCCGCGTCGAGGCTTCCCGGACAGAGTACGAGCCGGCGTTCAGCCCAGGCCATGGCCAGCGCAGGATCGCTTTTTCCGTAGCGCTCAGCCAAGGCTTCACACCAGCCAGCCCGAGGCAACACCAAGCTCACCGCACGCTCGATGGCCTCGGAGTACCCGCGGTCGGCGCGCAACCCGAGATCAGCGTGCACCCGTACCGCTCGCGCGGAGTCAGGGTCAGCCAAGATGGCTTCCTTGATGAGACGCATCGCCAACTCAAACTGCAAAACGCTCGCCAACCTTTCAGCTGCCAGCGTGGTGAGCAAACAGCGCACCTTCGGAGTCTGCGAGCGAGCAAGAGCTTCAAGCGCCGCTGCCGACTCGACGGCGTCGCCTACTTTCTCTGCCTTGATCCAAAGCATGGCCGGCGAACTCTCAGAAAGCAGCGGTACGCTCTCACTCTCAGAGGCCGATCCCCAATCCGTTTCGCCTAAGCGGTTCAGCTCCAGCTTCGCTTCCCGTTGGTTGGGTAAAAGCTTCAGCGCCTCCTGAAAGGTCCGCTTGGCCTCGTCGTCGTTCGAGAAGCGGGCCTGCCAGGCCCGGCCCGCTCGCACCCAAAGCTCGGCTCTCGCCTCAATCCCCAACTGCTCAGAGTTCGCAGCTAGAGCAAGCCTTGACAGGGCAATCAGGCCGAGACCGCTCTGCCAAAGCAATTCTTGAACTCGACTCGCGCGCAGATTCTCGACAGGACTCGCAGCGCCTGCCAGCGCCAAGATATTCCGGGACTCAGGGCCGCAGAACCCGCCGTCGAAGGCGGCGCCCAACGCCCGTGGCAATTCCCCCAACGCAAGCGATCGTTCGAGTCGGGCCCAATGCAATTCGCGCGCGTCCGGCGAGTGTCCCGCAAGTTCTCGCCAAACTTCGTCGGCGGCGTCGTCGCGGCCGCGAGAGCTAAGAGCCGCAGCAACAGCACTTGCTGCCGGCTCGTAGCCGGGCGCCATCTCAAGCGCGCGCAGCAGATCTTCAAACGCCGCTGCACCCTCAGCTTGCGCCTGTCTGCGCGCCGCCGCAGCTAAGTAATATCCAGCGGCTTTTTCAGCAGAAATTGAGGATTCTGACCAGAAGCGCACAGCTCCGAGAAGCTCTAACGGCAAAGGATCAGAGGGGTCCTCTTTTACCGCACCCGAAAGAGCATCTACGGCACCGTCGTCGTCACCGGCACGCGCTGACAGCACAGCAATGCGGATTAACGTTTGCATGGCCGTAGGCCCCGACTGCTGCTGCAGCAGAGGTCGTAGGGCCGCGCACGCTAAGCTCGCTTCTCCTAGCCCCGCGAACCACACGGACAACTCCTCGCGCAGGGGTTGTTGATCTGCGAGCAGCAGCGCACGCCGCGCTGCCTTGGTTGCCTGCTCTAGAAGGATCCCATTACGGGCAAGCGCGCGAGCCAATTGGGCACTCGCCCGTTGCTCGGCCTCCTGATCACCCTCTGCTTTGGCTGTGCGACACTGCGCCCGGAGCGTGGCGAGCTCGGCGGTTCGACCCTGAAATCGCATCAGTTTTTGCAACGCCTGATGACGTTCGGCGGGGGTTGAAGGATCGCTTGGGGCGGAGGAGGAGCTCATCGGGTAAGAAACGTGGGGGAGGGAGCAAGTGGGTGCGGTGTTGCGACCACATCGTAGCCTAGGCGCGCGCAAGATGTGACCATCTGTGACCGGAAGACCACAGTAGGGGGGTTGTCCTAGGGGTAACCTCGGGGGTACTTTTGCCTGGCCTGATCGCCCCCCGAGGATCCTTCATGAAGCGCTACCGCCTTTACTCCCTCAGTTCAAAACTGGTGTCCATCGTGTCAGCCGGAGCCATCGCCGGTAGCCTGCTCGCCCCGGCCGCGTGGGCCCAAGCAGCCACGAACGCGTCAACTAAGGGTGAGGCCAAGGCCAGCTCGCAGGACGCGGCCAAGCCAAAGCCAAATAAGAAGACTAAAGACGAAGCGCGCAAGGCTTTCGAAGAGGGCCAAAAATCTTTTAAGTCTGGAAACTTTTCCGAGGCCGCGGCAAGTTTTCAAAAAGCCAACAGCATTCTTCCAACGCCACACGCTGAATACTGGATTGCCATGAGCTTGGCGGGACAAGAGAGCTCGGCGAACGAGGCGATCAGCGCCCTTGAAGCATTTCTGAACAACCCCGAGAAGATCAAAGTGGGCGAGCAGAAGGTTGCCGATGCAACGGTAAAGCTGGCGCAGCTGAAGGCGAAACAGGTTGGCGAAGTCGAGCTCACCACCGACCCCAAGGGCGCCAGCGTCAGTGTCGACGGTGTTGCCCAAGCAGGCCTCACGCCGATGACGCTTAAGCTTCTCGCCGGCAAACACAAGCTCGATGTCTCGGCGATGGACTACGCGCCTAAGGTCGTGGAAGTCGAGGTTGTCGCGGGCAAGCCGTCTCAAGCCACGCTGACGCTTGAGCCGCTACTTCCTGCCCTGCCTCCGCCCGTCGCAGCGAAAACAACTCCCCCAACGGTGGCTCCCGCTACGGAGCCATCCCCCGTTTCGTCACCCCCTACAACGGTCCCGAAACGAAGCTTGGTCCCGGCCGTCGTAACGCTGAGCTTGGCCGGCGCAGGCTTAGTGGTCGGCGGGATTTTTGGTGTCCAAGCGCTGGGCGCCAAGAGCGATTTCAATGACAACCCGACTGCCAAGAATGCCGACAAAGTCGAGCGCAACGCGCTCATCTCGGATATGGCGTTTGGCGTTGCGGTCACGCTTGGCTTAACCGGGGTCGTGCTTTTGACGAGCCCTGAAGGCGACGAAACGGCCGCTCCCGAGGCCGCCAGCGTGAGCTTTCAATTCACGCCCTACGTCAGCACCCAGGGTGGCGGCGCCCAAGCACGCTTCACGTTCTGAATTTTCCTGGCCTCCATTAGAACGAGGCCTCGTGAATTAGAACGAAGCCTCGTGATTCAGCCCGCGAGGCGCTTTCTCAGCACGTCCACCACCTGGCCGTAATCCGCCTTGAGCATCACCGGGGGATTCGCAAGGCCTGCGACCACGCCCGGAATGATCTGGTTGGGATCGTGATAATTGACCTTGAATTCGGTAAATTTCAGACCGTTCGCGGTTGATATACACACCACACGATCAGATTTTCCGATGGTTCCATTGGCGACGAGCTTCTCAAGCACGGCGAGGCCGACCGCGGTGTGCGGGCAGGCATAGAGGCCGGTACGGTCTGCGCGAGCAGCCGCGTCTGCCAGCTCTTGTTCACTGGCTTGTTCGACGATTCCATTCATCGCCTCCAGGGCTTTGATGGCTCGCGGTGCGCTCACGGGATTGCCGATTTGGATCGCCGTGGCTTGGGTAGGCTTGGCGGCAATCGGCTCCACCGTCTTTTTGCCTGCCTGCCAAGCGCGGTAGAGCGGGTTGGCATTTTCGGCTTGAGCAACGACAAGGCGCGGGTAGCGAGTGATCACGCCCAGCTCTTTCATCAGGCGAAAACCGGCATAGAGCGCCGCGGCGTTGCCCAGGTTGCCACTCGGCAAAATTAACCAATCTGGCAGCTGCCAATCGAACTGCTGAAGGATCTCGATCGCGACCGTTTTTTGGCCCTCAATTCGTAGCGGATTCATGGAATTGGCGAGATAGATATGACCTTCCTCGGCTAACTGCTTAACAATCTCCATGCAGCCGTCAAAATCCGTGTCGAGCCCTAAGACAAGCGCCCCGTGGGCAAGCGGCTGCACGAGCTGCGCGGTGGATATTTTCCCCGTCGGAAGTAGCACCACAACAGGAAGACCTGCGGCTGCACCGTAGGCTGCTAACGCCGCGCTGGTATCTCCTGTGGAAGCGCACGCAATGGCTTTTACCTTCAGCCCCTGCTGTCGGATTGCCATCCGCACCACACTCACCAGCACCGTCATCCCGAGATCCTTGAACGAGCCGCTGTGGCTATTTCCGCAGAGCTTGATCCAAAGGTCCGAGAGCCCTAGCTGTTGGCCATAGCGCTCAGCCCAGAACAGATTCGTTCCGCCTTCGTACATCGACACAATGTCCGAATCGGGGATCTGCGGCATCACCCACTCGCGCTTGCCCCACACTCCCGAGCCGTACGGCCAGTCGTTCTTGCGCCAGCGCTCTTCGAAGAGCTTTACCCAAGCCGGTCCGGATCGATCACGCAGGGCTTCGAGGTCATGCGCCACTTCCAAAAGGCCACCACAAGTCGGGCAACGATAGATGGCTTGCGTCACGGGCCAAGCACCCGCACAACCGGAAAAACATCGGAACTCAGCTGAGTATTGCACGGCGCAGACTATATCCTGCCGAACGACGCCGTCGAGACCCTCTCGTCCCCGAACCGCTCCACGCGCGACTTCGAGGCCCGCACAGCTCGGCCAGGCGCCGGGCAAAAAATGCTCACCGCCGAGTCGGACACACGGTACGTTGCGGCCCGAGCTCGTCGACGACGTGGAAGCGCAGGGATCGGACTTTGGCACTGAGTAAAACGACGCTGCGGCGCGCGGTTTGGTTTTTCCTGGCGACAACAACGCCTGGCCTTGCTGCGTGCTCCAAAAAGCTGGGTGCGGATAACGAAGACATCAACCACAACGCGCCTGCCCCTCTGCCCAGTGCCCCTGGCCTTGCTACCTACGCCTGGAAGGCCGACGGCCTCGCGACATTTCAGCTGAAGACGAAAGGCATGCTGCTCCGGGGCAATGTCGGTGGTGTTCGTGGACAACTCACGCTCGATGCTGCCGATCTCTCACGTTCCAAAGCGACCCTCAGTCTCGATCTTTCCACACTCCGCGTTGGCTCTACCGGCGAAGGTGGAAGCCCCGATCAATATTCCAAAGAGGCTCGCGCATGGTTTGGACTTGGCGATGCAACACCTGCCGCGAGCGGAGATGGGCTACGCACCGCAAGCTTCCGACTCACCGCGCTCACGCAGTTAAGCGCCGCGACACCGCTCGATGGAGCGCGCTTCGGCCGCGCCCAGACAGGGACCGCACGTGAACAACGTCGAGTGCGAGCCGTCGCTGAAGGCGAGCTCCTGCTGCACGGCTTTCGAGTCCGCCAGGCCGTACCGATCACTTTAGATTTCACTTACGGCGCGCCAAGCGCCGATCCGATTCTGGAGAGCGTGCAGGTCACGACCCGTTCCCCCTTCCCGCTCTCACTATTGGCGCACGACATTCTTCCGCGCACAGAGAGTGGCGTGGTTGTCAGCGAAAAGGCCCGAGAATTGGGAAAAACGATGGGCTCTGAAGCTCTCGTCGAGTTTGACTTCCAAGCCACGCGCATCTCTCGCTAAAAGGGCCGGCCGCCTCCCCCGGAACCCGGCTCATGTCTGCACCAGAAAGCTCAACCTCAGCACCCCACGCAGCCTCGCCCGGCACCCGAACGCTTGTCGTGACGCCCACCTACAACGAACGCGATAATATCGAGGCCTTCGTGAACAGCGTGTTCTTGTGGGCACCCTCGGCTCACCTGCTCATCGTTGATGATAATTCTCCGGACGGCACCGGTGATCTTGCCGATGACCTTGCACGCAAAGATCCGCGGGTGCGCGTCATGCACCGACCTGAAAAGCTGGGGCTTGGCACGGCGTATGTCAGCGCGTTTTTGCAAGCATTGCGCCAGGATTATGACTTCTTTTTTGAGATGGACGCCGACCACTCCCATGATCCACGGTACTTGCCAAATTTCTTTCAAGCCTTCGCACAAGGTGCCGATGTGATCGTCGGCTCGCGCAATGTGCCCGGCGGTGGGATCGAAGGTTGGGGACTAGACCGCCACTTACTTTCTAAAGGCGGTTCGTTCTATTCGCGCACGATCCTGGGAGTCGACGTCCGCGATCTCACGACTGGCTACAAAGCGTTCACACGACGTGCGCTCGAAGAGATTGACCTCAGCCTGGTGGGCTCGAATGGCTACTCCTTCCAGATTGAAATGACGTTTCGGGCGCTGATGAAGGGCCTAAAGGTCGTTGAAGTGCCCATCATCTTCGTGGACCGTGAGCTAGGGCGCTCCAAGATGAATCGCCGGATTTTTGCCGAAGCGGTGCTCGTGGTGTGGAAGCTGCGCTGGGCCGCGCTCCGACACCGACTCTAAGCGCGGCTTAGAGTTCCGGACCCCAAAGCTTCTCGGCTTCACCAGGGACCGTCACGAACAGCTGCAGCGCGATATCCACGCGAGGACCCTGGAAGTAGAAAACGCGGATCTTGTGTTTGCCTTCGGCTAACTCA
>JBBSBI010000075.1:0-22602 GCA_038251425.1 Polyangiales bacterium
AGCGAAAACAAACCGCCCGCTCGCTGCCCAATGAGCTTCAGGGAAGCCTGGCGTGCTCTTTCAAGGCGAACAACGGAATCAGCAACTGAAAAGGCGGCACGCACCACGCTTGGGTGAACCTACTTCAGCTCAGCGGCGAGTCCGCCAGTGACACGCTTCACCAACTCCATCAACACCGGATCTGTCTCAAGAGATGCGCGCAGGTTCTCTTTGACAAATGTTAGCTGCTCTGCGGACAAGCGGCCCTCCAGATGCTGAGCTGCGTTCGCCACTTGCTGATCCAAGTATTGATCCACGGACAGCTCTCCGCGCTCTAAGGCCGCGACCTCCGGATTCTCAACGCTGCCACGCTCAAGCTTCTCAAGGCTTGAAGGTTCCTTCCCGAGCTCCGAGCCCGGTACCTCCGAAGCCGCCGGCGACGGGAGATCGCCGATCCTGGGGCGTCCAATTCCGTCGATAGCCATGCCGTTACGATACCCCAAGAGTGGTCAATCGGAAATGCCGGTTTACTCCCCGCCCAACGCGTGGATTTCACCGAGTTTTTGCCGATTCAAGAGCTGTTCGTCCGGCGCACGGTGCAGTTGCGGGAATTCGACAATTCCCACTAGGCCCAAAACAAGCAAATGGCGACGGCCATCGGCGTCGTTTCGCGCGCCCCGAGCTTTGCGAAGAGGGCCAAGTGATCGGCAAGCAAGCATCAAAGCCCAAAGGTGAAATGTTTACCGTTCGCTGCACCCAAAAGCTCCTTGACCGAATGCGAGCAGTACCCGTGCCTGAAGACCGGCTTTCGGGACGTTGGGGTGATTGGTTTGCGAACGTGCTGATCATCCGCAAGCAACCAATTGTACTAGCTGTAAGTGGGGTTGCCTTGTTGCCAGCGATCTTGCCCGCAGCGCCTTTACCAAGCGGGAAAGAACGATCCAGTTGGCGCTGGCAAGGTTTCAAAACTGTGCGGGAGCGATAGAGGCGTCGACGACGTGCTGACCGGGCTTGGAGTCGAGCGCTCCGCGGTGGACACGACTCGGGCATGTGACAAAATTCGAACCTGTGCCCGCGTCGTGCGTTCGGCGGCTCATGCGCTTCGGAGCCATCGGCTGGGTCGGTTAGGGATCACTTGATCTCTTGGGGATACGCCAGACCTAGCGTTGACGCCCGCGGCGCCCCACGTCTACAGCGTTCATTCGAGACTCTCAACAGGCGGGGGAATGGATCGGGACTATGGCGAATAGAAGCTGCGTTAAGTTGGGCTTGCTTATCATTGGTGTTGCGTCAGCGATCATGGCTGGTTGTTCCTCACCTGCTCCACGAAGCCAAACGGAAGACCAGGTTCACGTCGCGAGGCAAGAGCAGGCCCTGACTAGCTCCGCGCCACCGATCTTGTTTTATGACGAGGGTGGCGGCTTCATGCAGTTCGCCGATGGTCAGTCGCGCACGGTGTTTTCTAGCGGGGTCGTTTCTGCTGCAATGGGTGACCTAAACCATGACGGTTTGGACGATGCTGTTGGGTACCAGGTTAGAGATATGGCAGCGCGAAGGGGACCTGAGCGCAGTGAGTCAGTTTGGCCGAGCCATTCCATTTTTCCCGCCTGGAAATCAAGTTAGCGCTGGCAAGGGGAGAGTAGCGGTGGGCGACGTCAACAACGATGACTTTGACGAAGTCGTACTCGCCGGGCGGAGATGATTTTCGCCACGGGGGCAGGATCGAGCCAGGCCCTAATGGGTTTCTAGACTCGTTAGTAGTGTCACTGGGAATGCGGGGAGACGACGCTCTGATTGGCACCGTGGAGGGTGGAAAAGATGGTGTGGTACAAACTATCGCGAGCGTTGACGACGTTGCACTTCGGCGCATCGACCCCGGAGCGGACGGCATTCTCGACTCGGCAGTGCATCCAAACGACGTTCAAATTTCTACGATCGTCCCCGGCCCCGATGGGGTTCTCGATTCCTTCGTAGCCTTCGGTGACATCCTTGAAGGAGGCATCATTCAGGCGGGGCTGAACGGAGTGCTGGACACCTTTCCCGCCGGCACCGACGTTGTGGTGGGGACGACTATCGAAACCGGCCCCGATGGAACGCTGGAGTCTTTCCGAACCGGCGACGACATTATCACTGGAGGGTCGATCCGTCCGGGGCCAGTGGTGGGAACGTTGCTTAGCGTGGCTGTGCCGGCTGACTTGACTAGCTCGAGGATCTTGCCTGGTCCTGACAACGCGCTCGACAGCACGCGCCAGGGAGACGATCTGGAGCAGGTGTTCCAAATCGTGCCAGGTGCGAACGGTACACTGGACACACGCTCTCCCCTTGCCGGGAATGACATCTTGGTGGCGACAATGATCACAGGCGGAGGCAACGACTCGTTGGAGTCGGGGTTTGGCGGTGACGATATCGAACTACTGAGAATCGACCCGGCTCTTGACGGAATCATGCACTCCGTGCCAACGGGCGACGACGTTTCGCATCTCGCGATTTATCCCGGTCCCAACAACATGCTGGACACGCTGATCCGTGGTGATGATGTCCTTGCAGGCGGCATCATCCAACCTGGCCCCAACGGAATTCTAGATTCCATCCCGGCGGATCCGGCCGACACGCTCAGCAGCCAAATTTTTCCGGGCGCCAATCTTCGGCTTGACACATTACCTTCACCGCAGGACAGGGTCGTGCGGTTTCGGATTCTTCCGGGGTTCAACCGGAGAATTGACAGCGACATCAAGTGCGCCGGTGTGAAGGCCGACGACATCCAGGTTGGAGCGACCATTATCCCAGGCAACAACGGCAGGTTTGAGTCAGGGGTATGCCGAGATGACATCTTCGTGGGGCAAAGCGTAGCTGACGGGGCAAACCGTGATTGCGAGAGCGTCACGACCCCCGACGACGCTACCAAGCTGCCCGTTGGTTCTATCGAGCCACGCTTCCTCAACGGTTACGACGATTGGCAGAGCCTGGTCTATGGATTCCGAGGCACTGCCGACTTTGCCGATGGAATCCACACAACCCCTCCTAGAGAACCCACGCTGACGGAGGTTAGGCAGCTCCTTGAAAGCATCGCCAGTGTTACAGACCTCGCCGTCACTCTAGAGGCGTCGCAAACTTCGGTGAATGCAGGGGGAACTCTAAGCCTTGGCGCGACGTTGGTTAACCGGGGATCGAATGTAGCTCTTATGCCGACGTTAAGCGGCCTTCTCGGACCTGGGTTTCAGTTGGTGGATTGCAGCTCATCTTTATCAACAGGGTGTGAGAGTTTTGGCCGCTCGCTCAGCGCGTGGTCACCACACCTGGACCCGGGAAGTACCGTGCGCCTTGAGTTTATCGTTGCCGGGCAGTGCACCACACCAATTGGTCAGACCAGTGAAATTACCTTTGTCGCAACTTCGGGAGCGTCCGATCCTGCACCCAGCAACAACACCGCTGCCATACCCATCCAAGTCTTGCCGGTGGCCCCCGTCATCATCGCGCCGCCAGCTATTCGAGCTGAAACATGTAGCGCTTCATCGTCGGCGGTAGCGCTAGGCTCGGCCGTTGTGCGAGATGCGTGTGATCCTAGCCCCTCCGTAACCAGAATTCTTGAGAGCGTGAACGGCGTGTCAGTCAACAGGCCGATCCGAGCAGACGAACCACTCCCGCTGGGGATTTCAATTCTGCGATACGATGCCCGGAACGCGGCTGGACTTACCGCAACCGCGCACCAGGAGGTAACCCTCACTCGAGGATTGAGCTGCGACGTTCTCCACACGGAGCGATCCTTTACAGTAGGCAGCCAGAGTAAATTGGTGACCGCTGATGGCGCTAGTGCATCAATCTCCGACGGGGTGTCGCAAGGGCAGAACGAGCTCGGCGTGGCCGTCGAATCATCAAACATTTTCTTGGGCTCCTCAGTCGTCCTTCGCAATAATGTTCGCGTTCACGGAAGCGTGTATGCCGCGGCAGGAGCGACGGTCGACCTTCGGGCCCATGCGACAATCGATGGTGGCGTCGTAAGATCTGAAAGCCTTTTCCTGCCGGACCTCTCGCAGTGCACGATTCAGTTCCCGAAGCTCTCCGGAGAGCTCTCTTTGTCTCCGAATGCGACCCTATCGCTTGCTCCAACGGCTCGGGCGAACGTCCATCTGAAGCCCAAGGCAAGGCTAACATTGACGCCGGGGACCTACTATTTCGAGAGCCTTGAACTTGAACCCAATAGCGTCGTTGATCTCGCCGGCAACGGCCAATTCGTGATATTTGTAAAGACCCAACTGTCTGTAAAGGGGCTTTTCAGTTCACGACCAGGATCCTCGCTCCTGGTTATCTACGGAGGAGATCGCACCGCATCTCTAGATACCGGCTTTGACGGCACTATACTCGCACCCTTTGGTGGCCTGACCCTCGGCTCGGGAAAGGATCTCTTCCGAGGAGGTTTCTACGCAAACTCGATTGAAGTCCGGCCAAACGTCACACTCATTCACGCACCGCGACACTACGATACAAACGCAACTGGGCTTACCTGCCCCTTCCCCATCTAGTTGCGGCTTCTCGGTCGCCGGGCTATCATTTATTCAATGAAGGGCGTCTTTACATTCCTGCCGCTCGGCTTGTGCCTCGCATGCGGACACTCGGGCGATGCCCAGACATCGGTTAGCCCGGCCCCGTCCGCAACTGGGGTGATCATCCCAGGCGTTTACACGGGACCGGTCTTTGATTCCGTGCTGCAGAGTGTTGAGCAGAAACTTGTGAGCACAAATGTCGTGTGCTCTGAGAAAGCCGATGGACCGTGCGATCCAGTATATTGCAAACGCGCATGCTCGCCGTGGAGCACTGGCAACGATACGGCAAGCTGCATTCTCGTTTGTACGCCAAAGTCGTGTGGGGAGATCGATGCTGACAAGTGTCCCACCGCTGTTGCCGGTGGCGTTTGTCAGCTTCGTGCGGGATGCGGAGGTATCGTCTGCGCCCAAGCTGGAGAGGGTTCGCCTACCTGCGGGGATCAGGGCTACGATGGGGCTCTTGTGGGATGTTGTCCGGGCCTTATCCGTCGGTGTGGCACCAATCAGGGCAACGGAACGTGTGGCTACTCGCGGGGATTCCCTCAGTGCCTGAGTTGCGGTGACGGCAAGTGTGACTCCAGTGAGACGCCGTGCAACTGCCCCGAAGACTGTGGAGCCCTCAGCAAATAGGCGGCTCCAGCTACCGGGGTCGAGGACATCCAGGCCGGTATCATCGATACCGACCAAGTTTTCTGCGGGGATCACGGCCTAAAAGCGCTGTCGAAGATTCAGGGCGTAGCCGTCTTTGCCTGCTCGGCGCACCGAGAGGCTCGCAACATCATTTCTCACGAGGAGCGTATCGCGATCCAACACGCCCGCGATCAGGAGGGTGGCTCCAATCGTTTGAATGAGTCCATCCACAGCCAGGATGGCCACAGTTTCCACTTCGCTCATCGCATCGTCCACGCACTGGTTCGCGACATCGAGGCTGGGAGTGTTTACTTTGCAGCCAAAATCGCGCTTGCCTATCGCAAAGAAGGGACCAGCGACGGGCAAGGTGTTCCATCGCAGGCCATTCTTCCAATCCTGATTGGCGCCGTAGCCAACGGCGGCGCCGTAGGAGGCAAGGAACGTGAGGGTCCCGCCAACGATCAGTCCTGTGTTGCCGCTGCTCTCCTTGCGATACATCGGATCCACGGGCTGTCCGTCACGGTAGGGCAACACGGGAGGAAACATTTGAAAAGAAGGGACGCCACCCGAATTCTGGGCGGGCAGATAGCCTCCACTGTACGCTGCGGTGTAGCCTGGAGCGGCGCGGTAGCTGGGCATGCTCGAACTTTGCCAAGGAGCGGGGTTCGAAGGGTTCAGTTCGGGGTTAACCCGTGGCGTCCCTGTCCACTGATACTGGGTCGGAGGTGGAGCTTGTGGGGGCGTGTAGGCCAAGACTGGCGCCACTGCTGCTTTCTGGACAACCGGCGGAGCGACGCGTGCGGGAGCAACTGACGGAGCGATTGACGGAGCAACTGGCCGCGGCAGAAGCACCTGGCGCTTGATGGCAGTACTCTTCTCGGCCTTTTGCGGCACGCTCGGAAACTGAGCCGTTGGTGGTGCGGGTGCCGGCTGCGACCGCCCGCGCGAGAAACTGCGCTTTTGCTTGGCACTTTGGCCGAACGCGTTCGTTGTCGCCGACAACGTCAACAGCGCGAAGAGGGCGACGCGAGATCTCGGCGATTTGAGTAGGGCCATGGTGCGCTGATTCCGGGGCTCAGTACGGGAACGTTCCCGGTGCCTCGAATCAGAGAAACGGAAAGATCTTTGGCAAGCTGGACCCTATTGTCGCCTCGCGCGCAAACTAGCTCCCACCTGCCAGTACGTTGACCCATGCATCGGCCACGCACAGCTGACTCCCAACCCCGCTCTTAAGCTTGGCGTCCGGAGAGTTCGGCGCTCAAATCCCGAACCATCTTGCGGGATCGAGGTCCACACCTTCGCGGCGCAGCTCGAAATAGAGCAGGGCTCCGCGCTCAGAAGCACCTACAGCTCCGAGTCGGGTGCCCGTGGATACCTGCTCACCCACGCGCACATCCAACTGTCCCAAATTGGCACTCACCGAGAAGTAGCCCGCGCCGTGATCCACGATCACCGTGCGGCCGTAGTCGGCGTAGCTATCCGCAAACACGACTCGGCCCGGGTACACCGCGCGCACCGTCGCCCCGAGACGTGCGCTCATTTCCAACCCCTTGCGTGCCCCTTGCTCTCGATTGGCAGCCACAATCTCACTGCGCCCGCCAATCGGGAACGGCAACCGCCCTTGCATCACCTCAAAACCGCGGCTCAGCTCCGAGGGATCGAGAGGCTCCGCGTTGGGTGCCCCATACACCGTCGTTGCACCCTCGGATCCTGGCCCAAACGCGCGCTGAAACGAACTTTCCCGGTCGCGCTCCGCAGAGAGTGCCTGCTCAGCCGCACGGAGCGCGCTCTCTTGACCCGCGTACTTTGAACGCTCGGTCGTGATGACGCCCAGCCGCTGACGAATCGCCACGCGTTCTCGCACGCTGTCTTTTTCGAGGCTGAGATCCCGCTCAATGGAATGCCGCAGGCGTTCTAGATTTTGTGCGTGACGCAGCAGCTTGTCGAAGCCTCCGCCCATCGGCAAAAGCCCAACCCGCACCAAGCGAACGTAGATCTTCGCCTGCAGAGTGATGCGTGCGTGCGCCTCATTCTCGATGATGGTGAGCTCTTTTAATCTCTCAAGCCCACGCTCTTGATTGAGTTGCAGCGCCGTAAGATCCCGCACGACCTCCGCCACATCAGGCGGCGCAGCATCTCCCGCCGAGGCCCGAGCGCTGAGGAGCGCGACGGCTAAGAGCAGCTTCACGCGACGCTTTGCCATTAGATAACCGAGAGCTTGCGGAGGCTTCCAACCGCGGCCAGAGCGCCCAGCGCCGCGCCGCCCACCACCATCGCGAGGATCGACCATCCCGGCAAAAATGCAGGTGAAATGCCCAGCAAAGTCCCGAGCTCAGCTGCAAAGTGCTGAGACACCACGCCAAACAGACACGCCAATAACAGGATCGCCGCCGTTGCGCCGAGTGCGCCCAACGCTGCCCCCTCAATCACGAACGGTTGCCGAACATAGGCGCCCGTTGCGCCCACTAAACGCAAGGCATCGATCTCCATGCGCCGCCGCTCCAAGCTGAGCCGCACCGTCGAAGAAACAACCGCGATCACGGCTCCAAAAATCACAATAGAGAGCAGGGCTGTCGCGGTGATGCCACCGGCGATCAACTCCCCCAAACGACCCGCCCAACTCGTGTAAGTCTCGACGGACTCCACTGCCGGAAGAGCGCTCAGCTGCAAGGCCACTTTCTCAACCCGCAGGGGCCCATCCACGAGCGCCACCTCCAACGAATCTGGAAAAGCCTCATCGGCAAGCGAATCAAACAGTGGATCGCGTGTCGTCTCCGAAAGCTCCGTTCGCGCTTCTTTCGCAGTGACATATCGGATGTTGGCGACACCCGTGGTTCGGGTGAGCGCTTCTTTGATGCTCTGAATCTCTTCAGGCAAGCTCCCCGTTTTGAGGTAGACGGACAAACGCCCCGTGTTTTCCCAGCGGTTCTTTAGGGCTTGCACGTTAAAAACAGTGAGCAATGAAGCGCCCAAGCAGATGAACGCCACAGCTACTGAGAAGACGCTGAGCAAATAGAGGCGAACATCATTGCGCGCTCCGCGCCAGGCACGTTGAAGAAGAGTCATGTCAAGCTACCTGCCGCCCCATCAGCCCGTCGGCATCACCGAGCCCGTGCGGCACGTCGGTCATGCGCCCCTCATCCAAGACCACAACTCGACGCGGCCGCACATCCAAGAGCGACCGGTCATGAGTTGCGAACAGCACGGTGACGCCCGTTTCGTTGATGTCGCCGAGCAAACCAAGAATATCTAAGGCCAGCTGCGGATCGAGATTCCCAGTGGGTTCATCGGCCAGAAGCAGCGCGGGTTCAGACACGATAGCGCGGGCAATCGCCACTCGCTGTTGCTCCCCACCCGAAAGGGACTCAACTCGATCGGCGCCGCGCCCCGCGAGGCCCACGCGCTCAAGCGCCTCGCCCACCCGCTGCCGAATCAAACGTGCTGGCAACCCCACCACTTCGAGCGACAGCGCCACGTTGTCGATCACGTTCCAGTTTTTAACGAGCTTGAAGTCTTGAAAGATGATGCCGAGGTTGCGCCGCAAGTACGGAATCGAGCTGGAAGAGAGGCGGCCGATGTCGCGACCCATGAACAGAATGCGACCCGAATCCGGCGTCTCGGCGCCGTAGAGCAAACGCAACAGTGTGCTCTTGCCCGCACCCGAAGGCCCCGTCACAAATACGAATTCGCCACGGGCCACCGAAAGCGAAAGCCCGCGCAACACGGGCGCATCGGCGCGGTACGCCTTGTGGACGTCTTCGAAAACGAGGATCGGGCGATCCCGTGCGGCGTCGTCGAAACGATGCCCCTGGCGGAGCTTGGGTTCGAAGGCGCGCAAATCCGAGCCTGGTTGCATGCCAAACGAGGTATCAGCCTAAGGCGTAAACCGACAAGTTTTCGGCTAAAATCCGCCCGATCGTTCGAGCGCGTCGCGAGTTTTTGCAAGCTGTGGCAAACCGGAAGCCTGTGTACGGGCGCTTGGGATTTTTTGGGTTGCCGCTGGGCGCTCTCACCTTGCTCGGAGAGGGCCACGAGCTCGCATTTGCTGTGCTTTCACCGGTTCCACACGTGGGTCGCCGACGGCTGATTGCCAAGATCGGCAAAGCGCGAGTTATCGAAGTGGCAGAGTGCTTGGGTGATTTCGAAGCGGTTGTCGAGGCGCGGCTCAATAAGTCGCCGATCGATTTGTTGGTGAGTTGGTTTTGGACGCGTCGCATTCACTCAACCTGGATTTCAAAGGCACGGTTGGGAGCGATTGGCGTGCACCCTTCCCTTTTGCCCAAACATCGGGGACCCAACCCTTTCTTCGCAGCGATCGATGCCGGCGACACGCTGACTGGCGTTACCGCTCACGAGTTAACCGCCGAATACGACACCGGAAGAATCCTGCTGCAAAGCTCACTCCCCGTAGCAGACCGTGATGCCTGGCAGCTGGCTCGCGCCTTAGACCGCCCTTCGCTCAGCGCGCTCAAACAGGCCACCTGGGGGGTGCTCCAGGGCAAACTCGAAGCGCACGAGCAAGATCCCCGTTTGGCCACCTGGGCGCCCGAGCCGACCGGAGATGCGCTCCGCGTTGACTGGAATTGGCCCACTGAACGCATCCTGCGCCGAATTCGCGCCCTCGGACCGACCCCCGGACTCGCACTCGAACTCAAGCGGCAAGCGTTCTTTGTGACGAAGGCGAGTCGGGTCGCCCGGCCTAACTTAGAACTCCGCGCAGGAGAGGCTGTGATTTGGGGGGAGCCGAAAGAAGTTGTGATTGCAACCGTGGACGGCGCGATTCGTGTTGATGCCTGCGTACTGAGCGGAAGGGCAGGAGATGGCGACGAAGGCGAGGCAGGCGACGAGGTAGGCGAGTTGCTTTACGGCCCGGCGTTCGCGCGGCAACTTGGAGCGCTTTAGCCTTTTACATCGCGACCCGCTTCGGTGTTAGACTTCCTCTCTATCGCACGTGCACGAAGGATAACTCTCGATGAACAACCTCGTCAGCGCCGCGCAATTTGCAAGGCAGAATCTCGCGCAAGGCCTGAGCGCTTTGCAACAACAGGGGGCGCCCCCAGCACTCATGCAAGCAGCGCAGCCGATCGCTGAAGCGATGTCTGCTCTCCATAGTATTGAGGCTTCGCAGGGCACGGCCACCGGCCAATTTGCGCCCGTCGCACTGGATGCCGCTCGTCGCGCCCTCGCCGCACTACAAACACATGAGCACCCTGCCGCGGCTCAGGCCGTCAACGCCGTCGCAAGTTCTCTCAACCTGATTCACCAGCTTTCTCAAGCCCCCAAGGCCCAAGCCGCTCCGCCGGCCATGCCTCAGCAGCAGGCAGCTCCGCCGATAATGCCTCAGCGGCAAGCCGCTCCACCCGTGATGCCTCAGGCCCAAGCTGCGCGGCCAGCAGCGGCCCCTGCACCGCAAGCAGCACCGGTAGCTCTAGTTCCTGGGCAAGCACTCCCTCCGGTGAATGCGCCTCCTGGCACGCCGCGTGTCAACGTGGAACTCGGGGCGCACAGCCCGACAAACTTCTACAAAGGTCTGGCTGGCAACGACATCATGGATGCGGGCGGGATCTTCGTCGCAACCTACCAGATCCCGAACGTGGGTCAGACACTGGTGCTTCACCTCTCAATGCCGGGTGGCTACGAGTTTCAAGCGCTCGGTGTGGTGCGCTGGACGCGAGAAGCGCCGCTTTCAAGCACTGAATCGAGTGAATCACCGCCAGGCTTCGGTGCTCAGTTCACTGACATCTCGGCAGAAGCGAAACATCTCGTTTATCGCTACGTGCGGAATCGTGAGCCGCTCTTCTACGACGACTTTTAGCCGATCCCGCAAAACGCAACGCGTGTTGCTCTTCACCTACCGAACCTGTTATCGACAGTTCGGTATGGCGACCAAACATCTGGCTCTCGCTCTGGGCCTCGGGCTTTTGAGCTGCATCACTCCGCCTCCTGCTTCCGAGCGTGCCACCAGCGCTGCGCGCGAGTTGAACGTGGCGACTCGCTTCGGCCGGATGGATATCGCCCTCGAAGCTACGGCGCCGAGCTTTCGTTCTGATTTTAGTAAGCGCCACGCACAGTGGGGCGAAGGCATCCGCGTCCTCGACCTAGAGCTGGCTGGTCTTCAAATGAAGGATTCACGCAACGCCGCGGTCAGCGTGGATGTGAGCTGGTCGCCGGTGAATAGCAGCCTATTGCAGCGCACGCGCCTGGAGCAGACGTGGACCGACCAAGGTCATGGCTTCGTACTCGTCCGCGAACGGCGAATTGCCGGAGATATTGGGCTCTTTGGGGAAGCCTCTGTTCGCCCGCCAGAGCCTCACCCCGACATGCACTTCCCGACCAAAACGATCCACTAACCGTGGGTTATTTAGTCTTCTTGGCCTTCGTGGTTCGTACGGGACGAGCCTTTTGAGCCGCGGCGATCTGACGCTTAGCGCGGTCTTTCTTCTTCTTTTGGGCCTTACGGCGCCGGCTCAATTTCGTGCTGCGATTGTCGAACTTTCCCATACTAGAAACATTCCCGGTGAGTTTTGCTGCGGATTTCTAAACCTCCGCGGCGAGGGCCGACACGTTTAGCGCGGATGCCTCCGGATTACCAGGTACTAGCGAACACCCAGCGACACCCTCATCCAGCGAGCGTCCCCAACTGTTCCCAAACCTGTCCGTGACAGCCATCTCAAAGTCGAACACGAGATAGTAAGCATGCTTACTATCTTCCAAGGAACTAAAAGGGCCGCTCACCGAGCAGGACCGGCCACGCGGCCCTGCAACGCTATCCCGGTCGCGCACGGTCGTGCGCCTCCCTCTTCTACACGCATCAACACCAACCTGGTGTGCTCTCAAAGCTCAGCCGCTTGAAGCGTCTTCGAGCTCGCGCTCGCGATCCCGAACTTCAAGCCTGTAACGGCTATTGGCGGTCTCGATGTAGAAGACACCCTTTTGTGCCAAGCGGAGCACGCGCTTCACAGGAGTTGTCACGTATTCGTGCATTCCATCCGAAAATTCGATGACGACCACGGAACCCCTGCGGGGTGCACGCACCAACCGGCCACTCACGGACCGGGAACCATGCCCCAATTTGCGCAGAACAACTTCCACAAGTTTCACTGTACCAGCCCAGCGGCCCTCGTCCACCACGGATTCGCCGCGCACGAAAACTATTTTGCGCACTTTCACCGGACTTTTCGCCAAACTGCTTACCTGAACACCCGACGACACGCTTCAACTCGCCCGGGGGAGCGCAAACTTGGCCTAGAAGCGCTCGAGAATCAGAGCGGTTGTGTCACGCCACGCGCCCCATGCTGCGCAAAATAGGCCCGGAGCACATCTCGAGCCAGCTGAGGGCCCTTGAGTCGCCAGATGGGTGTGTTGACCACCAGTGAGGCAATAGCGACTTCAGGCTTGTCCGCGGGCGCGAAGCCGACGAACCAGGTGTAAAAGCGGTTGGCTTCGTCACGGGTGAGGGTTCCCGTTTTTCCCGCAACCTTTATGCCCGGCAAGAACGGCGTGCCTTTCGGATCATGAAAAGCGGCAAACGCCGACCCTCCCTCCACCGTTTCGAGCATCATGCGCGTCAATTCGCTGGCGGTGTCTGCCTTGATCGCGCGCCGCAGCACTTTAGGTTTTCCGTCGCTCTCCCAGAGCTTCTGTTTTCCCTCGAATACGGAATCGATAATTTGTGGACTGAAAGCTACGCCACCGTTAGCTACCGTTTGCGCTAAAACGGCCGCAGCCAACGGAGAAAGGCTGGAGTGCCAGAAGCCCGCAGCAGAACGCGCAAACTCAAGTGGCTCCACGGGGATATCGAGCTTGGGGGTTTCATTCGGAACGGCGAACGGGACCTGGGCTCCAAACCCAAGCGCTCCGGCTGTGGCCGTCAGGGATTCGGGCGTGAGGTGTTTCTGTGCGAGACGCCCAAACACCACATTCAAGCTGCGTCCGAGTGCGACTCCCATCGTGACACACCATTTATCCCGCACCGGATCATCGCGCAGCTCATCGGCTGAAATCGCGCTCTTGCCCCCGTGGTAACACTGCTCGGTAGTGGCATTGAGCCCAGCTTTTTCAATCAGGGCCGCGGCCGTCACCACTTTGAAGATACTCGCCGCCGGCGGCTCCGCGCGCGCATTCACGTCGAAGTTTTCGCCGTCATTCACATGGCTTGCGTAGACCAGGAGCTTGCCGGAGCGAATGTCCATCAGGACCACTCCGGCCTCGGGCACTCGGTACTGTTTCATCACTGCCGTCGCGGTTCGCTGGAGCGTCGCATCCAAAGTGAGTTGCGCGCTCCGCCCATTCGGGAGCGGTGCCACCACTCGGCTGGGGCGAAGATCAAGGCGCAGCAGATCGAGCCCTGCGAGATCGGGCGGCTTGTCCGAAGAACTCGCGGAGATGCTGGCGCGAAGCTTCACGAGCTGCTCTTCCACCGGCACCTTGCCCCGAACGATCGGCCAGAGTGCGATGCCGATGCCGAGCGCCGCCCCGATCCCAAACCATTTGCTGAGGCGAGCCATGCCGATGCCAAGTAGCGGATGCGGGGGGAGAGGCCAAAATACCTGCCGTCTGTGCCAAAGAGTTGGCCGCCTCGGCGCTAATGGGTGCGCACACGAAGCCCGCAGAGTATGCTCACGCTGGATGAGAAGAACGGTGTTGATTGGGCAAGTTGTGGTTCCCCACCAATGAGCCCGAGTGCCGTGACGGCCGAGCTCGAGGTTCCTGACACGCGCGTTCTCGTGCTCCTTTTGGGCCCACAAAGCCAACTGCTGGGCGAAGTGGCTCGCCACAGCGGCGCCGAGATCAGCCTGCGTGGCAACACGATTTATCTGGCGGGCGAAGCCGCGGACGTGAGCGTCGCACACCGCTTTTTTTCCGACGCGACGGAGCTCGTCAGCCACGGTCAGAAGATTGGGCCTGAGGATGTCGCACGCTTGTTGCGGGGATTGCGCGGGGACCCGCAGCGCTCGCTCGTCGATTTGCTGAGTGAAACGGTGCTCATCAAGACCAACAAACGGACGATTGCGCCCAAGAGCCCTGCACAACGGCAGTATTTGGCGTCCATTCGCACTCACGATCTCACGTTTGGGATCGGGCCTGCCGGCACCGGCAAGACGTACCTGGCGATGGCGATGGCGGCGAATGATCTGATCAACAAACGAGTGAAGCGAATTGTGCTCACGCGGCCTGCCGTGGAAGCTGGTGAGAAATTGGGGTTTTTGCCGGGTGATTTGGTTGAAAAAATCAATCCCTACCTTCGCCCGCTCTACGACGCCCTACACGACATGTTGGATTTCGAACGCGTTGCGCAGTTGCAGGAGCGTGCCCAGATCGAAGTGGCGCCACTCGCTTTCATGCGTGGCCGAACTCTGAATGATTCGTTCGTGATCTTGGATGAAGCGCAAAATGCGACACCGGAACAGATGCGAATGTTTCTCACGCGCCTGGGCTTCGGCTCGAAAGCTGTGGTGACAGGCGATGTCACCCAGACGGATCTCCCGCGGGGTGCCAGGAGTGGCCTGCGGGAGGCGCGCGAGCTGTTGAGCGGCGTCGAAGGAATTGCTTTCTGCGAATTTACGGACGTGGACGTGGTGCGCCACCCCTTGGTGCAAAAGATCGTCGTCGCCTACGAAAAACGCGATCAAGAGCGCGATCAGGAGCGTGATCGGACGCGCGGCGCCCCGAGCGACAGCACGAAACCCAGCTGAAACTGGAAGGCCTGCCTGCAGGCTCCCGGGGCCCTGACGACACTCAGCCGGCGGGCTCGCCAGGACATGCCTTTCGTGTTAATCGGCGCGCCATGCCTGAGATTATTTCTGTAATAGCGCGAGAGATCCTTGATTCCCGGGGAAACCCGACGGTTGAAGCTGAAGTGCAGACTGAGAGCGGCTTTGGGCGCGCTGCGGTCCCAAGCGGCGCTTCTACCGGTGAACACGAAGCCAACGAGCTGCGCGATGGGGATAAAAACCGTTACCAGGGGAAAGGCGTGCTCAAGGCCGTCGCCAATGTGAACGACAAGCTCGGCCCAGCCATTGTCGGACTCTCCTCATTGGATCAGCCCGGCGTCGATGCACGCTTGCTTGAGCTCGACGGTACGCCCAACAAGAGCAAGCTCGGCGCCAACGCTATCCTCGCTGTTTCTATGGCTGTGGCGCGCGCCGGTGCTGACACGGTGGGCTTGCCCCTGTGGCGTTACCTGGGTGGTGTGCAAGCTCGCGTGCTCCCCACGCCGCTCATGAACATCATCAACGGTGGAACCCACGCCGACAACGGCCTGGAAGTTCAAGAGTTCATGATTATTCCGATGGGCTTCGAGCGCTTCGCGGACGCGCTCCGCTGCGGCACCGAAATCTTCCACACGCTCAAGGCAAGCCTGAAGAAGGATGGCCTCACCACCGCAGTGGGCGACGAGGGTGGATTTGCTCCTCGCCTGGAGTCCAATGAATCAGCCATTGTTCGCATCATCGCCGCGATCGAAGCTAGCGGTTATAAGCCGGGCGAACAGGTCGGTATCGGCCTGGATGCCGCAGCGAGCGAGTTCTACAAGGACGGCAAGTACACCTTCGACAAGAAGCAGGTCACGTCGAGTGAGCTGGTCGATATCTATGCCAAGCTCGCAGCCAAATACCCCCTCGTGAGCATCGAGGATGGCCTCGCTGAGGATGATTGGGAGGGTTGGAAGCTTCTGACCGACAAGCTCGGCAGCACGGTCCAAATCGTGGGCGATGATCTGTTCGTCACCAACCGTGAGCGGCTTCAGATGGGTATTGACCGAAAGACGGCCAATAGCATCCTGATCAAGCTCAATCAGATCGGTTCGGTGACCGAAACGTTGGACACCATTCACCTGGCTTCAACCCACGGCTACACCTCAATTATCTCGCACCGTTCGGGTGAAACCGAGGATTCCTTCATTGCCGATTTGGCAGTTGCCACGAATGCCGGCCAAATCAAGACCGGCAGCTTGAGCCGCAGCGATCGCCTCTCCAAATACAATCAGCTGCTCAGGATCGCAGAAGAGCTGGACGATCAGCAGAAGTACTCGGGCAAGGCTCCCTTCACCCGTTTTCGGAAGTAGCAGAGTTCGCGCTTTCAGCCATCCTCTTGAAAATAGTCCCGCCGTAGTTGAAGGAATCGTATGAGTAAGTCCAAGGTCGCCGTCATAAAAACCAAGCCCGAAACAGTCCTCCAAGATATTGAAAGGCTGTGCGAGCTCGCCGGTATGAAGGAGGCCTTGGACCCAGGCGCTACCACGATCCTCAAAGACAATATCTCGTGGCACTATCCGTTCCCGGCCGCCAACACGACTCCCTGGCAACTCGAAGGCACCATCCTGGCGCTGGAAAAGGCTGGCTTTAAAGACATCAGCTGCGTTCAGAACAAGACGGTAGTTACCAACGCGTTCAAAGGCGAGGATCTCAACCACTACATCCCACTCTTCAAACGCTACAAAATCCCCGTCCTTTACAACTTCAAGGACGCAGACATGAAGTGGGTGGAATACCGCCCCAAAGCCAAGATGCATGTGTTGCCCAATATTTTCCCGGAGGGCATCTATGTGCCCGATTATTTTTTCGGGAAAAATATCATTCACCTACCGACGGTGAAGTGCCACATCTACACCACCACCACGGGCGCTATGAAGAACGCTTTCGGCGGCTTGCTCAACACCAAACGCCACTACACGCACAGCTGGATCCACCGCACGCTCGTCGATCTCCTAGCGATTCAAAAAGAGATCCACTCAGGCCTGTTTGCGATCATGGATGGCACCACCGCCGGTAATGGCCCAGGGCCGCGCACCATGTTCCCCGTGATCAAGGACTACATCCTGGCGAGTTCCGATCAGGTAGCTATCGATGCCATCGCAGCCAAGATGATGGGCTTCGATCCGATGAGCCTGGAGTACATCAACGTGGCTCACAACGACGGCCTCGGCGTGGGCGATCCCCGCGACATCGAAATCGTGGGCGACGACATCTCGAAGGAGAGCTGGGGCTTCACCGTCGGGGATAACGCCGCCAGCACCGTCGGCGATATGATGTGGTTCGGCCCACTCAAGAAGTTTCAGAAGCTCTTTTTCCACACGCCGCTCGTCAATATGTTCGTGATGGGCAGCGAGTTTTATCACGACTACTATCGCTGGCCCCGCAAGGATCGCCTCACGTTCGAGAAGTGGTGCGAGGAAACCCACTGGGGCAAGCTCTTCGAGGCTTACGCTTCAGGCCAAACCGATCGGATCTTGAAGCGCGAAGTCAGCGCCCGAGCCTCGCTCTAGCACCCGGGCGCTCAGGGCGGCTCCGACAGGCCTCGCAGAGAAACCACCCAAAACGTTAGCTTAAAACCGCCTCCCGAGGCGTACTCCTCTCACAGTGTAGGCAACTCACGCTTCCATTGCGGCTGCACGAAAAAATTCAGCCAGCGCATTAAGAATTCTTGACTCGCGCTGTCCATTGCATGAATAGTGGCGGCACGCTTAGGGAACTATTTTTCGGTCACAGGTTTATTGCTGTGCACCGCTGAGGACACGTGTATGCGCCATGTGAGTTTGAGGTTAGCTGGACTGATTGGGGTGTTGGCGGGGTTGGCGGGTTGCGGCTCTGGCTCTGAATCGCCCGCACGGAACACCGACCTAACGCCGTCGGGAGCCATTCCGGATCCAGGAACTGACACCCTTGGCTCGGGAGGCACAGGGACGTCGCCCGGCGGCCCCTCGGGCATCGATCTAGGCCTCGCGGGCTCAAGCGGAGCGGGAATGTGCGCGAATATGTCCTGCCCGCCCGGAACACCGACAGCTACTTGCGGCAACGGCCTGATCGAAACAGGCGAAATCTGCGACGATGGCAATTCGACGCCGGGTGACGGTTGCTCGGGCTTGTGCCGCATCGAGGCGAACTTTGAGTGCAAGCTTGCCGGCATGGCGTGCGTGAGCACGATTGTCTGCGGGAATGGTCAAATTGAAGCGAGTGAAGCTTGCGATGATCACAACAGCGCGTCCAACGACGGCTGCAGCGCAATCTGTGAAGTAGAGCCTGGATTTGGCTGCGCCACGCCTGGTCAACCCTGCACCCCTGTAACCCAGGCGGTGTGTGGGAACGGTGTTATCGACTTCGGCGAGAGCTGTGATGACGGTGGCACTGCGCCGGGCGACGGCTGCAACGCCAGTTGCACGTTGGAGGCGGGTTACACCTGTGCGCAGCCGGGCCAACTCTGTGCACTCGATGAATACTGCGGAAACGGCAATCTCAGCAATACCGAAGCGTGCGACGACGGCAACGCCGCGCCAGGCGATGGCTGTACTGGTCTCTGCAACTTTGAGCCTTTCTTCAGCTGCCCCGTGCCGGGCACCTTGTGCACGACTACGATCGTGTGCGGGGATTCCAACGTTATCGGCGATGAAGCCTGCGACGATGGCAACCAGCTAGGCGGCGATGGCTGCGCCGCGGATTGCAAGAGTACCGAGGGCGGCTATTCCTGCCCGACCACAGCAGGTGTCGGTGGCGCTTGCACCAAGCTTCCCGTTGCGAGCTGCGGCGATGGTTTGCTCGATTTTGGTGAATATTGCGACGATGGCAATCCTAATCCGAATGACGGCTGTACCGACACATGTGAGGTCAGCGCGGGCTACACGTGCGCCCAGGCTGGGCAGGCTTGCAAGGCCATCGAGTGGTGCGGCGACGGCAAGCTCAGCCTCACGCGCGGCGAACAGTGCGATGATGGTTCCAAGTGCGACAACGGTGCGGCGTGCAGCTCGGACACAGCGTGTAACGGCATCGGCTCTGGCAAGTGCTTGCCGCGTGGCGCCGATGGGTGCTCCGGCAACTGTCTCACGGAAGCTAATTTTGCCTGCCCTCAACCAGGCTCGGCGTGTGTTTCCACCGTCGTTTGTGGGGATGGCAAGATTTCCGGAACGGAAACCTGTGACGACAAGAATGCCAATGCGGGCGACGGCTGCGGCACACAGTGCACGTTAGAAACAGGCTGGACATGCCCCATTCTCGGTGCACGCTGCGTCGCTGCGAAATGCGGCGACGGCAAAGTGGCGGGCTCGGAAGAGTGCGACGACGGTGACAGCATGGGAACCGATGGCTGTTCGGCCATTTGCACACTTGAGCCTGGATTTAAATGCACCACACCGGGGCAGAACTGCACGGCTACAACGTGCGGTGATCAGAAAGTGGAAGGCACGGAGCAGTGCGACGACGCCAACTTCAATCTGGGCGATGGCTGCTCTCCGCTCTGCAGGTTTGAACCGGTGTGCAGCAATGGCACCTGCCAAGCGAAGTGTGGCGATGGGATCAAGCTCAACACTGAAGCCTGCGACGACGGCAATCTTCGGAATTTTGACGGCTGTTCAGCAACGTGCACAATCGAGCCTGGCTTCAGCTGTCAAGTGCTCTCGGAACCCCCCGTACTTCCCGTCGTGTACCGAGATTTCGTTGGCTGGACGAACAATACCCCGCTCGATAGCGGGCCCCGGCACCCTGATTTTCAGAGCTTTGGCATCTACACCAATCACAACTGCCAACAAGACGTGAACACCACGTTGGATGCTCTCGGCAAGCCATCGCTCAAGGCGGCCAATAGCTGTGTCAAAGACGCAGCCTCCTTTGCGCAGTGGTACAGAAGCGACAACGCCATCAACCGCACCGTGGTTGATACGATGACGCTCGTACCCAATGGCACGCCTGGAGCTTTCGAATACTTCGACGACTCCTTCTTCCCGCTCACGGGACGCGGCTTCAACGACCCAAGTGCGCTCTTAGAGCACACACGCCCGACGTATCCAAGCGGTGCCGACAACTTCTCCTTCACCACCGAGCTTCGCTACTGGTTCACGTATAAGGGCGGCGAGCGCCTCACGTTCTACGGCGATGATGATCTTTGGGTTTTCATCAACAAGAAGCGCGCGGTGAACATCCCCGGCCTACATTACAGCGAAACACGCTGGATCCAGCTCGGGACCAAAGCCGCCGGCAGCACCGGTGGTGACACGAACCCGCCGACTGAAGGCATCTACGACGAAGCCGTGCTCGGCCTCACCGTGGGCGGCATTTATGAAGTTGCGGTCTTCAACGCGGAGCGCCAAACAGGAACCTCGTACTTCAAGCTCACCCTTCAGAACTTCCTGAATGCGCACTCGGTATGCCAATCGACCTGCGGCGACGGAGTTGTGGCCTCGAATGAAGCCTGCGATCTTGGAAAGAATGGCCAAGGCCAAAGCTTGAACACGGGCGCCTATGCTACCTGCAACGCCGACTGCAGCCTGCCGCCGCGCTGTGGCGACAAGACGCTACAGTCAGGGAACGGTGAGCAGTGCGATGATGGCGTCAATCTCTCGACGTACGGCGGTTCCTCGAAACAGTGCGGACCCGGCTGCAAATGGGCTGCGTACTGCGGCGATGGCACGTTGAGCGCTGGCGAACAGTGCGACGCGGGCATCAATAATCAAGCTGGCGCGGCCTACGGTGGCTGCACCACGTCCTGCACGCTCGGCCCTTCGTGTGGTGACGGAGTGGTCACCAACAGTGAGGAATGTGACAGCGGGATCCTGAACGGCACCTCTTCCAGCAAATGCCAGAGTGACTGCAAGTCTAAGTGCGGGAACGGAACGCTGGACGCGGGCGAACAGTGCGACGCTGGGAGAACGAACAATGTCGGTGGCTACGCCAAGTGCACTTCCGTGTGTTTACTCGGACCCCGTTGCGGCGATGGTGTTAAGCAGTCCAATGAGCAATGCGACGACGGCAAGAACGATGGCAGCTACGGCACGTGCGCTCAGCTCTGCGTGCTTGGGCCACGCTGTGGCGACACGGTTATTCAATCAACGGCCGGGGAGATCTGCGATCTCGGTGCCCAGAATATGAGCTCTGTTTACGGCAACAACCTGTGCTCAACCGCTTGCCGACCGGCACCTTTCTGCGGCAACAAGGCAGTGGATGCCACCTACGGTGAGAAGTGCGATGATGGCGTGAACGACGGCTCAGCAGGCTCCTGCACAACGGATTGCAAAGCGGCCGTGCCACTCGTGTCGTGCGGAAACGGCATCAAGGAGGCCAAAGAGCAATGCGACGCGGGTGCGCAGAACGGAACTGCGCAAAGCACCTGTGATTCGCGTTGCCGAATCAAGTGCGGCAACGGGCAGGTGGACAGCGGCGAACAGTGCGACGATGGCGTGAATAACGGCAGCTATGGCACCTGCAACATGAATTGCACCTTCGCCGGTTACTGCGGCGACAATCTAACCAGCGGGCCCGAGCAATGTGACAAGGGGATCGCCAACCAAACCGATCCCTACTCGCTCGCACCGGATCCGAATTTGTGCACGAAAGGTTGCCTCAAAGCTCCTTTCTGCGGAGATGGCCGCATTCAAGCCACTCACGGCGAGCAATGCGACGGCGGGGCTGGCTGCACCAGCACGTGTGTTTGGCAGATCTTGAAGTGATAAGCTGAACGAGCTGAAACGGTGTGGGAATGACTCCCGCCCTGTCGTGCTAGAACACTATCCCGTTGGGATCCGGAACGCACTTGCCGTCGGCCGAACACACCGCGGGCGGCGCCTGAATGCAGGCGATCGCCGGACACGCCAACGCGACATTGCTGCAGTGATCTTGGTTGGCCTTGGTGTTCACCTCGCACTTGGCAACGGACATTGCCGTACCGCAACTGGAACACATGCAATCCATCTGGGATTGAGGAGCTGATGGGTAGGCACAATTGGTGCAATCGCTGTTACTCTGGCACTCCTGACCCATCGCCCCGCCAAAAGTGCACTTGTTGTCCTCGCAGGCAAGCGGCTGGGGCGTCGCGCAAGGCGGGAGCGGACACATGCTCGTGTCGCAAGCCTGGGCTCTGAAGGCTTTTTCGTTGAATGAGCAGCGATCGCTGGCCATCGCGGTGTTGGGGCACGTCGGGCAATAGCACTCGGAAGGCTGGTGGGGAGCGGTGGGGTAGAGGCATGCAGAACAATCGTTCACGTTCTGGCAGCTGTTAGCTGGTGGTTGGCCTGGGCTCCCGCCAGTCGCAGTGGCGCCTCCGGTGCCAACGGCACCTCCCAAGCTGGCAGCTCCGCCGGACGCTTTGCTGCCGCCAGTGCTGCCTTTTCCTCCCGTTCCTGCTCCCCCTGAAGTACTGCTCCCTCCTCCGTTACCTCCGGTAAAACCACCCTCCGTAAATTCACCCCCTGAACAACCGCCGGTTAATCCGAACGCCATCAACAATGCGGATCCGCAGCTAAAGATGGATACTGTGCTTTTCATAGGGTAACTCCAGAGCTAAGCAAACACTCAGGGCAGAGTGGACTGGGGCGATGCGAAGGGCTCACTCAGGCGAGTTCCTCGCAACTCAGAACGCTTAGTGTAGCGAAGCACCTGGCCGAGTGCACAACATTCGCGGCGCGGACGGCGTAGACAAAGGTGGTTATCGGCGAAGCTCAACGCACCGCTGGGCTCGGCACAAACCGCCG
>JBBSBI010000076.1:0-22066 GCA_038251425.1 Polyangiales bacterium
ATCCGACAAGATGCGGAAAATGTAGTTGCCCGTCTTCTTCACCGAAAAGCTGCCGTTGTAATCCAGGGCAAACCATTCAAAGTGTTCGTTCACGCCAGGAAAACCTGAAGTGAAGCGACGCTTCGAAATGTTGAGCGCGTTGGTGTACATGATGCCTTCAGCCACACAACGCCGCACGCTGGCGAGGCTATTCGTGTCCGTTGGGACGAAGCAGAGTGTCCCCTTGAGTGCACCCTTCTTACCGCTGCCGAACACACCGACTCCTGATACCAATGGCAAGCCGGTGTTCTTCTTGCCCCACACGATCCCAGCACCCGCCGGACCATTGCCCGTCCCTGCAGCAGTATCGCGGCGACCCATCGGGCCCATTTTCCGAGTTCCCTGCTGAGCAAAAACTTGATCGAGCTTCGGGGCAGGCTTCACTACCGCGACAGCCTCTCCCTTGATTGTCCCCTTCGTTGGATTCGCTTGTGGAACCCAAGTTGGCTTATTGTCAGCGGAAGAGGGCTCATCGATCGTCGCTAGCTCATCGGCGATGCTCGCCTCAGGCTGCTTTTCAGGAACCTCTTCTCGGGGAACAAACTTCTCAATCGGCCTGGGCTCCGATTTTTCGGGAGGAGCAGCCTCGGCGGGCTTTTCAGGCGGCGGCTCAACCTTCACCGGCGGCGCCTCCTCCTCGGGTTCTTTGAGCGTGACTTCTATTGGCGTTTCCTTTGCCACTGCCGCTTCGGGCTTCTTATTGAAACCCACCAAGACCAGCAGCGCGACGTGCATCCCGACCGCATACAGAAGATAGAAGGCGAGGCTTCGTGGTTCACCTGGTTTCGCTTTGGGTGGGTTCATCGGTGCTCGCGGCTCGCTGGTGTTCTGGCTCGAAGGGCCATTGGGAGGGCTCGTTACTGCGGACGTAGAGTCTTTAGACATTCGTGGTAAACCCCGTAGCGGCTTTTGATATGGGTGGTGCGCTCAAGTCGCTAGCTGTGGCACTCAGTCTGCAAAGGTAGCATGACGTCGGCCGGCCGTCAGAGCGGATCTCAACGACGAGCGCTAAAAATCGATAAGTAAGGGGAGCTTCGCGCCTGTTACTCCGACCCCGTCTATCGAGCAAGCTTTGCCCGCAGGCAGGTATCGTTTCGAGACGCTCCACAACAAAAAACGGCGCTCCAGGTCTTACTCCTTCTTCTCCAGCAGCTCCCGCAGCGGAGATTCTGTCCCGGTCAGCTGCTGGACGCTCTCCAGATGGTGCATCAGGAAACTTCGAGTATCAGTGACACTTAATGTTTGCATCTCCAGTGCACCAATTCGATCCCCTGGAGTGAACGCCGGGTCCTCCACACGCTCCATGCTGAGCTTCTCAGGCGCATAGGCCATGTACTCGGCCTCGGTCTTTAAGAGCGAATAGTCCTCGCCACGCCGCAGCTCAAGCGTCACCGTTCCGCTCACACTCGGCGCCATCCAGCGCGTCAGCCCATCTTTGATCATCATCGATTCCGCGTCGAACCAACGCCCTTCATACAGCATGCGCCCCAGCCGACGACCGAGCGTGAAGTAGAGATCGAGTGAATTCTCATTGTGGATGGCACTCAACAGGCGCTCATAAGCGATATGCAGAAGCGCCATACCGGGCGCTTCATAGATACCGCGACTCTTGGCCTCAATCACACGGTTCTCAATCTGATCGCTCATGCCGAGACCGTGCCGCCCCCCAACCGTGTTCGCCTCGCGCATCAGCTCGAATTTGGAAGCGAAGCGCTGCCCGTTGATCGCCACAGGTACTCCCCGCTCAAACTGCACCGCTACCTTCTCGGGTGTGATCTGGACATCCGATCGCCAGAAGGCAACCCCCATGATGGGGTCCACAATATTGACGCCGCGATCCAGGTATTCGAGGTCTTTTGCCTCGTGTGTTGCGCCGAGCAAATTGGAATCCGTGCTGTAGGCTTTCTCGGTGCTCATGCTGTAGGGCAAGCCTTCAGCGACGAGGTATTCGCTCATTTCTTTGCGGCCGCCGAAGGCATCGACGAATGCCTGATCGAGCCACGGCTTGTAGATTTGAAGGTCGGGATTGGTGAGCACACCGTAGCGGTAAAAGCGCTGGATATCGTTACCCTTGTGGGTGCTGCCATCGCCGAAAATGTGGACGTTATCCTCGCGCATGGCTCGGATGATGGCGGTGGTGGTGACAGCGCGGCCGAGCGGCGTGGTATTGAAATATTTACGTCCACCGGTGCTGAGGTGAAATGCGCCGCACTGAATGGCGACAATGCCTTCTCGGCACAGCGCCTCACGGCAATCGAGGAGCTTGGCCGCGGAGGCTCCATGCTGCATGGCTGCCGGCGGAATGGTGCTGGTATCTCGTTCATCGGGCTGAGCGAGGTCAGCCGTGTACGCGTGAACCGCGATACCGTGCCGCGAAAGCCAGGCGACGGCGCAGCGTGTATCGAGACCACCAGAAAAAGCGATCCCAATCCGTGTGCCCGGTGCAGGGAGAGAGCGAAGAATGCGAGCCATAGCGAGCCCGCGTAACACGAGAGCCCGTCGGCTAGCAAAGGGCCTATGCCGACGTTCGACGCCTGTACCACCTGGGACGACGCTTCGACTTGGGCAGGAGCACTTCACCTGCCTCGGAGAGCCGAAATCCGAGCGCGCGCAGCCACGCCTCCCGCGTTCCCGGGTCTTCGCCCAGCATCCCCAAGATCGGCTCCGGGAGGCATTTCTGGTTCAGAGCGAGCCGATAAATCTGGCTTGAGAGACGTTCCACGGTGTCCGCGCGGAGCGCCCGCGACCCAACCGCCCAGTACCCAAAAGCGGCGTAGGACGCTGCATCCCAGCCGGGCGCCAAGTCCACGCACTCTTCACCTTTGAGGACGGGCGCAGCCCGGCGTGTGTACGCCGAACACAACGCCAAACGGACCGTGAGTGCAAACTCGGTGACGCTCGACTCAACGTAAACCACGTGGCGTCCAATTCGAACACCACGCCCACGGAGCCCTTGGCGGTCCGGCTCGGTGAGCGCCGCCATCTGCTCACGCGCCTCACGGACCAGGATGCTGCCCAGATGTTGTTCGAGCTGATACCTGATTCCGCGCGCTGCACCTGAGAGTTCTTGCAACTCCCCGTGTCGCAACTTCCCGAAAAGCTCTTCGGGCAAATCTTTTGACCAAGCACGCAGGCGCCGTTCCACGCGACGACGTTCCCCTGCGTTCAACTCGGGCAGCAGCACCGTGACTTCGGGCAAAAGCAAGCTCTGGCCTGCCATTAACTTACCCACCTCTCGCCCTTCGAAAGTCATTCGCCCCTGAGCATCCAACAGCAGTCTTTCAAAGGGCGCATCGATAAGACGTTCGACAAATCCGCCGCTTTTTTGGGGCAGCTCGCTCCCCGATAGGAGTTCGCCATAGCGGGTGCGCAGGCTCTCAAAAGGGCTTAAAAATAGCCCGTTGCCCGAGATGGGCGGCTCCCCTTCGAGCGTCACCAGTTGTCGACCCCGTTCGACGAAACGCTCCACCAAGCGCGCGTGCAGTGCGTCACTCAGGCGGTCTTCGACTTCGCGCGTGGTGGCCTGCCAAGCGGCGGCGTGCTCAACCCAATCGCTTTGATTGGACACGTAAGTCCAGGTTCGGATCTGTGCCATCCGGGTTAACAACAGGTCGAGATCGCCGTCAGAATGATCGATGGCGCGCACCCGTGACCGCATCCATTCAGAACTCAGCTGCCCACGCTCGATAAGCTCCGAAAACATTTCGAGCACT
This sequence comes from Polyangiales bacterium, assembly GCA_038251425.1. Classification (GTDB taxonomy): domain Bacteria; phylum Myxococcota_A; class Polyangia; order Polyangiales; family Polyangiaceae; genus JBBRRP01. The sequence continues at coordinate 3,753 of JBBSBI010000076.1, forward strand.
AATTTGCCGTGAACCTCGGGCGTGAGTTGCCTAAAATCAGGCACCTGACACACCTGCCATAAGAGGGCCACCGTTTGCTCGGTCGTGGCAAGCTTCCTCACGATCTCTGTATCAGCCAGACGCCTTAGAACGCGAAGATCGACCGCCTGCTCGGAAAGGCGAAACGCAGGCTGTCGCGGCAGCTCGCACAGCGAGCGGATGAGCCCGTCCAAACTCCCCAGATCCAGGCTAGAATTTCGCCAATAAACCTGCCGAAGCGGGTAAAATCTGTGAAGCTCAATGGCGCGATTCACCGGCTCAGCAAGCGCCCGCCCGGGAAAGAGTGTGCCGAAGGTCCCGTCGTTCAAATGGCGCCCCGCTCGCCCAGCAATCTGAGCGAGTTCCGGCACCTCCAGCTCACGCTGCGAAACGCCATCGAACTTTGAGATATCCGCAAAGCTCACGTGATCGAGACTCATATTGAGGCCCATACCGATCGCATCCGTTGCCACCATGTACTTCACTTCACCCGATTGATAGAGCGCCACCTGGGCGTTTCGGGCCCGCGGCGAAAGCGCCCCCATCACAATCGCAGCTCCTCCGCGCCGAGCCTTAATTCGCTCTCCAAGCTCATAAACGCGAGGGGTCGAGAAGGCCACCACAGCGCTCTGTGGCGGCAACGCACCGAGCTTCACGCGACCCACTGCGTGGAGTTGGCTCAAGCGCGGATGCCGCTTGATTCGAGCTTCCGGCACGAGCTCCCGCATGAGCGGCCGCATGGTATCGGCACCCATGAACCAGGTTTCCAGACGCCCGCGCGCAGTGAGCAGCCGCTCGGTGAAAACATGGCCGCGCTGAGGATGTGCACAGAGCTGGATTTCATCGACCCCGAGGAAATCGACCTGCTGACTCATGGGCATGGCCTCCACGGTGCACACCCAATAGCGCGGTTCGCGAGGAATGCGTTTTTCCTCACCAGTTATCAGCGCGACGGCTTGTTCACCGATCCGTTCAGTGATCCGATCGTACACCTCTCGTGCCAGCAAGCGGAGTGGCAAGCCCAGCATGCCAGTGGCGTGTTCCAACATCCGCTCGATAGCGCGGTGCGTTTTTCCGGTGTTGGTCGGGCCGAGCAATGCCAAAATGCCGCTCGGTACCTTTGAAGTGGCCTGGGTCATGGGCCCAACCCCAGCCTAGCAAAGGCCAAGAATCCGCCTAGCCCCTGCGCCCAGACCGGACCAAGGGTGGGCGGAGCCAGCTCCCATGTGTTAAGCCAGAGCACTCGAGGAGCGCGGCGACGCACCGGGAGGTGACCAATGAAACGGATGCGTGAAATTCGGAAGTGGTGTGGACTTGGCTTGGCCCTGGCGCTGCTGAACTGCAGCAGCGAGGACAAGCCCCCCCCGCTTGAGCGCTGGGCACGGCGGCCGTTAGTTGCCAGTGCGGACGGCCGCCTCACAGGCACCCCCTGCCCGCTGACACTCTTATCTGCCAATGTCGACTGTGGGGAGCTGACGGTGCCCGAATCGCGCACCGGTGGAAGCACTCGAATGTTGCGGCTTCCAGTTATCGTTATCCGGAGTTCCTCGCCGCTCGCCAGAACACGAGAGCCAGTCGTATATTTAGAGGGTGGCCCCGGCGGCAACGCGATTCAAAGTGTTACGAGCGGCTTCACGATCGCCTTTGAACCGTTAGTCACCGAGCGGGATCTCGTCGTCTTCGATCAGCGCGGCACGGGTTACGGCCTGGCACTCACCTGCCCTGAGCTGGGAGGGCCGGGGACGAATGAAAGTTTGATGGGTGCAGCGGCAGCCACTCAGGCACTGACGCAGCTGCAAAGCTGCCGCACGCGACTCTCCAGCATCGCGCACCTCGACGACTACGATTCCCGGGAGAATGCGGCGGATGTGGACGATCTGCGCAGCGCTCTCGGCTATGCCAAATGGCACTTGCTCGGAGTTTCTTACGGGACACGCCTCGCCCTGGATGTCGCGCGTTATCACGCTGAGGGCGTGAGCAGTGTGATCTTGGATTCCGTACTCCCGACCCAGGTGGACTTCGCCGCAACGGGTGCCGTGAACTTCAAACGCGCCTTGGACGCCATGTTCCAAACCTGCGCTGCACAGAGCGACTGCGCGCTCGGCTATCCGAATCTTGAGCGCGTCTTTTATGATCTCATCGATCGCCTGAACGCTCAACCGGCACCAGTCGGCAACCGCGCAGGCATGTCACATCAGCTCACAGGGAGCGATGTGATGTCCCTGATCTTCAATTTGAGCTACAGCGCCTCAGCGGTCGCGGCGGTGCCCGAAATCATCTCCCAGCTTTCTGAGGGCGATTTTAGCCTCTTTGAGGGCGTTGTGTTTGGCGATCCGGATCCTACAGCGGAAAGCACCCTCTCGCTCGGGATGTACCTGTCCGTGGTGTGCAGCGACTACGCGCCGTTTGCGTCGCTCGAAGCAACGCTGCAGGCGGAGAAGGATCTCCCTCCTTCCGTGGTCGCGATCTCGGGGGTCACGAGAATCTTAGCACAGTGCAAAACTTGGAATGTGTCTCCTGCAGCTCCCGAGGAGCACCTGGCCGCGGCGAGCGATGTCCCCACGTTGGTCTTGAGTGGGTTCCACGATCCCGTCACGCCTCCCGAGTGGGCTAGCCTCGCGGCGACGACTCTCACGCATAGCCAGCTGTTGAACTTCAAGAACGTGGCGCATGGCATCATTTCGGAGACCTGTGCGGGCTCGCTGATGAACACTTACTGGAACGACCCAAGTGGGGATCCGAGCGGCCAATGTCGGAACCGCGACCTCTCCCTGCAGTTTTCTGTCCCCCAGCGCCGCCTAGCGCTGACCCGCCTTCCGCCCGGGATCACCCGAACCCAGAGCACTGCCCCCGAAAAAAGCCAACAAGATTTGGCCGACGTCGTGAACGAGGCTCTCGCCCACCGGAAACTTTTCCCCTAGAGTCCGCCCGCCTCGGTGCCTGACGAACGTTGGCCCGAGGTTCGCTCAGCTGAAGAAAGGACACACCATGGCACGCCGCGCAAGCGCACAGAGTGACGAGATGATTTCCGGCATCAACGTGACGCCCCTGGTGGACGTAACCCTGGTGTTACTCATCATCATGATGGTGACTGCCAAGATCGTGATCTCCCAGGGGATCACGATGGAGATACCGAAGACGCCAACGACACAAGCGGGCGCGGTCATGGAAGTTCTGAGCATCAAGATCACGGAGCAGCAGAAGATCGTTCTGAACGGCGAAGAGCTCCCCAATGTTCAGGCTCTCGTGGCGAGGGCGCGCGACGCTAAGAGCAAGGATCCGGATGTTAAGGCCATCATCAACGGTGAGACCAAGGCCAAGCATGGCCTCGTGATCCGGGTACTGGATATCCTGAAGAGAAATGGCGTCGATAAGATTGCGTTCACGAAGGTCAAGGAACAGCCCGCCAAGTAAGAGCGAGGCCGGCCGGCCTAAGGCTTCTGGCGAAACTTGTTGAGATCTTGGTGCATGACCGTGACCTCGTCCTCAAGTGCTGCCGCCTGAAGTAGGAGTGTTGAGAGAGTGGCGCGCAGTGTGTCCCCGCTGAAGGGCTTTTGCAGCGTGGCTGCGGCACCATTCACCAATCCGCGAGCCGTTGGATCCAGATCCGCGCGGCCAGTGCACAGCACCACCAGGACTCCCGGGTCTATTTTCTGGAGCTCACGGTAGGCCTCTTCGCCGCCCATGCCTGGCATATCGAGGTCCATCAACACGAGATCTGGCCGGGGAAATTGCTGGTAACGCTCCAGGGCCTTCTGAGCGTTTTCCGCTTCCGCAACCTGGTAGTTCTCTCGCAAAAGGAGGCGTGCCACGCTGCGGCGCACGAGCGGGTCATCATCCACAATCAGAATGAGGCTGCTTCGATTGGGAGCCTCCGCTGCAAGCTGGATGGCTTGCATCTGCCCAGTGCTCGGATTGGCTGTCGCCTCAAACTCGAACCGTGGCAAATAAATACGAAAGGTCGTGCCCTCTCCGAGCTTGCTCTGCACTGAAACGCGTCCCTTGTGCAGGCCCACGACGTCCTTAACGGTGGCCAGGCCAATGCCCGAACCACTGCCATGCCCTTTCGTGGTGAAGAAGGGTTCAAAGATGTGGGGTAAGATCTCCTTGTCGATCCCTGCACCACCGTCTGCAACCTCGACCACCACATACATTTCTGTAGGCACCAGATCGAGCGTCTTATCGCACTCCTTCCCCCTGCAGGACTTCACGGACACCCTCAATTTCCCGCCGTTTGGCATGGCATCTCGGGCGTTGACCAGAAGATTCATGAGGGTCTGCTGAAGCTCGGACTGGGAGCCTCGGACGACAAGCTTAGCAGTCAGATCAAGCTCGACCTCCACGCTGCGACCCAAGGCGTGCCGAGCCAAGCGGAGGGTCTCAGAACAGAGCTCCGACATGTCCACCAAGCCGAAGCTGGTGGGTCGGCCGCGAGCGAAGTTCACGACGCTCCGAGTGAGGTTGCGCGCCTGCAAAGCTGCCAGCTTCATGTCCTCGAGAGCTTCGGCGACATCGGACGTTTTGAAGTTGGCGTCGGGATTCAGCCTCGCCAAGAAATCGGCGTTGGCTGACAGCGCACCGACCACGTTATTCAGATCATGCGCGATACCAGCAACTGCGCGCCCAAGAGTTTCCAGGCGTTGTTTTTGCCGCAGCTGTTCTTCAACCGGATCCATGTAGCCGAAGACAAACGTCGCGCGCGGCCCGAGCTGGATTCGATCCCCAGGCCTCAGGCTGTGTTGGTCGACTTTGCTATCGTTGACGAAGACGCCATTCTTGCTCCCAAGATCGGAAAGCACGTAACTGCCTTCTTCGGATTTTTGGATCTGGGCGTGTTTGCGAGAAACCCCGACATCTTCGACGCACACATCCGCCTGCGTGGAGCGTCCTATCACAGTGCTCAACGACAAGTTGAAGCGCTCCCCAATGTGTGGTCCTTCCACCATCACGATGCGCGCCGCTGCTGGCCCTGCCCCCTGGGTGATCTTTAAGTCGCTGGATGCCATGCTCAAGTACCCCCTCTCATCTAACGGCAGGCGAGCGCGGGAGCTGCGCCCCAATCCGTTTCGATCGCAACTAGGCCCATGATTACACTGTGCGAACGCCTCCTTCTCTGTAGGCAAAGGCGGCTAGCAAGGTGCAAGAATCGCTAGATTTTTCCACGTGGAGTGCGCAAGGCCTTAATCTCCTCGGGGCAGCTGCCGCCTACCTATTTGGGCGTTTTCTCATTTCGAGCCAAGGCAATGACAGACAGCGACTTTCAACTAGAGACCCACAGTGTAGAGGTCGAAGTGGTGTTTCGCGACCAGCGCACGCTGCACGGCTGCGTGTTCCTGCGCCCGGCGGTTGGCAAACACCTCGGCGCAGAGACCCTCGATGACCGATTGAATGAGTCGCACACCTTTTTCCCATTGCTGAATGACACAGGAGCACTGCGCGACGCGATTCTCGTCAGCAAATCTGCCATCGCCTATGTTAAGGCTCCCAAACCAACCGATGACCGCTCACGTTCCGCGCGTTCCGCTGCGAGCGAAGTGAACGTCACCATCGAGATTGCAGGACAGCCGCCCCTATCGGGAATGATTTATCTCGCACTCCCGCAAGGGCGGTCCCGCACGCTGGACTGGCTCAACACCCAAAGCACCTTCGTCCCCCTGTTTGTTGGCAGCCACATTCTGTACCTACACCGCGACGCCATTCAAACCGTTCGCGACCACAATCCTTCGATTACGGTGCCGCCCACCTCCAGCGAAACCCCCAATACAACGAGGTCCTAATGGCACAACTTGACAAATTTATCGCCGCAATGTTTGCCAGAAAAGGCAGTGAAATCAAGATGATCGGCGGCTCCGATCCCATCATGATCGTGGCTGGCCAAGCCACGCAGTTGGGCCCTAAACGCCCCACCGCTGGGCAAGTACAGTTTCTCGTCTCCGAGATCGCAACCGACGAAACGCGAACCGAGCTTGAGCGTTCCGGTGCTTCGGACTTTATCTACACAGCGCCGGGCTTGGCATCCGTTGAAGTGAGCATTCGTGACTGGAAGGGGCGAGTCGAATGCACCCTGCGCCCGAGCGACGGCCGGCGCGATATGCCCAGCATGCTCGAATTGGACGGGCAAGACATGCTTTCCAAACCCACGGCACCAGAGCGCGCTGGCGGCTGGAACGGCATGGGCGGCTCAGCAACATTGCCATCAGCGCCCGCGGTCAGCCCAGCCGAAAGTGGCCCCCCAAGCAAACCCTCCATGCCGGCGGTTTTGGGTTTTGGCTCGCGTCTAGAAGCTCCAAGAGCACCAGCTCAACCGCGAGACCTGATGGCGCTCGACGCCGCGCCGTTCGCCACTCCAGCGCCTACTGAGCAGCCCGTGCGCCCGCCCCCTGCGAGCAGCAAGAGTTCGCTCGACATGAACACGCTCTTTCGGCTGTTGATTGAGCTCGGCGGTTCCGATCTGCATCTGAGTTCCGACGAGATCCCCATGATCCGGAAAGATGGTGAACTCATGCGCCTTGACCGCTACGGGCGGATCAACGCCGAACAAATGCGCGCGCTTGTCTGGCCTATCATCCCGGAACGCAACCGCAAACAATTCGCGGAGGACAACGATACAGATTTCGCCTACGCGCTCAGCGGCGAGGCAAGATTTCGAGCGAATCTGTTCATGGACCGAAAGGGGATCGGCGGTGTTTTCCGCATCATTCCTAGCAAAATCCTGACGACGGAGCAGCTCGGCCTCTCGCAAGCCATCATTGACATGTGCAACCTGAGCAAGGGTCTAGTGCTGGTGACGGGGCCCACCGGTAGCGGAAAATCAACAACGCTCTGCGCGATGGTGGACCTGATCAATCGTACGCGCTCCGGCCATATCATCACCATCGAAGATCCGATTGAGTTCGTGCACGAAAATAAGAAGTGCCTCGTGAATCAGCGCGAAGTGAACGTCCACACGCACTCCTTCAAACGCGCGCTGCGTGCGGCCTTGCGCGAAGATCCAGACATTGTCTTGGTGGGTGAAATGCGGGATCTCGAGACGATCGCCATCGCCATCGAAACGGCGGAAACTGGCCATTTGGTCTTTGGGACCCTGCACACCACCACCGCCTATTCGACGATTGACCGCATCATTGACCAATACCCGCCGGACCAGCAGGAGCAGATCCGTGTGATGTTGAGCGAATCACTCAAAGGGGTGGTTAGCCAGACCTTGTGCAAGAAGATCGGCGGCGGCCGGGCGGCGGCACTTGAAATCTTGTTGGTGACAAAAGCCGTGTCCAATCTCATCCGCGAAGGGAAAACCTTCCAAATCCCTTCCATCATGCAGACCGCACGCAACTCCGGCATGCGCCTCATGAACGATGCGCTCCTCGATCTGGTGAAAAAAGGCCTGGTTGAGCCGGACGAAGCGTTGGCCAAAGCAGTGGATAAGGATTCCTTCCGAATTGCTCTCAAATCCGGACAACCGGCAACATAAACCGGTTGCCTGAGTGTTCCCGAATGCTCACGGCTCGGGGACAGATAGCAGCGTCGCGGCTTGGCGACGGCTCGTGTCGCCCAGGCCCAGTTGGCCTTGATTGTTTTCGCCAGTGCAAAACAGCCCATCCGTTTTCCAGGCACAGGTAAAGAAGCGCCCAATCGCAACCCCTTGCCAGGTGAGGTTGCTGTCGAACAACTCTGGAACAAGCCGCGGCGTCGAGAGTGCCTCGCCCAGCTGCCCCTCCTGCCGCCTACCCCAACACCACAGTTTACCTTCTGAGCTTCTCCTCAACGCGCAAGAATGAAACGTGTTGATAGCAATGTGCACAAAATCCGAAGCTGTGCCGATCTGCTTCGGGAACTGAATGGCTTCATCGCTCACACCGGTGCCCAAACTAGCCTCGATACTCTGCCCCCAGCACCACAGCTCACCCTTGCCACGGATGCCGCAGGTGGAGCTTTGCCCCGTCGCCACTTCAAGCCAATCGTTCGCCGACCCCACTTGAACGGGAGTCCTCATTTGCCCTGGGCCTGACCCAATCCCGAGCTCGCCGCCAGTATTTCTCCCCCAGCACCACAGGCTTCTGTCGCTCGCGATGGCACAGGTGTGCCCCTGACCCGTCGCTACGGATGCCCAACTCTTCCCGACGACCGAAAGCTGCTTGGGCGAAGGCTCTGGCTGGCCCGGCGGAAAATCTCCGAGACCGAGCTGCCCCTCAAAATTATCACCCCAACACCACAGGCTACCATCATCTAGCACGGCACAGGCGTGGTTGAACTTCAAACTCAGGGACTTCGCGCCTCGCGCCAGCACCACTTGTCGGGGCGATGGGCTCCCCGCTAAGTCGGAAGTTCCGAGTTGCCCCGCAGCATTGTTACCCCAACACCACACTTGTCCGTCGCCACGGAGCGCGCAGCTGCTTTCGCTTCCTGCCGCCACCTCTTGCCAACGGCTGCCCACCCCCAACCGATTCGGAGTGAGCTGAGCAGCGGCACTGCCCCCTGCTTGTCCTTGGTCGTTCCCACCCCAACAAAACAGCTCACCTTCTCGAATGGCACACGCGTGTGCGTCGCCTGCTGCAACCAAGCGCACAGCGGCCATGCCGGGCTGGGACTCTGGAGGGAGAGCCGAAAGCACTACACCTGCGTCGCTGCAGCCCGATCCGAGAGCACCCAAAAGCCAGCAGCACCCTGGGTAAAATCGCTGGAGCCTTCCTTTTCTCGCCATCTCCAAGCGCCCGAGGCTACTAGAAGACCAGCCTCCGCGCTCGAAAAACTCAGGCTCCGCTGGCCCCCGAGTGACGCGAACCGGGCACAGCCACTGCCCCTCGACAGGACGCTCGGTTGTGCTCAATCAGCGACAGTACAAAGGGCAAGAGCCTGCCCAGGTAGGCCGCGTCCTCCGCCAGGTCCTGCGGCGGGACATGGACAAAACCAACAGTTGGGACGGAGGACTCCAGGCAGCGATAGAGCGCAGAATTGCACAGGAATTCCCCGGCATCTTCACTGAGTACCAGCGGAAATGCCAGATCCTTTGGGCGCTGAAATCGGTAACTGAGCCGCGCATTGATCACTTCGGGGCCGTCCATCTCGACCCATTCATTCTCTGCTCGGGCGCCACACTCATCCACACCGGAGCGGGCGTTGCGTGCGGCGCGCTCCAAGGTGATTTGGCCGGGCTTGCCCTCCCCCAAACCCAACACCAAAGTGGGAGCAAAGGCCTTCAATTTGGGCATCAAGAGCTGTTCCACCCTGCCCCAAGCGACCGGCAATACCAAAGCCTCCAACACTGCACCACGCGGCGCATTCTTCTGGAGAGCCTGTGCAAGCGTTTGCGATCCGTTCTGCAATCTGCCCTGGAACGGGGCGAAACCCACGACCAAGATGCGGTCCGAATGGCTCAATACTTGGGGTGTCGCATCACTCATAGATTAACTTCCCTTCACTTACGCTGGTGGCCCGGGTTGGCCGCCGAGGCGTGCATGCTAGCAGTGCGCAATGATATGGGCATGGCAACGGTTGCTAATTGGTAACCAAAGAACACCTCCACATGGACATATTTATCACACGAATGGACACCCCCGTCCCCCGCGCCTCGATACAGCCTAGAGCTGATGAACGCTCAGGCCATGAACGCTCAACTCGTTGAGCGCTGAGTTCTCACCCATGAGCAGCGACGTATCGACAATGACAAACATCCCGCCGCGTTCTTTCATCAAGCGCACTAAGGACCGCGCGACATTCTGGCTACGCGTTTGCCACAGGTGAGTGAACACATCGGGATAAATCCGACGTAGCGAACCCGACAGCGCATCCAAGACTCCAGCAGCGTCGCCGACTCGCCAACGCTGGGTGGCTATTTTTAGTTCCGAGCCCAGCTTTGGAAGTTCAACGAGCGTACTCTCTAAATAGCGCTCAGCAAGCGCCGCCTCGAGTGACTGGAAGAGCGCGACTTGGTCTTGAACACAGCTCAGGGTACTGATCTTTTTTTGGTTTGCTTGTGCCAAAAAGTGCCCATCGAGGCTCTGCTCGGGCAGAGCCCCCAATTGATCGAGCTGACCGAGATTCATATTCAACGCAATGAACCACGGGCGAAATCCCTGGAGCGCATCGCGCTCAGCCGCCGAGCCCAGCACCTCTGCAAGACGCTTCCAAGTGCGCGCCCCAACATGCTTCTCGAGTGTGTCGGGTTCCGTGTATCTCGCCGCAGCCACTAGAGCCTCCGCGGCTGCCTCGCGCTCCTGCTCGACCACGTTGACCTCCACGACCAGGCTCGTCGAGGCCTTGAAGGCGCGTTCGATCCGCGGATCGAGGGGATACCAATCTCTGCCGACAACCGGCATCGACCCGAGCACATGCGACACACCGGCGGGCCCTTCCACTCGCCACAGGAGACCGCGAACCCTGGCGGGGCTGGGCTCAACTTTGAACGTTAGCTCTGACTTTGACCCATGGCGCGCCACCGCGCCTGTGGGTGCAGCTCTGCCGGTGCAGGAGAGTGCAGCCAGCAATGGCCACACCAGGGCGCTCCTCAGTGCCCAAAATGAAACGAAGCGAGCCTGCCCGCTCAATCCACGTCTTCCCACTCATCGCCGTAATGGAACGTCACTTCCGTGCCCGGGCGAATCGTCTTGGCCGCGAACACTTCAATGCCGTCGACATTCGCCGTGGGCTGCGATGAATGATTCATGAAGCGGAGCTCATTCCTGCCATGCACGCCGAGATACTTCCCGTTCTCCATCGGCACCCACAGCACGTGCGTTCCGTCCCGGAGGGTGACCTCTCCATCGTAAGTTCCAATCCGGGCACCTTTTCGAATGGTTGTCTTGGCGAAAACGCCACGACCATGAATCAGGCTTTCCCTCACTTCAATCAATTGCTGAAGCTTGGACTTCACGTTTCGTTTTTGTTTTTGTTTTTGTTTTTCGACCTCAGTGTTCATCAACGGGGGCTTCCTATGCACTTATGGGCGCGGCTTGTACAGAAACTTCTAGCGTTTGGCTAGGTTTTTTGGCCCAGCGTGCAGCGTTAAGGCTCACGGTAAGTGTAGTGCCCAGAGACTTTGAAGCTTGCCTCAACTCCTATGGTCTCTGCAGACGCAGTGCTCTTCGGGTCTGGCTTGCCCGAACCTTTGAGTGAAACATCCAGCAATCTTAGACGCGTCACATCAAGCCACACATCGCCCTCGAGCTCCACCAGCATGGCGCCACCTGCTGCGTCACCCATCTCGAAGCCAAGCTTCACCTTCGCTCGCACCGCGGCCACATCGGCGTGGGGTGCGATCTCCTCGATGATCGCCTCGGAATGCCTCATCTTCAGCGCCTGCTGGACATGAAGTAGCTTCTTCAGCATCTCACCGTCGATACTCACTTGCTGCCCCTTTTTGATCGGAGTTCCGTTCAAATGGGCTGCCGCACCCGCCAGCGCGATGAACCCAGTGGCTTCTCCCGCGATCACTCGCTCTTCGACTTCAGGAGGCTTCGAGCCATTGCTTGCCCTGACCTCCGGCACCCCGTTCTTAACGACCACTGAGTAGCGTTTCCCATCTGTCTCAACGGGCTCAGTCTTGGACTCCCCCATGCCCGTAACTTCCGCCTTGCAGTTTGAATGCGAAACCTCGAACTCCGTGGGAAGCCCCTCTTTGCTGGATTTCACTTCCAGGGAACTCGTCGTGCTTTGAGCGATGGATATTTCCATCTTGTGCCCGCCCGACCCCGGGGGCGTCATCTTCATAGCGATCAGAAGCTGTGACTGCTCGGTCATGACCCAACCCGGCGGCAGCGGTTTGAATACGTACGCGGGCACGCCTACGGTTACAGCTGAAGTCTCCGGTGCCTTCACGGCAGTGACTGCGACTGTTTCCACTGCTTCTTCCGCTACTTCTTCCGCTGCTTTCTCCTCATTCGGTGCCACGACTGGCGAAGCCAGCGCTGTCGATTCGGACTTCTTCTTTGCTACGGGCTCAACCGGCGCCAGAGCTTCATCGTAAGGAATGCCACCGAGCGGCTTGCTGCTCGGCAGCTGGGCGCTGCACGCGATGATTCCGCACAGGATCAACAGTGGGCTGGCCTTGCTGGCGGGAATTGAATGCTTTAGCATTGAACCCGACCTTATCACGGGATGGGGCGCGACTGGGGAGCTCAGGCCGCTAAAGGACGCTTCTATCTTGTCCCCCCGCCGCGAGGGGCTCTAGCTGGAGTGAATTTCAACGCACGATGAAAACGGGCAACGTCAATGCTCTTGTGAAGAACAACGCGAAATAGATCTTTGCGCGTTCGACGTCACTGCTGTCCTATCAATCTCCACCACCGCCGCTGTCTCCACCACCGCTGTCTCCACCGCCGCTGTCTCCACCACCGCTGTCTCCACCGCCGCTGTCCCAGCTTCCTGCATGGCTGTGGCTGCCGTGTGTGCTTCCGACGCCGTGGGCAGCGTGATCCCAGCCGGTCTGAATAGTGTCGGAGCCGCCAGAGTCGATGTAGGTCGCTCCTCCGTCAGCTAGGTCGGTGCGGTACCGGCGCTTCCCGCGGTGGCTTCGAGCCGAGCGTTGCGGAAGGAAAACGAGCGCGGCGAAAGCTAAGAGAAAAAGTGCAACGAGGACGTAGCCCATTCGCGGCCAGCCTACCGACGTTCAGCTGGGGGAGCCAGCGTTTACTGGGAAGCAGTGCACCTGCGCCAATGAGGCGGCGCTGCCGCCCACATCGTCGCCCACCTTCGCCTGATCGATCCCAAGGGCATTAAGCAATTGCTGTCAATTCTGCCTTCTTCCTCACCGCGGGCTCAACGGGCACCAGAGTTCGACTGGTCCCCGGCGCTCCCCTTCGCGTTCACATGTGCGGCGCTAGCCTTGCGTGTTTTGAGTATCGGGCGTGCTTCATCGCCCTTGCATTCGAGCAAGCGATCTAGCTCGGCGTCACTCCAGATAACGTAGGGGATGAAAATGAGCCTCGAAGCATTAACCGCACTTTGCGTAGCTGGAAATTCCCCTAGGACTATTGGTTGCTGGTTCTCGCCTGTGACTGTTGTGTCCATGCGCTGGTCATCCGGGACGCGGGTGCCAGCGAGTTGCTCCCGAAAGAGGTTGATTTCGAGCCTGACGACGTTCTTTGGTTCCACATGGGCCGTTACCGTCAAACTTCGACGGTCGGAAGCGCCATCTTGGGGCTGGGCTGATTTCTGCGCCAGAGCAATCGAGATCGTCGTTGGCACATCGTTGGCAGCCAGAAGGCGATTAACGCTGGGAATTGTGAGGCGCGGATCCTTCAAGGCTTCCGCGAAGTTCACCGCCTTGGTGCCGTTCAGTGCCGCCTCCAGATCGCCCGTTACCGTTGCGACTTCGACGAAAACGCGCGGCGATGCAATCCGACCATTGGACGCAGGCCCTGGCCCCAACGGGCAACGTCCCCCAATCCCAGGTTTGCTCGGAGGAGGTTGCGGCGTTGCTGGCGCTGCTGACGAGGATGCAGACGCGCAACCCGCGGTTTCAACTATCAGGAAGAGTAATGTCAGCTGGGGGAGGCTTGCGAGTCGCATAGGGTCTGATGGGTCCAGTTGGAAAATGGGGCCTTCCTCTAACGTTGAGCAATGATCGGGCCAGCGATTTCTCGGTCCACTTTGCTGGCTTGATTGTTGTCGTTGTGAACGAATTGGCAATCAAGCCTGCAGAGTGAGACATTCTGGCAATCGGCTAACGGTGAGAAACGCAAAGCCAAAACGCGTCAGGAAGACGACGCCCGCCCGCCGCGATACGCCTGCGGTGACACTCCCATCCATTGACGAAACTGGGCGCTGAATTCGTAGGGGCTGGCGTAGCCCAATTGCGTGGCAATCACGGAGATCTGATCGCGGGTGGCTTCGAGCAATATACAGGCGCGTTTCATGCGACGGCGGATGCGGTATTGGCCAGGTGACTGCCCGATGCGGCGGGTGAAATCCTCGCGAAAACACTCAAAATCTAGACCTTCTCGCTGGCAGAAGCTGCGCAGATCCAGGCGTCCAGCGCGCAGAGCATCCATCGCCAGGGCCTGGGTGCGCACGCGATTGCGCTGGCTGGCAGTACGTGACGCCAAGGGCCATGGCGTGTTGGCGAGCATCAACGGCGCAGCTGAAGGCAAGGCCACGCACCTCAGCGACGCTGAACAAACCAGGGTCCACCAGATCTAACGCCCACAGCCACAACGTTGGTCTACCTCGATGTCCGCCAACGCGGCCTCGGCGGGGCAAGCTGCGGCCCGGATACACTCGATCAGTACAAGGTGCAGGCAGGCCAGGACTACCATCTGGCCTATCGTCTGCTGCCGCTGACGAAGGCGGATGACGCCGCCCTGATGCATCGGCAGCGGTGAAGCTTACGACCACTCTCTCCGACAAGCTCATGGGCACAGATGAAAAATCTGTGACGAGATTTCGGCATCTTGCGCGGTGATTACGGCCACTTCATCACGCTCGGGCACTGAGACAACACGCGTGATCGCGGTGCGCCCACCATCGGCGAACAATTCAATCACCGTGCGATCCACCACGAGATGAAGCTCAACCGGAGCCAATGAAAGAGCTACCACGGTGCTCTCGATCACCAGCTCGGCCCCATTCCAAGCAATCACCACGCCACAAACACGCAGCGTAAAAGCTGCGCTTGCCGTGAGCATGACTTCAGCCGCCGAAATGAGTCCCGAGGCCAGAATTCGCTCACCCGTTACCACTCCCTGCCACGATTGCGCAGCACCTTGACGCAACAATTCCAGGCAAGGATGGAAGCGTTGACGGATCCCCGTGTGGCTATCGCGCTCAATGATACGCGGCAGCGACAAACAACCATTCCAACCTCGACCCGCAGGAAATCCGCGAATCCACCCCAACACCACTGTGCGACCCTCAGCATCGGTCAGGGTATTGGTGGCATAAAACCCATCGTATGCATCCAGAGTTCCCTGCTGCTCGATACGGAATTGTTCACCATCAAATGTCCCCAATCGCCATTCGACGGCGCGAAACGGTGACATCAGCAACACCCAGTGATCTGGGCCCACCGGCATAAAATTGGGACACTCACAGAAATCAAGCTGACCCGGCGCGATCACCACGAGTGGGGCGCGTGCTTGTAACCGTGTAAAATCGCCCCCAATGGCTTCATACAACAACACCGCCTGGGCATCGCCGAGAATAACAAACGTCCGCCCCTGCCACGTGAACATGTAGGGATCGCGCGCCTGCTCCGTCATTGTGCCGGGCATCACTTGGGTGATGCTGCGTTCCCACGTGCACAGATCGTCATCCAGCGGACGTGCCAGACACTGCCAGAATGGGCGCGTGTCAGCGAACCCAACCGAGGTGTACAGCAGGCACGGCTGGCCAGCGTGATCGAGGGCGATGCTGCCGCTATAACAATGTTCTTCGCCCTGCTCAACTTCGGGTGCCAAGGCAATCGGCAGGTGCTCCCAATGGATCAAATCACGCGAACGGGCATGGCCCCAGTGCATGAATCCCCATTGGTCGCCGAACGGATTCAGTTGATAGAACAGATGATACCAACCGCGATAGAAAATCGTCCCATTCGGGTCATTCATCCAGCGCGCGGGCGGAACAAAATGACACTGGGGCCGTTCAGGATCACGCGCCGCACGCGCGGCCAGGGCGTGCAAGTAGACGCCCGCGCGGGCGATTGCGGATGAAGTCATCGCCTGCACTCTATGAAACTGCGTTTTAGAATGCCATGGATTATCACTACCCTCTCGTCTTCGGAATTGGATTGTCTTAGGGTCCCCCCGGGTCTTCTTGCGTATTCGTGTTGCAATCCTGCTCACCCTACTCGTCTGCGTTTCAGCATGGGGATTGATGGATCTGCGCGAGCGCCGCGCCAGAACGAGCTGGGACAGGGCCCTCAACGTGGCCCTCGTTCTGGTGCAAGAAGGCCCCGTTTCGCCCGAAGCGATCCAAGGCGTCAATGATCGACTGCTGGCGCTCGAGCAGCAGCTCAGCTCAGAGATGCACCGCTATCGAACGGCACCGGCTACTGCAGTTCACATTTTCCTTCGCGGTCCCGTTCCAGCTCCTGCCCCCTTTCCGGTCTTGCGCTCGTCAGATGTGCTCGATCTCATCCGCTTCAATTACGAGCTCTGGCGTTTCTCACATGCCGTAGACGCTCTCGCCAATGTCAGGCCGTCGTCCTTCGATTCGCGCGTGTACCTTGTCGTGCGAGAACCTGCGAGTGCGGGTCACCAGTTCGTGGAAGGGCTGAGCCAGAGCGGCGGCCGAATCGGGGCCGTGTCGGTCGAGTTCGATAAAGACATGGTTGACTTCACGCTGTTTGTTGCGGTTCACGAACTCCTGCACACGCTCGGCGCCAGCGACAAGTACACGCCACAAGGTGCCGTGATGGTTCCCGATGGTCTCGGCGAGCCAACGCTTGAGCCACGTTACCCGCAACATTATGCTGAAGTCATGGCACGTCACGTCGCGCTGACGGCTACCGCTGACGCGCCGCCAGATTCTCTGGATCAGCTGCGTATCGGTGAGGCCACAGCACGCGAAATCGGCTGGCTACGCTGACTTGTCGTATGGAGGTCGCTATTGACCTTTTGAAAGCTCGGCTCTGGTTGCCCGCGCTGGCGAGAGGGCACGCCGGAGGGGACAATCGGGATCGTCTTGCGCGTACTCATCCCGGTAGCGCGCCAGCAACTTACGTGAGCGCTCCGCGAGCATTCGACGAACTTCCCGCCGCATGCCTTTGACGCGTGGGATGCTCAGTTGGTCGTAGGCTGTCGTTTGATGGCGCATCCAAGCGATGGTCGCGGCTTCCGCGCGCTGCTCCACGGTGATCCGTTTGGTGCGCGCGACCGTACCGCTCCCCACCGGGACAGCATGCTCGGCAATCGCTCGCGCCATTTGGCGAGCCAGCCTGGTGTGCGCGTCCGAAAAGCGAAGAAAAGCGAGCACGGAGGCTTCAAATTCTTCTGCGTAGGCAACTTGTTCCGACGCTCGCTTCTGGCGACCCGCAGTGAGCTTGCGTTCGTACGTGGGATCGGCCCGCTCGGTGGCGAGCTCCCGTCTGAGGCGTTCGACGCGCTCGGCAGGTGCCCAGATCCCACGGGAGAATATCTTGCGTCCTCGCTTCTCGGACACCACCCAATGCGGCCCTTCCTTCTTGATCCGCCGGCTGAGTGCAGCATCGCCCGGTGCCTGGAGAACCCAGTCCGCGGGCGCCGCGAGAGTTTGCCTGTCAGCTGTCACAACGCAGCGGGCTTGGGGGCTAGGCGCGACTTGTCGGATTTGGTGGGGCATCGATCGAAGCGGAGCTTATGCGTTAGAAGCCGTACTGTCTGTGCGCTTGAGGCGGTACACGCGCTCTCCTTCTGTAAAACGGTGACCAATGTCTTCGTAATCGCGCGGAGCGCTCAGATCTGCCGACTCCTTCGCCGCGAGGGTGACTAAGATTTCCCCGGCGCGCGCCGTGTCTTCACCGAGCTTACTCGCTGCGTTCACCTCCCGCCCCCACACGTCGCTATCGCCGACGCGAAGCACATCCCCAAAGCCTATCCCGATGCACAGGAGCACTTGCTCTTCTGGCGGCTTTCGTTCGCTATAACATTCGCAGGCCTTCTGCATCGCGATCGCGCACTCGATCGCACGCTCCGGACGCCGAAAAAGCAGAAGCAGGCTATCGCCCTCAATCTTCACCAGAAGGCCATCGTACGCTTCGACGAAGGGAAGAACGATCTTGTGGTGCTCGTGAATCACCTGGAGAAAATGGATGATTCCAAACGCATCCACTTGGCGCGAAAACCCGGAGAGGTCGGTAAACATCACGCACCAGCGTTCCCCGAAGAGATCCCAAATGCGCGCGTCAATCAGCGCGCGATCGGCTCCAGGCTGACTGCGCTCCTCCACCATTTTCCAAATGCGCGCTTCGCTGCCCTTGAGGCCACCGGTTTTGTCCGACATTGGCGAAGATATAACGCAAGCCAAGCCCGAGGCGAGAACTCGCTCGTGGTCCCGCAATCCTCAGTTGAGGACAGAAATTCACGTTTTGCGACATCGATTGTTGTTCTCAACTCAGTTGTGATAATTTGCCGGCGATTGCTGGATTTTCGCTCACCCTTGTGCGCGGCCCTCGTGTTGGCCGCGCTTCATGTCCGCTGCACTAGTCCAGCAGGCCCCGCTTCGAGCGTGAATACAGGTGGAGCCACGCCAAGCATTGGGGGAGCCGCAACAGCGGCAAGCGGCGGAGCGCCCCATTCGACAGGTGGTGGGGGCGCAGCAGCGGGAGGCGCTGCCGGGTCGAGCGGGAGCGCTTCAGGCGGAGCAACCGCAGGTTTAGGCGGAGC
>JBBSBI010000077.1:0-21897 GCA_038251425.1 Polyangiales bacterium
ACCTCGGACCCGCTCAGGCGGTACGAGATGCGTTCGTCGATGTACGTGGCAGAGCTGACCTGGCCCAGACGCAAACCCAGGTTGCCAACTGCGGCAGGCGGGCCTTGCCGCGTCGCTTGCTCGGGACTGAAGTAGCGCGGGAAAAGCGCATCGGCCTTCGAGGTGAGCGCACAGCCGCTCTGCAAGCTGAAAACCATGGCGAATACGCCGATCCAACCCGATCTTGCGTTCATTCCGACCTCTTGGCTCTGCCCTTCAGCAGCATGTCAGGATCACGCTCTAGGTTATCTGCAAGACGCTTGATGGAGCGAGCAGCTCCGCGGACCTCGCGCAACGTGAGCTCTAGCTCGGGGCCGAGTGTACGGGCGCCTCGAGCGACCTCCCCAATGGCGTCAGCCCCACGTTCGGCGCTGCGAAATAGGCCCTGATCGCTTTCCAGTCGGGCAAGCAAGCTGCCCGTTCGAACGAGAATGACATTGAACTCCTTCAAGTTCTTGTCCGCTTCGCTCGAAAGTTGGCTGGCGTTGAGCGCTTTTAGCTGAGTGCTCAGCTCAGCCAACGATTGGTTTGCCTGAGTCAACGTTTCACCTGCGCGGGCGGGCAATTTTCCGTCTTCGAGCTGTTGCGCGACGGCTCTGATCTGACTCATGGTTCGAGCCACGTCGTCGGCAATCTCGGGTAAGCGATTGGCGGTCTTTATGACCGTATCCTCGATATTTTTCATGGTGGAGGCCGCGGTGGGGATGTAGTTGTCGGGTGTCTTGAAGGGCAGTGCGAGCACCGGATTGGTTTTCGAATCGAAGAAGTCGATCTGAATGAATTTCACTCCCGTGATACCCGTCTGCGCCAGCTGAACGCGCATGTCGGGATGCATGACGATTCTACCGCGGTCCGTGCCGGCCTGACCCAAGTTGAGCCGACCCACCTGCTCGACGTTGAGCTCGCTCGTCACCTGGACGTGCCGTAAGTTCTCGGCGATGTCGATGATGGAGATGCGGCCTACCGTTACTCCGCGAAACTTCACTGGCGCACCGAGCTCGAGGCCCTGCACGGACTCGTCGAAGTAGCTCACGTAGGCGATCGTCTTCTTGTTCCAGGTATGAGCGCCGAAGAGCGCGACCGCGGTGAGTGCCACACCGAACCCAACCAGCACGAAGAGTCCGAGCTTCCAGCGATTGGTACCCACCGCCATTAGGCACCCCTCGCTTCTCGGTTGAAAAACTGGCGAACACGTGGGTCTTCGCTTTCAGTGCGAAGGCGGCTTGGATCCCCAGTCGCAATGATGCTGCGCGTCTCACGATCCAACATGATACAATTCTTTCCTACCTTGAAGATGCTCTCGAGCTCGTGGGTGACCATCACTACCGTAAGGCCCAACCCGCCGTTCAGAGTCAGGATCAGCTCGTCTAGCTCTGCTGCGCTGACCGGATCTAGACCCGCGGAAGGCTCGTCCAAAAAAATCAGGTTCGGCTCGAAGGCCATGGCGCGGGCAATCGCTGCACGTTTCTTCATGCCGCCCGAGAGCTCGGCAGGCAGCTTGTTTTCGGCGCCCTCCAGTCCGACGAGCGTCAGCTTGGCGCGGACGATCGCGGAGACTGCTTCGGCGGGTAGCTCCGTCCATTCTTGGAGAGCAAACCCGACGTTCTCGCCAACCGTCATGGAGCTGAACAAGGCGCCCGACTGGAACATGACGCCGTAGCGCGGAGCGGCTCCCTCCAGGCGAGGTGCGCCGATACCGGCGATGCTAATCTGACCCGACAGCGGGGTCTCCAGCCCGATCAGGTGTCGCAACAACGTGGACTTACCGCAGCCACTCCCGCCAAGAATGATGAAGATGTCTCCGCGTTCAACGTCGAAGCTGGCCTTCTCCAATAGCACCCTACGACCATGACCCACGCTCAGCTCTCGCACCCGAATCAATGGGCTGTTCATAGCCCGAGCCCCGCCAGCAGGATGGTGAAGATGGCGTCGAGCACGACCAACGCGAAGAGAATCGACACAACGGCGCCGGTGGTTCGACGCCCAACTCCCTCCGCCCCACCAGACGTCGCCAGACCCTGCTGACACGAAATCAGGGCTATCGCCGCAGCAAATACCACGCTTTTGACAACGCCCGAGATGATGTCGCTGGGCTTCACGGCACCCTGCAATTGAATCATGAAGCTCGTAGGAGTGATATCGAGGGTCGTGGCCGCCACGACCATTCCACCAGCGATGCCAACGGCGTCTGCCAGGAGCACCAAGAAGGGCGCAACCAGAATCAATCCGAACATGCGCGGCATGACCAAGTGACGGAGCGGCATGAAGCCTAAAGTCCGTAGCGCATCCACCTCCTCGGATACCTGCATCGTACCAAGCTCGGCGGCGAAGGCCGCACCCGAGCGGCCGCAAATGATGATAGCGGTCATCAGCGGTCCGAGCTCGCGCGTCATCGAGACAGCTACCAAGTCTACCACGTAGATGTTGGCCCCGAATTGCTTGAGTTGTGCAGCACTTTGGTAGGCCATCACGAGGCCGATCAAAAAATTGATCAGCACCACGATCGGTGCGGCGTCTGCGCCCGCGCGTTCCATCGTGGGACCCACGTCATGGAAGTTGACGGTCTTGGGGTTTTTCACGGCCAGGATCGCCGAGACCACCAATTGGCCAAAGAAATCCAGAATCTGCCGAATCTCGCGAAATACCGCGAGTGTGGCGTCGCCGACTTGCTCAACTGCGTTGGCTGGCTTGCGCTCTGATCGCTTACGTTTGGCTTTCTTATGGCCGCCGTAGAGGTCAACGATTCGCTCGACCTCCGCAGCGCCGCCCACGAACTCGCAGCGGATCCGGCGCGCTCGCACATCATTTCTAAAGTGTACGAGAAGCGCCATACAGGCGCCGTCGATCACCCGAATGCAAGAAAGATCGATTTCGACTGACCTAGCTTCCTTCAAATCCGCGATCGACTCGCCGATACGTTTCCATAGCGCCGCAGAGTCATCGATGGTGATGCTGCCGCCGAGCTCAATCCGCTTCACCTGATCGGTTCCGGTGCGCTCCCAAGTGAAGCGCTGCAAGAGGCCCGCAACCAAGCTCAGCCTATCGTCGAAACGCGATGCCGCCTTATCGAGTGCATCGATTTTGGTCACCAGAACGCACTCCTCAGGGCGAATGCGACAGAACGGTCGTGGCTTTCTGACTCGCGCGTGGCGTTTTGCACCAGCGCCGCCGAGGCTTTGTGCGACAGCTTAGTGGTAGGGTGTCGCATAATTTGCGTCAGGATGGTTCGTAGAAAATAGGCAGACGGGCGCAGAAACGCGTTCCAGTGCAACGCCTATGCCGTAACCTCCGTTTAACGACACTCTCCAAGCCGAATCACCAGCTTGCTCTCGGTCTCATCCACTGAGATGTTAAGCGGCCCCTGGTCCGTGTTGAGCGGCTTTGGAGGCTTGATCTGATCAGGTTTCACTCCGGTGGCGCGTGCGGCAGCCTCGAGCATGGGTACGCCTGGCGAAGGATACAATGTGACACACTTGGGAGGGCCTGGGTCGTTAGCTTGGTGGTACTCGAACACGAACAGTTCGGAACCAAACTCAGCACTCAGCTCATTGGGCTTGGCTGATTTCAGCTTGTAGCCGCGGAGCTCGAAGTACTCCTTGGCTCTTGCCCAACTCAAATAAACAAGCTGGGACCCACGACAACGCACCTCTTTGCCGGTTGCTTTATCCTTGTAGCCCTGGCCTTTAGGACATTTCGGGTCGCCAGTGCGCAGCAGCTCTGCCCGCTCCCCAGGGCTGAGTTCTCTTTTGGGCACGCTACTTGGACGAGCTCGCAGATAGACCAACTGTGCATCCAGCCGCGCCAAAGCGGGAGCCAGCTGATCTAGCTCGTTGGTCTTGCCGGCGCCGCGACAGGCGGCCATCGCGCCACGCACCGCCTCACGCCCTTGGCTGACGCTGGCTTCGCTGCCTGAATGTGCATCGCGGACGACCGCCTGTGCGGACTTGTACAAGCTGACGCACTTTTCGGATTCAGCATCTTCGCAGCCGCCCACGCCCAGCAACAATAACGGGAGGAAGACCCAAGGCTTGGACGTCACGCTCCGAGACTAGGCCAACGAGCGGGAGTGCGCTAGATGGTTCACCTCGGATGCCTGACCCTTCGCTGCAAGTGACGGATCGTGTGGGCGCGCTATCCAGCCGCGGTTTACGCGTGGGGGTGACGATCATCTGTCTGCTTGAGGGCCCGCTTTTTATCTGGGCCGGAGTGACGTTACCTTGGGGAGACGCTTGGCCGTTCCTGAGTGTTTGCTCTGTTCTTGGGCTCCTGCATGTCGCGACGGCTGTCACGGCACTTTTGGGCCACGCTCGCGGGTTCCGAATTAGCTGGGCACTCCTCTCGTGGGCGTCGCTCCTCGGTCTCGCAGGCGCCAGCTTTGCGCTCTTCACCACGGCTTGGTACGTGGCCACGCTCTTTCGCGGGCTCGGAGTTGGGATCGGGGCAGCGATTCTTGCTGTGTGGGGGTTGCTCGTTTTGCTGACTCTTCCGATCGCAAGTTGGGGGCTGAGCATCACACGAGGCAACGCCAGCTTGGGCAAGCGAGCGCACGCGGCCATCCTGGGAGCGCTCATTTTCGGTGCTGCGCTGAGCACAGCGTGGGCACATACTGCAGCAGCCAAACCCCTTGCACTCGACATCCCTGCCGTTCAGAAAGCGCTCACAGTTGAACTGCGCCGCGCACCCACCACGAATGGGATTTCCAGAACATCGTCCACCGATGTCGGACCAGCGCACTGCCTCGACTCACCGAATCTTCATGCGTTCACACTCCTTATCAGCCACCTTTCGCACCCCGAGTTCCAAGCTCGATACAGCTGCATTCAGGCCGAGTCGTTGAACTCACTTCAGGCGAAATTCAGTACTTTCCTGAGCGCGCAGGCACTTCCCACTCCAATGATTTTGGACTTGGTGAGCGCCACACAGGAGCTCGATGAGAGATTGCCCTGGATTGATCTGCTCAAGTTACGGCCGGGCTTGGATGGGATCTGCGATGGGTCAAGCTGTCTTGCTCCTTGGCAGTTAACCGCTCGCGATCGTTTCATGAGCGCCGCGCTCGGAGTTGACGCCGATGCGCGGCTCGGAATCGACGCCGCCGTCCTACGCCTTGACCTCGGGTCAAAAGGGGGCGGACTGGCTGGCCTGTTGCGCGTGGAGACTCAAACATGGGTGGTTCAACGCGATCTTTTGTTGGTGCCCTATCAACGCGGTCGAAAGACTTTCAGCGCTCCCTCGCCGGAGCTCGTGGCGCAGGCACAAGCTGGCGCACGCCAATACATCCTGGGAGCAGCCCAACCCGACGGCTTGTTCCGATACACGTTGAACCCATTTTCAGGAGTGGAAGACGTCCAATCCGTCAATCTGGCTCGCCAAGCTGGCACCACCCTAGCCTTGTGCGAACTCGGTGGAACACAACCTGAGGTTACGGCGCTGGAACGGCGCGCGCTCGGCTACCTCACGGCAAACGCCGTGTACTTCGGTTCGTTCGCCACGCTGGAAGCATCTGGCAGCACCGAAGGCGGGCTCAATAGCCTGGCGTTGCCGTTGGCGGCATTCCTCACCTGCCGTCCACGCGTGGGAGGCGAATTCGACACGCTCATCGCACAGCTTGCTCGAACTCTCCTACATGTTCAGAACCAAGACGGCTCATTTGCTGCAAGCTTTGACCTCGTGCACGCCAATGCCGTGAATCGTCACAAAGTGCTCTACGCCGAGGGTCAGGCCGTGCTCGCACTCGTGCTGCTTGAGCAAGCCTTGAACCGACAGCACGCCATGGGAGAGCCCGAGCTTGCGGGTTGGCCTGCACTCCACACTGTGCACGCTGCCGTTGCGCGTGCGATGGACTACGTGGCCCATCGTTATTGGAGCCATCCCCTCCGGAGCTTCTTCTTCCTTGAGGAAAACTGGCATTGTTTGGCTGCCCGGGCCGCACTCACCGTCCATCGCGATACCGATTATGAGCGTTTTTGCCTGGATTATGTGGCTTTTAAGTCCAGATTGATCATGGACTCAGACAGCGTCGAGTCCCAGCTCGTGGGCGGCTATGGGGTGGGCACATTTTCTCTCCCGCACACCACCGCAAGCGCAGGCTTCGGCGAGGCGTTGGCCGCAGCCATTGCGATCAAGAGAGCTCGTAAGGAGCCTGTGGTTGCAGAAACAGCGTTAATGCGCAAAGTGCTCGGCTTCCTTTTGATGTCCCAGTGGAACGTCGAGAATTGCTTCGCTTGTGCGAACCCAAATCTTGCGAACGGCGGCTTTTCTCGGCATCTTGCTTCCCCAGAAATCCGCATCGACTACGTCCAGCATGCGTGGGCCGCGCTCGGACACGGCAGCCGAACCATCGGGCTGTCCGAGGAGATTTAGGCGCTGTGTCCCGAGTGTTCGCGTACGGGATCGGGTGGGTGGCAGTGGCCGCCGTGGTGTCGCCGGCCATTTCGAGCGAACCCCGGGATTCCTATCCCCTGTCAAACTACCCAATGTTTTCCAAAAAACGAGAGAACCCAATTCTTCACAAGCTCGTGGGAATTTCGCGTTCCACTGGCATTCCTGGCACCAACAGGGTTGCGCTCCCACCCAGTCTGGTCGTCGAAGGCTCGGAGGTGATGCAAGCGGTTAGCACTATCTCGCAAAGCGTCACAGCGGGGATGCCTGCGATGCAACGCCTGTGCTCTGACGTCGCGCTGCGCGCCGCGCAAGATCCGCGCTGGGTGGCGTTGGAACGAGTTGAGCTGGTCGAGGTTCAGTTCGATCCTGTCACCTACTTCACGCTGGACTCCAAACCCATGGCTCAACAGCTGCTCACGAGCTGTGAAGTACCGCACAGGGAATGATGCGCTGGCTTCGCCGCTTGGACACTTTCTGGTACGCGCCCCTGCCCGCGTTGCGCCTAGCCTATTTGCGGTTCCTCATCGGGGCGTATTCGCTGATCTACCTGGCGATCTGGGCGCCCAACTTTTTGAACGTCTCCGGTTACGCACCGGAGCGCTTCAGCCCCGTGGGCCCTGTCTCGCTCGTGGATTCGCCACTGCCTCCGATCCAAGCTCACCTCATTTTCGGGTTAACGTTGCTCACGGGTTTCGCGTTTAGCTTGGGCTGGCATTACCGCTGGCTTGGGCCGATTTATGCCATTTTATTGCTTTGGACGACGAGTTACAGAAATTCCTGGGGCATGATTTTCCACACGGAGAATCTCATGACCTTGCACATCATGCTCTTGAGTGTAGCGCCCGCAGCGGACACGCTTTCACTCGACAGAAAAACGAGCCGCACCACCTCCGGTAACCCACCGGACGCCCATGGCCGCTATGGCTGGTGCATTCGCGCTATGTGCACGGTCACCGTCGCCGCTTATCTGCTTGCGGGTGTCGCCAAGCTGCGTGTTTCAGGCTGGGCTTGGGGATCTGGAGAGGTGCTCCAGAATCAAGTGGCGTTCGACAATCTTCGTAAGCTCGAGTTCGGTAGCTGGCACTCGCCGTTGGGAGTTTGGGCGGCTCCCCACCGCAGCATCTTTGGGCCGCTTGCAGCGCTTTCGCTCGTGTTAGAGGTGGGTGCACCCGTTGCGCTGCTGAGTCGGAAATTGGCTAGGATTTGGGTGCTGGGTGTGTGCGCGTTTCATTGGGGGATCTTGCTCATGATGGCGATTGCTTTCGCTTACCCGCTCTCGGGGATCGCCTTCCTCTCGTTTTTGGAGCCCGAAACCTGGAAAAAGCTCGAATTTCTTGAGCGCTGGTTCGAACCTAAGCGGAATTCGGCGTCGGGCTGAGCGTTCCGTTTGTTTTTCTTGGCCAAGTTTGGCATCACCGCGTACGCATGTTGGCGCTGCTCAAGCAACTCACGGTCAATCAGTGGGAGCTGATCGACCGCGAGCACCGCAGCGAAAGCTTGCCCAGCTTGAAGCCTGCGTTGGTGTTGCTCACTGCCGCCATTGCGCTGATCCTCCCCCACTATCTTGGTAGCCCTGAAGCGCTGACTCGATGGGAGCCACTCTGGAGTTGGCTTAAGACACAACCACACCCCACGCTTTACCCCTACCTCTATTGGGCGCTGTTCAAGCTCGTGAACTACGTGTTCGTTCCAGCGCTCTGCATCAAGCTGGTTCTGAAGGGCCGCATCCGAGATTTCGGACTGGGCCTGAAACATAGCACCAAGACTTGGGCCCTCTACGTAGGAATGTTAGCGCTGGTCTTGCCGCTCGCCTACGCAGCTTCTTTCACGGCTCCGTTCTTGCGCACCTACCCAAAATTTGCCGGTGCGGGTGAGTCATGGACGGTGCTGCTCTTGTGGGAGCTGGCGTATGGCCTCCAGTTCTTTTGCCTCGAGTTTTTCTTTCGGGGCTTCCTCCTATTTGCGCTGGCGCGCACCCTCGGTGCGCTTTCGATCTTCGTGATGATCGTGCCCTATGCGATGATTCACTTTGGAAAGCCGCCGGCTGAGTGCGTTGGCTCCATCATCGCGGGAATCGCCCTTGGCACGGTCGCTCTCCGTACGCGTTCGATTTACGGGGGCGTGTTCGTGCACTGCGGCGTTGCCTTCAGCATGGATGTGTTTGCATTGATTCAAAAAGGCACGTTTCAGCAGCTCCTCCGGTCTTAGCTGCCACCCGCACACAAGGGCTACCCATGCCGCCGAGAACCTGGGTAGGATGTCGCCATGCGAAACTTGCGGCGAGCAGTGGGCTGGATCTTAGGGTGTTGGCTAGTGAGCTACGCGGCGCTTGCGCAAGCGGAGGAGGAAACGAGTCCTTGGGTGCTCACGGAGGGCGTCGTTTATCTGAAGAGTGGAGCCAGCCAACAAGAGCTCAAGCTTCCCGGACGAGCGCTCGGACTTCACACCTCCGGACAGCGTGCCTACGTGGCCTTGGGAGAATGGGGAGCGGCCGTGGTAACTGCAGCAAGTGGCGATGCGCGCGTTGAGAAGCTCATCCCCGTTTCTCACGGATCGGTCACTGGTTTCCTGCTGACCAATGGGCAACTCTGGATGCAGATTAACTCGACTTCCGCGTTGCTTCTTGGGCCCGATCTGGCGGCCAGCAGCGGGCCGCTTACCGTCGTTCCACCCACGCCGCAGGTGAGCGGTTCTCCCAATTCGTCGGCGTCACCCGCTCCGCCAGTGGAAACAGCCACCCAGGTTAAACTGCTCCAAATCCTGAAGGTTTTCAATGGAATTGTGATACTGAACCAAGGCAGCGCCGCAGGTTTACGCGTGGGAGATCGGCTGAAGGTGGTGCAAAACGAAACGCTCTCGGATGAAGGCGGTGTCTTCCATGGCGAACGCGAAGTCGCTGTTCTGGTAGTGGATTCGGTGAGCCTCGAAAACGCCCGTGCCCGCATTTGGCGAGGTGATCGGGTAGCTTTAACTGATCGCGTGGAGCGCGCCGACAAGTACACAGAACCAAGCTTGCTTTATCCGCGTCAGCTCTCTGGATTTGTCGAAGCGGAACTCCACCTTCGCCCCATCTTGAACATCGGGCAGACGGGTTTCGGGGCACTCATCGATGCCAATCTCAGCCTGTATCAAGAGCGCTACTTCATCGGCCTCCGTAGCCAGCCGCTCGGATTGGGCCGTTCCGCGGGCAGCACCACGTTCACGCAAACCAGCCTCCTAGAGGGTGGGTACAACAGTCGCCCGTTTGCGCTCGGCCTCGGAGTCGGCGTCACATCGGTTTACGGCGACCTGAGTCGCATGTTTGAGCTAACGAGTATTGACTTTGGTTCCAAGAGTCCTGGTGCAGACGTCACGACAACGCCGCCGGGGTCGTGGCACCAGGCAATGCAGCACGCCTTCACACTTGGGCAACGTGTTCGGTTGGGGGCCATGGACGGGCTTAACCTGACCGTGGCCAATAATTTGCTCTATTTCGGAGGCAAAGACGCGACTAATTCCGTCGACGCCAAGAAGGCGGGGTTCATCTGGGGAGGCAGCAACGCGCGGCTCACGGTGCCTTTAGCCCTCACCACGGACATGTTCTTTGAAGGTGGCGGTGGCGTAACGGGCTTTGCCTACGGCGCGGTGGGTGTGTTCAGTTGGCTCCGAGGTAACGGCGGCGATGGCTCTCTGGGGCTCTTGGCTTCGGCGGGCGGCGCGGGCGTCTGGAGCACTCGCACGCGCCCCGTTCTATACACCACCGGCGCACGCGCCTACACCGAAGAAGATTCGGTGCAGATCGCAGGCCCACTGGTCTCGCTTGGCCTTCGCTACCGTTACGGACTTGGCGTGACCGCTAACCCCTGAAGCGCCGCATCAAAGCCAGCCCAGGATCCCAACTTGTAGTAATCCCAACGTTCGATAGTGGCGATCCACTCGATCGCGGCCGTCATCAACGCCACCCACCAAATCGAGATCCAACGTGGGGCCAAACACGATCCCGAAATGCTCAGCAGGCATGAGTACAAATGTTGGCTCTACCGTTAGGCCAAGACCGTTTTCATGACCGCCTGTGTTCGAATGATAGCTAATGCCGCCGCGCAACCAGAAGCTGAACACGTCGCTCAGCCCCCAGATATAGCCCACGCGAGGCGCAAAGATAAAAGAGTCATAATCGGCCCGATCCTTCCCATCATCTCTGTCGTAGGACACGCTTGCGAAACCGAGCGAACCCCCAATGCTCAACTGCTCGGCCACGAACACATCCACGGCAGCGCGCGGAATTTCGTACGGCGTCAGCACTTCTACGCCTCGCCCTCCCCAACCGAACGACACGCGGGAAGTATCGAGAATCCTATCCCTCTGCCCGAATCGCTCCGTGGCTTCTCTGGAGAACGTGACACCAAACAGGCGATCCCCTGAAAATACGACATCAAGCGGCTTGCCCAATGTCTGCGCCGACGCGGCGCTCGGACGACCAAAACTGCAACAGCCAAGAACTAGAGCCAACAAGATCTTCTTCATTTGGACCTTCTCCTTTTCTTTCGCTCGAAGCCTACGCTCCGGATCGAAACATTTGCCGGGCAACGTGAGTGGTGTGTGCCGTCCTGAATTATGAAATGGCTAGCTGGCCGAAACCACTACGGAGCCATCACGCCCAGCCAGCTCACGAGACTGAAGCTAAAACTCCGCATCAGCACCCCCACCATTTCTATCTGCTTGAGGTGCTTCCCCACCCATGTGTTCAAAACGCTAAAAACCGACATCTGGAGCGTCGAGGGGTGTAGCCCAAGCTGCTCGGGCGGTCCACGGAGAAGCCGTGTACGCTCCCCACCGAACAAACCGCATGGGAACCCGGCATAAACGAGCTGAACGCTGCGAGCGTTGTCGCATGCATCAAGACCGGTGCCTGTGCAGAGAGCTGCCCCAGCTCGATCTCACGACACGCCTCGTGCTGATCATGCACCATCGCGAAGTTGCGAAAACCACCGCCACCGGGCCATGGGCGCTCCAGACCCTCCGACACAGCGAGCTCCACGTCCATGGCCAGTTAGGCAGCGAGCTTGACTTAAGCTCACTGCATGCCCAGGGCCGCCGCGTGTTGCTACTCTTTCCAAGTGAAGGAGCTCGGACATTAACCCGAGACCTGGTGCTCGAAGATCCTCGACCCGTCACCTTGATCGTACCGGATGGCAACTGGCGTCAAGCAAGTCGTGCTCAGCGCCGCATCCCGGGGCTCGCGCACGCGGAACGAGTGGTACTCGCCGAGGGCCAAAACAGCCGTTATTTCCTGCGGAATGAGCCCAAACCGGGGGGCCTTGCTACGTTTGAAGCCATCGCACGCGCACTGGGAGTGCTGGAGGGCCCAGAAGTTCAGCAACAACTTGAGTCGGCCTTTAACAAGCTGGTGCAAGCTTCCATGGCGACTAGCGGAGCAAAGCCAACTCCCAGAATACCGAGTGCATCCCCCGAACACGTTAACTTGCCGCTTGAGATCTTGTACCGGGATGAACACCTCGTCGCGGTGAATAAGCCTGCGGGGATTTCGGTGCACCGAGGCTGGGCTGTGGACGGCGTTCCATTGCTCCAGCTCGTGCGTGATCAAATCGGTGCTGCGGTGTTTCCCGTCCATCGTCTCGATCGAGCCACAAGTGGCGTGTTGCTCTTTGCGCTAAGTAGCGAAGTGGCCCGGGACATCCAGTTCGCTTTCAATCGGCATCAGATCCAAAAACGCTACCTCGCGTTGTGTCGCGGACACCAGGCTGACCTCCAACGGGTCGATCATCCGCTCGCGAAAGAGAAAGGAGCCGTTCCTCGACCCGCCATCACGCGCTTCGAATTGCTGGGGCAATTCGAGCGCTATGGGCTCTTTGCAGCTTGGCCGGAGACGGGCCGTTTGCACCAGATCCGTCGCCATTTGAAGCACCAAAGCCACCCGCTCATCGGGGATGTGCGCTACGGAAAGGGCGAGCACAATCGGATTTTTCGCGAGCGATTTGGCTTTCATCGGTTAGCCCTGCATGCCGCAGAGCTCACGCTGCAGCATCCAAGAACGAATGAGGCACTCGTGATACGGGCGCCGCTGAGCCCCGACTTCGCAGCTCTCATGGCTCAATTGGGCCTGCTCGAAGCTGCGTTGGCTACCAGCGTTGATGCACGTGAGGCCTGACATCCTCCGTATAGATCGATTTGAGTTTTGCTATAAGCGTGGCGTCGAGCGGCGCCAGATCAGCCGTTTGGCAGTTGCTTTCCGCTTGAGCAACTGTGCGGATACCTGAGAGGGCGCAGGTTACCGCGGGATCCATCGTGACCCAAACAAGCGCGAGCTGCGCCAAGCTCCAGCCGGCGGGCACGAGCGGCCGAAGGCGTTCAACAGTTCTCAACCCGATTTCATAATCGAGACCTGAAAACGTTTCCCCGCGGTCAAAGGCCTCACCGTGGCGATTGAACAGCCGATGATCATCGGCCGCGAACTTCGTATCCGCCTTCATCTTCCCAGAGAGCATGCCCGAAGAGAGCGGCAATCGGGCTAAAATCCCCACTTTTTTAGCCTCCGCCTGACGGAAGAAGAGCTCAGCTGGGCGCTGGCGAAACAGGTTGTAAACGATCTGCACACTTTTCACGCCAGGATACTCAAGCGACTTTAAGCCCTCCTCGACGCGTTCAACGCTCACCCCATAATGGCGAAGCTTCCCCGCACGCTCAAGCCCATCCATCGCCTCAAAAATTTCCGGGCGATAGTACACGTCCGTGGGCGGGCAATGCAGCTGCACGAGATCGAGCGCATCCACCTGTAGATTCTTCAGGCACCGCTCAACGTGCTCGGTGAGCGTTGCCTTGGTGTAGCTATCGGCGGTGTGGGGTGATGAACGTCGCCCGACTTTCGTAGCCACATAGAACGGCTCCTTCCGTTGTTGCCGCAGCTTGGCAATCAGTTTCTCGCTGTGGCCATCGCCGTAGACGTCCGCCGTATCGATGAAATTCACGCCAAGATCGAGGGCACGGTTCAACGCCTGGAGCGACTCGTCGTCATTCGACTGTCCCCAGGCGCCTCCGATCGCCCAAGCACCAAAGCTCACCGTTGAAAGGTTGAAGCCCGTACGTCCAAGGTTCCTGTATTCCATGTTGCCCTTCTTCTATCCGATGGGCACGGCTTGCCAAGAGGTTTCTATTACTCCCGCTTGGAGGCAATTTCATCTACCGTGAGCCAGCATGGCTCTGACAGCAACGATTTATCACCTCAAGATCGACCTCTCCGACGTTGATCGCGGAGTCTACGAGCAGCTCGATCTGCGCGTCGCGCGCCATCCCTCGGAGAGCATGCGTTTCCTCCTGACGCGCGTTCTGGCTTATTGCCTGTGTTACGAAGAAGGGATCGCATTCTCAAAAGGCGGGATCTCCAACACGGATGAATCGGCCCTCGCAATCCGTGATCTTCAAGGGACCTTACGCACGTCCATCGAAGTTGGCACGCCCTCCGCTGATCGCCTGCACAAAGTGAGCAAAGCCTCACCCCGTTTGGTGGTGTTCACCCAACACGATCCTGCGCTAATTCAGAAGGTCAGCGGCGAGCGCGAGATCCACCGCCTCGCTGAGATTGAAGTCTATTCGCTCGAACCCAGCTTCCTCGACGAGCTGGATGCTGCCACGGATCGCAACACCAAGTGGGAACTCGTGCACACCGATGGACAGCTTTACCTCACGATCGGAGGCAAGAGTATCGTGGGCGCGGTCGCGAAACATGTGTTGGATGGGGGCGCCAGCTAGAACCCAAACGCGCAAGTGTTTCGTCGGATGGTAGGCACGGTGCACAGCGTGCAGGGCACCCGACCTTTCGCGAGCGCCTTCTCCAGAATAGTAGCGGAAAGTTAGCCTCGGCGAATTGGCCCACATCCCGGGCTCCGTCGACGATGTAGCGCTCGCGGTGGCGATTGCGCGCGCCGTGGCACGGCTCTCCGAACTTCGCTCTGACCCTGAACGGGAAAGCGCGAAAGCCGCCGAGTAATGGAAGTGGTCGAAGTGGGCAGAAGGTATGCCTTCTCGGCAGGCACACGCCGATTCTTACTTGATGACGCTCTGAACAGTCGCACAGCCGCCAAAGACCTCCACCTGAGGAGATCATATGGGCGTTGCATCAACTAACGCTACCCATGCACCACTTCTCCAAAGCGTCGCATCCAACCCGCTTCTTCGTCTGACAACGGCCCGCGCTCGAGCGCTTTCAGATTCGCACTGAGCTCGGTTTCATTGGCGGCTCCCGTGAGCACCAGATCCACGTTGGCGTTGGACAAACAGAATCGGTAACAATCGCCGGCCGTCATCGGAGCTCCGTCCCACGCGGAAGGCGCCTTCAGAAGCTTTCGCCAAGACGTTGCGGTGTACGCCACGACAGCAGGCTTTCTGTGCTCAAGCTGCGGGAAAACATCGCGCTCTGCGCCTGGATGCGCCGCGTTGTAACGCAGCATGAACATATCCAATGGCGACTCGCGCGCTAACTCACCTGCACGCACTCGATCGTGAATGGAGACCCCAATGGAGCGTATTTTCCCTTCTTCTTTCAGTCGAACCAGGGCTTCCATGGTGCCTTCCGTCCAGGCAGAAGAAACCCCCAACCAGAAGAGCTGAAATACATCGATAGTGTCTATTCCGAGATCCGAAAGCAGACGCTCCGCAGCTCGCCTGATGTTTCCACCGAAATAGCCAAAGGAGGGTCCAGTTGCCAACACCAAGTCTTCCCTTCGTGCTTTAAGCGCCCGCTTGAGTGCCGGCTTCAGATGCCCAGTGCGAAGCGCCGTCCAAAAAATGTAGTTGAGCCCCTGCTCCAACGCTCCCTCAAATCCACGCTCATCGATCATGTTGCAGGCGAGGCCCAGGCGATGCACCCGTTTGCCCAAAGCGGGGACATAGCGGTGGGAAAATGAATTGGCGTCCATAGGCGACCAGTCTTTGTGCCGATCACCGGAAACGGCAAGCGTGGCGTCCAGTTTTTCCGCCGGACCCGCATCGCTCAGACGAACGTCTAGCGTGTTGGCAGTGGTCCTGCTGGCCCCGCGTCGCAGTCCATTTCAACCGTGAATTCGTCACCATTGCCACCCGTGACCTGGGCCAGTCGACTGCCGTCGAAACGGATACTGAGCGACCGATCGCGCAAGCTCCCGAAAAGCTCGGCCTTCAAGAGGCCAGAGCTGGGGCAGCTTCCAGGACAGACGCTGAGCGCTTCGATACTCGTTGAGAACTTGTGCGAACCTAAAGTGCCCTTGGCCGTGCCCACCACATCGACACACCGCGTGTTGGCGTCGCTGATCGCGTGACGATCAGAGCTGATTTGCATGGCTTTCCCGCGCCGGGAAGTGCCGGTGATGTCCGCATGCCAGGTTATCTCGCGCTTGTCCGAGCCCAGCTTCACATCGGCTTGAGCGGCGTAATCCAACGCGTGTCCGTTGCTCGTTAAGTTGCCGCTGTCCGTGATGTCGACGTGCAGCTGACACGTTCCAGCGTTTGAGAAACGCGCGTCGATGCCTCCGGCAAGCAGCATGCGCCCAAACGGACCGCTACAGGCATTGAAATCCACGTGCAAATCCGCACCATTCGCCGTTTTCGTCGCGCACCCCGTGGGCTTCAGCCAGACCGGAGAGCGCTCTGCTGCAGCTGACGCCGCAAGTGTTGGATCATCGACGCAGCCTGCATCGACAGAATCCGTCACCAGCTCGCCCGCTTCACTGTTGTTGTCGCTTTGAAGCGCTGAGCTGATCACCGCATCCGCAAACTCTTGATCGACCTGACCGCTACACCCAGCCTGCAACACGGCGGCCAAGCCCACCACACCACCGAGCGCCACACTCCTCAACTTGAACGAACTGTTTGCCATCATGGCTCCCGGAGAAGCATGCAGTATGCCAGTCAGAATCCAGGGCAAATCGTCGCCATTGGCCTGCTGGTGTACCAGCGCCGCACCTTCAGGCGTGAACGGGCGTTAACGGTGCCGATGCCTACTTGTTTGCGCATTGGCCAGCTTTGCAAACCTGCGACTGCGCATTGGGGCAATCCTCCGCATCATTCTTGCAGCTACCACCACACACGCTCGGCGGCGCCAGCAACACGATCGGCAGTGCTCGTCCGGGCACAGGCGAGGCCGGGGGCACGAATGGCCTCGGCGGCACGTTAACCCCTAGCGGCGGCACGAGCGCTACAGTGTCAGGCGGCAACACGGGCTCTGGCGGGACTACCCAACCAGGCTCCGATCTGGTTCCGGTGTTCTTCGCGCAGGGCCATCATGGGCGTACCACGCTCTCGTGTGATGACGGCAACAGCTTCATTCTCAATCAATCCCACGACGACAGCTTCCGATGCTTCATCGACGCGAACCACGACTGCGATCATTCAGAGTTTGCGGCGCGCGGTTTGGCCTTCGGCAAAGACGCATTGATAGCCACCTGGGGCTGGGGACATCCGAGTGTGCTAGAGCGCACGAACGATGGCACAACATGGCAGAGCGTCGGCACATCTGGGCCCAGCTTTGCTGATATCGCCTATGGCGCCGATACGTACGTGGCCTGCGCGAATCCGGTGCAGGTTTCGAAAGATGGCGTCACTTGGGAGGCCGGTGGCGCACTCACTTTCGACTTCAACTATCGTGGCATTGAATACGTGCCGACGAGCGGCGGCATTTTCATCGTGGCTGGCGAATCCGGCGAATCGCGCGATCTTTCCTTCAGTGTGGACGCCGGGAAAACCTGGAAAACCCCCACCACACGACCCGGCCTGTGTGGTGCCTATTTGCACGGCATCGCCGGCAACGATTCCACAATCGTGGTCGCGAGCGGCCAAGGCCACATCTGCTTCTCCAAGGACGCCGCAAATACGTGGACGCTCGTGCAGGTAACCGATGGCTTCACGAGCCCGATCGTTTGGACGGGCACAGCGTTTCGCGTTTATCAAGGTTCAAAGCTGTGGGAAAGCAGCGATGGCGAAGCCTGGACGAGCCAAAGCATCGAACCCAACAACATCTCGATCGGCGCCTTGGCGCTCAGTTTCAAGGGCACTTACCTCGCTGCCAACGATGGCTGAATGGTTTCGTACGAGCAGCAGCACTTCTTCCGCAGCACCGACGGCGTGCACTTTACCGTGCTCGATGCCGGAAAGTTCGTGGGTAGCCACCCCATCAATTTCATTGATTTTGGCTACCTAAAGCCCGGAGCCTGCCAGAAGCCGTAAGTGTGTCCGCTAACTCACCGTGCGCGGTGGTTAGTGCAAAGCTTGTGGCGGTTTCCTGGTGGAGAGTCCAGGAATATTGGCCTCCTCCATTCAAAGGAGGCGGTTCAACAAACTATCGTAGCGGAGATAGGCCGCCAGTCCCCCCACTCCGCGGAGGCCGAACACCAGTTGGGTGAGATGGCTGGCGGCCTCGCTATTGGGGAGCTAATTCTTGGGCGATACAGAAAGCACATCCAACTGCAAAAACTGCCCGCTGAACGCCCCCGGATACGGCAGCACCCCCGGCACGACGAACGGTGTGCAGACGCCGTCGTAACTCGTGCAGTTCATGTACGCGTTGCAATTTCGGTCAAAGGCTATGGCTTGCACCGTGGCACCACCTTCGATCGGAATGGTTCGCGTTTGGTCAATCACCGCGACGGACGACACTGTGCCCGTGTCGCCAACGTCGTCGTTAAGGAAGAAAATTTGCTTCGGCGACGAGACTGACAAGCTGTAGAGGTTCAAATGCACTTCTTCGCCTTGAATCGCGTCAGGAGCGTCTCCACCGATGTAAAAGTGCTGTCCGGTATCCATTCCGTTCTCGTAGTGGCGCAGCTCCACGACTCCTCGGATCCGAACATCGACATTGTAGATAACGCCTGGCGTGCCTGGGAATGTGACCGTTTTGTCAGTGCTGTAGTACCCAGGTCGGTCACCGGTTGGATCCGCTTTGTCGATCGGGCAAATGTTGTCTAACGGCAAATTGGGGCATGCGGCAGATCCCGGTAACATTGCTTGTCGGCACAGTGCTTCCCAGCGCAGGCCATTGAGTTCACCGCTCATTCCTGAAGCGCCTCCTCCCGTCGGAATCAGCGGATTGGCGCCGCCGCTGCCGCCTGATGTGGTGTTGCTGCTGCCTCCAGCCTGAGAGGTTGCACCACCGCTTGGATTGGTGCTTGACCTGCCTCCAATTGAGTCACCTTGACCAGTCATGGTCACTGTGGAGGGCAAGCCTCCCGTGGCACGATTGGTGGAGCCGCCGCTAGATTGGGAGGCAGAACCACCGCTGTGCCCGTTGCTGCTCGTTCCGTTGCCGCCGCTCGCATTGCTGCTAATGCGCTCGGCCGTTTGGGAGGAGCAACTGGTCGAGATGAAGGCAAGTGAAATAAGAACCGATGAGTACTTCATGGGGAGCCTTCTATTTGAGAATTCCAGCGAGTGGACCGCTTCCGGTATTAGGCGCGCCAAACGTCGTCGCCGGCACTCCGAACGCATTTAAGAGTGTGACGTGAAGCCTGTTGTGGGGCTCGCTATTGTTCCAGCCGTACGAGGCGTCGGAATCCCCAGCTGGCTTGCCCGTCTCAGATCCGAACATGATGTGTTGACCTGTGTTCACGCGGCCCCCAGCTGAGCCAAACAGAAATGCCCGCAAATTGGCCCAATTGTGGTCTTTGCCACCCGCTACGTCGCTACACCACCAACCGAGGCAATTGTCGAGCAACGTCGAACCTCCCTCGTTGACAGCGTCCAGTCTCTTCAAAAGTTCCGCAAGCTCGCTCGCGTACCAGAGGTTCATCTTACTGATACCTGCCGTGTCGTCGATGCCCACCCTGCCACCCAGCACGCCTGCGCCCGACCCCGATGCGTGAGATAGGGTGTGGTGATCGTCGACAAGATTCAGCCAAGCGAAGGTTTGCAGCGATCGCGCATAAGAATATTGCAGCGACGCGATTCGGGTCAGGTTGCAGGAAAGGGCGAGTACCATGAGATCCCGCTGCTGCTTCGCGACATTGGGAAAGTTATCGGCAGCACTCGGATCACCATCGGCGGTGAACATCGTTTGCG
This sequence comes from Polyangiales bacterium, assembly GCA_038251425.1. Classification (GTDB taxonomy): domain Bacteria; phylum Myxococcota_A; class Polyangia; order Polyangiales; family Polyangiaceae; genus JBBRRP01. The sequence continues at coordinate 19,441 of JBBSBI010000077.1, forward strand.
TGCACGACGCAAGGTTGCTAACGGGGGTTACGCTGAGGCCGCGCTCCACCTCACGAAGCATGCTCACATGCTGGTCCAACCGCTGCTTATCGTCTGCTGAAACAGCCGAGCTTACGGCGGTAAATTCACCGATCACAAAGTCCATCACGCTCTTATCGCGCTTCAGATTGGCGTCGATCATGCCGGGAGCGGGTGGCGTTACCGTATTCGAGAACAGTCGCGTGTAAGCCGCTTGTGGGCTGTCCTCGGGGGCGATGGGTTGGGCGGGACCAGCATAGGAAAGGCGGCCAATCGGGTGATTTCCGTAACGAACGCTGGTTTCAACACCGAACTGAAGTGACGTGTACTTGGTGGTTTGCCCGATGGTCTTGGCCAGTTCCTGATCGAAGGAAATGCCACTCGCCCAGCCGCCTCCCACGGAAGTCGCAACATCTTCGAACTGTGGGTCAGAAGTGCTAGTGACTCCCGTGAGCATCGAAGCAATAGCGCCCGTATGCTGATCGCCAGCCCCTGCAACTTTGAGGTCGAGGCCAGAAATCACCAGTAGCTTGTTCTTGTAAGGAGTCAGCGGTGCTGTTTCGGCTCCAAACGTATAATCAGCTCCTGGCCCCGAAGGCATGAACTCTGCAAGGTTGTTCGAGCCGTTCGGGCTGTACACAATCACCAGTCGAGTGTTTGTGGATTGGGCCCGTGCGTTTCTCGGTAAGAAAGTTTCGAGAAACGGCAACCCGACAGCAATCCCACCGGCGCCGTAAAGAAAAGTTCTTCGAGCTGTTCTTCGAGCATTCATGGGACGTTCCTCTACTTACTTCAGCACTCCCGCGAGCGGCCCGCTTCCCACCTGGGGATCGCCGAACGTGGTTGCGGGCACACCAAAGGCATTCAGGAGCGTCACGTGAAGCTTGTTGTGGGCCTCGCCATTTTGCCAAGCCGTGGGATTTTCACCGCCCGGGGTGGCCACCTGCATCCCGTAGGCGATGTACTGCCCAGTGTTCACGCGCCCGCCCGCGGATCCAAACATAAACGCGCGCAGGTTGTCCCAAGAATGGCTCGCTCCCTCCGAGACATCACTGCACCACCAACCCAAGCAATTATCGAGCAAGGTCGCGCCCCCTTCGTTGATCGCATCCAAGCTCTTCAGCAGCTCAGCAAGCTCGGTGGCATACCAAGGGTTGACCTTAAACAGGTTACCGTCGTCACCATGCGTCATGGTGTGATGGTCATCGACCGCTTGCAGCCAGGAGAACGTCTGCAGTGACCGTGCGTAGGAGTACTGCAACGATGCAATGCGTGTGAGGTTGCATGAAAGCGCGAGCACCATGAGGTTCCGTTGTTGTTTGGCAACATTAGGGAAGTTATCGGCGACACTGGGATCGCCCACCGGGCTAAACGTAGTCTGCATGCAAGACGCGAGATTGCTCACGGGCGTCACCGTGAGGCCGCGTTCCACTTCACGCAGCATGGTCACGTGCTGATCCAGCCGTTGCTTGTCCGCAGCCGAGACAGCGCCGCTCACGGCGCCAAATTCACTGATCACAAAATCCATCACGCTCTTGTCACGCTTCAGATTGGCGTCGAGCATGCCCGGACCCGCGGGTGTAGAAGTGTCGGAAAAGAGCCGTGTATAGGCTGCCTGGGGGCTATCTTCAGGCGCGATGGGCTGAGCCGCTCCCGCATAAGAAAGGCGGCCGATCGGGTGGTTTCCGTAGCGCACGCTGCTTCCGACACCGAATTGAAGGGATTTGTACTTGGTGGTTTGCCCGATGGTTTTGGCAAGTTCTTGGTCCACCGAAATTCCACCCGCCCAGCCGCCACCAACAGAGGTGGCGACGTCTTCGAACTGCGCGTCATAGCCAGGCTTAATGCCCGTCAACATGCTAGCCATTGCGACTATGTGTTGGTCCCCGCCGTCCGTGGCGGTGGGGTGCTTGATCTGAAGACCGGCGAGCACCGTCATCTTGTTCTTGTAGGGTGCGAGCGCCGCCGTTTCTGCTCCAAACGTGAAGTTGGCACCACTTCCTTGTGGCATGAATTCAGTAAGACTGTTCGAACCGTTCGGACTGTAGACAATCACCAGTCGTGTTGGCGCTGCTTGAGCGTGAGCACTTCGCGGCAAGAACGACTCCAGAAAGGGCAGCCCTACTGCGATGCCTCCAGCACCGCGTAGAAAGGTGCGTCGGGCTGTTCTGCGCGGAGCGTTCATAGCGCGCCCCCTTGCGAAGCGTTCCGATAGAGAAATGCACCACTCTGCGTCATTGTGACCAAAAGCTCGCGAATATCGCCGTTAGAGGTAGTGAACGCATCCTGCATTTGTCGCAGCGTACAGCCATCTGCCACACTTTCTCCGCGACCAAAGCCAAAGTGAAACCAGTGACTCACGGTACATTCCTTGACTCGCGCGCTCATCGAGAGCTTTTGAGCAAGCTCAACCGCGCCGTTGAAGGCGCCGTCCACATC
>JBBSBI010000078.1:0-21802 GCA_038251425.1 Polyangiales bacterium
GCTTGCGGAGCCGACCCCGACAGGCGCACTCCGAGGGCACCAGAGGCGAGCCCAGCCTCAAAGCACGACGCGCCCGAAAGGAGCTACTGCCAAAGGCTGCAGCCAGAACTGAATCTGGCGGTGCGCGCCGCCCGCATTGGCACCGAGATGTCGTGTCTCGATATTCCTGGGGTCACCGAGCTCGGTCGCTTTGGGACCGCCAACGCCGGCGAAGAGGGCACTCTTTCGGGCTGCTTCGACAACGAAGGTGATTACCAGAAGTTGCTCGAGTCCTCCGAATCCGATTTCAATCTGGATATCGACCAACAATTCTCGGCGGACGTGGGCGTCGAGGGTGAGGCAGGCCTGAGCAAGCTCTTGCCTTGGCTCCCGAGCGTGAAGCTCGACGCACGACGCGCCCGGCACGTCACTGCGCGGGTTTCGTTAAAACATGCGCGTTTTGTGACCCTTTTGGGGGTCGCCAGCAGGCTGCAAGGTCAACCGCGTGAGCTGCAGTGTCTCGAAGCATTATGTCGACCGGGCTATTCCTACGTGCACAAGGTTCTGATCGGAATTCCCACGTTGACCCTGCGCGCAGAGGACGATCTCGGCAGCACAGTGCACGTGGGGGCACCCTTGTTCTCTTCGGGTTTCAGTGCGCGAGAGGCGACGGGCGGCACGCAAGAGATCAGCGCCAAAGAGCCCGTCACGCTCGCGGTTGCGAGGAGCGTTTTTCGCACTCCGCAGACTGAGCGGCTTTGTCAGTTTTGCGGGCGAGGTGGTCAAAAGTGTTGTTCGGAAGGGCCGAGCTGTGACGGCGGACTCGGCTGCTTCGCGAACACTTGCGTTGATGTGGGGGGGCCCGATCAGCCCTGCGACGGCGAGCGCTGCTCCACCGGTTCGTGCGTGAGCGGCCGCTGCAGAACCGCGTGCGGTCAGGTGGGACAGCCCTGCTGCCGTGATCGGGTGTGCTCAGGCGCTCTACGCTGCACGCCTGATCCCAAGAACGAAATCGAACCCCGCCTTTCCTCCGAGGAGGTCACGATCGGCGGTGGGCTCTTCGGGACGAACGAAGATCGCATCTTCGGCAGCTCAAGCTGTGGGCCTCTTTTGACGCGTGGCCGATTTGCTCTGACCAAGCTTGGAACCGGCCGTGGCGAGTGCGAAAAGGCTTGGTGGTTCGATCCAGAAAACCAGAAAGACTGCCGCGTCGCAACGCACTTCCAGGTTTCGTTCCTGGGATCGATTTTCTGCAGAATTGAAGTATTCGCGGCGCCTGAGAATAAACCCGATCGCTGCGAGCCGTGAACCTGGCTGGTCGTCGCCTGCCAAGATGAAAGATGACGTAATATTACTTGACGCCCCTTTTCCAGGAATTTCCCCGCAACTTTCGGTACCCCACAAGCCAATTGCTCGATCTTGTACGATAGCATCCCACACGTACGCTTCGACTTTTACGAACGGCAACGGCGCAAATACCGATTAGCTAATCGTCGTCTACCGTGGCATCCTCCCGACATGATCACGCCGCGCTTAGATGCAGAAGAGCCGGCGATTGCCCGGGCGCTCGACCAGAGCGAGCGCGTACGGGAAACGGTGGAGCAGGCGGCGGCCGATCTTTCCTCTGTCAACGGCGTGCTGAAGAACGAGATTGCCGACGGTGTGCCGCTTGCGAAGGTCGAGCTCGCCCTGAATCAAAGCGAGGCCATCGAGGTGCACATCCAGCAGGCAGCAGAGGAGATGGGGGCGATCAACGACGCTTTGGCGGAAGAGATCGACGAGCGCCGCGATCTGGAACGGCGGCTGTCGAGGAGTGACGCCGCCCTGGCTGAGAGCCGCGCGGAGGCGAGAAAATCGCGTCACAGCGCGCTCCACGACGGCATCACCGGCCTGCCAAATCTGGAGCTCTTCAACGACCGGCTCGGCAACGCGCTGGCCCAGGCGGAGCGCCACACGCGCCGACTCGCCGTGATGTTCATCGATCTCAACGAGTTCAAGAACATCAACGATACCCACGGCCACGACACGGGCGATCGGGTGCTGCAGATGGTCGCCGAGCGGCTGCAAGAAGGCATCCGCGCCGGCGACACGGTCAGCCGACGCAGCGGCGACGAGTTCCTCTTCCTGATGCTGGAAATCAAGGACGAATCGAACGCGGGGGAGCTTGCCGCACGCATCGTCGACAAGATCGCGGCCCCAGCCGACATCGACGGCGTGAGCTTCACGGTGAGGTCCAGCCTGGGCATTGCCGTCTACCCCGAGGACGGTCGCTCGGTGCAGGAGTTGCTCAAGAACGCAGATGCTGCGATGTACGTCGCCAAGCAACAGAAGCAGGGCTCGGCGTTCTACAGCCGGATCCCACCAGCTCCCCGGGTAGGTTGATCACTCTTTCCTGGGGACTGGCGCGCTGGCGGCGTTGCCGCTGGTGGGTGTGCCCATCTACCTGCTCGTCGGCCCACGCCGGCTGCGGCGCCAGAAGCTGCGCCTCGGCCTGGCCCGCGACCATGTCGTCCAGCTGCTCCATCCGTGGAATACCGCGCGCGGAGAGCTGCTGTCGTCGCAGGGACAGTTGATGCGCGCCGGGGCGCAGCTGGGCCACCTTCCTCCCGAGACTGCTCGCGACGTCCAGCTGTTCAACGGCGCCCGTCCGCGGGGCCTCTGGCGGCGCGTGATGAACTTTCGCACGCATCGGAAGATCTTCCTCTACCAACCAGCGATGCTGCACGCAAAGACTGCGGTCATCGACGACGAGCTGGCCATCGTGGGGACGGCCAACCTGGACAACCGCAGCTTTCGCCTGAACTTCGAGGTGATTGCAGCGCTCTACGAAGCTGAGCTACTGTGTTACCGAAACCACATCCATCTGAGCAAACTGGCCCGCCTCTCCAGTGGAGTTCGAAGCGACGCCGGGCACCCTAATGGGCGCCGTCATCCCAGGCAACACAAAGTCGGTCGCGTTGGGGATGATGCTGCAGTTCGAATCAGTTTGCGTCAAGTGCACCGTGGCGCCGCCGGCGATCTGGATCGTGGCCGTGTAGTCGATAGCGAATACAGTGTCATCCGGCGTACAGCTCATCACGCCGTTTAGGTAATAGGATTGCATCGGTGCAGATACCGTGAAACCCACCACGTTGTAGGCTGACCAATGGCTATCCGGGGCACCCACTCCTCCCGTGTAGAATTGCAGGCTGTCGTGGCCAGGCGCGGGCAGATCACACCCAGGGCTATTGGCGACGGGATCGCCTTGCACTGATCCCCCTGCGTACTCCTTGGCCTCGAGCACGCCACGAAAGCGGAGCGTAACGTTGTAAATGGCTCCTGGCGTGCCACCAAATTGCACGGTCTTGTCCGTGTGAATGCACGAACCCTGGGCGTCTTGTGGAGCGTTGGCCGCGGTTTCCCAACGTTGGCCGTTCAACACCGCTCCAGGGTCTCCGCTTACAGATTGGCCATTGGCTCCGCCGGTGTTCGTTCCCGCGCCAGCGTTCATTCCCCCGGTCGCGTTGGTTCCTCCGCTCGTGCTCGTTCCCCCGGTTGGGTAGGTCGCGCCTCCACTAGCTGGACCGCCCCCGGCCAGCGTGTTCCCTGCGCCACCACTTCCCGGGAGGCTCGATGCACCACCTGTTTTGAGTGTTCTGGCACCGCCGCCGCTATTAGGACCCGCGCTCGAACCCCCGCTGCCGTTCGCCGGCGCTCCGCTAATGCTGGTTGAGCCACTCACATTTTGCTCAGAAAGTCTGCCAGTAGCAGGCTCTGAAGAGCAGGCGAGCGCGAACAATAGGGTCAAGGCTAAGGCGGAAGTTTTCATAGTCTGTCTCCGATGAAGGAAGTTGTGAGGCCTAGGCGTAGAGCCCTGGCAGAGTTCCGCGATTCCAGTCCGGAGCGCCCCACTGAGTCATGTTCAAGTTAAGGCGCCGGAAAGTTTCCACCCAGACATCTGCAAACGTCCGCCCCGTGAATTGCAGGAAACTCCCGCCCTGCAGACCCAGGAACTTCCCACCGAATAGCAATACCGGATTATCTTCAATGCTGTGGGCAGACCCAATCATGACATCACTGAAGTACACGACCAGCGTGTTATCCAGCATGTTGCCTCCGCCTTCGGGCGTGTTCTTCAAGTCCAAGAGCAACTTGGCTGTGGTGTCACAGTAGAACTTATCGGCCGCTTCCTGAATACGGTGCGCTTCAGGATCATCACCATGCGAAACGCTGTGCAAGCCATCCGCATTTGCCCCAACGTTCGGAAACTGACTCACTGCTTCTTCAGAATTCCCCTGCCCGAAGGTCATCGTGATCACTCGAGTGAGATCGCAGGCGAACGTTGCTTTGATGAGAGCCATCTGTTGTTGCGAGGCGAGCACGTGACGATCGCCCTGATCGGGGAGAGCACTTAACCCGGGCTGTGCGCAGCCCACCGTGGTACTAGCCATTCCGGTCTCCAGCCCGCGAATCGCCGTTAGGTGGGAATCTAGTTTGGCAAGCTGTGAGGCGGGAAGGCGCGTTCGGAGGTCGCTCAGATCCTGTATCGCGAAGTCGAGCACGCTCTGATTGCGAAGTCGAATTCGCTCGGCCAGGGCGGCGTCCACGCCACCGGTCATGACACCGCCAAAGAGATTCGTGAACGCCACATCGGGGCGGCTTTCAGGCCAAAGAGGGAGGTGAGCGCCGGAAAAGGAAAGGCACGCGCGCGCCTCTGGGGAATTGCTTTGCATCGAACCCAACGAGGATCCTAGCTGCACGGACGCATAGCGAGCACCTCCGAATGCAGCTACGTTCGCTTGAAGTTCCTGATCCACGGAGCGAGCGCCTGACGTGAACCAACAGGCGTCGCTTTGCTTCGACTGGCCTGGTAAAGCCTGATTGTCAAATCCAATCGCGAGCGGTGGGGGCGGCGTTATGACAGACAGGAGCCCGGCGGCGTGTTCGTCTCCGGGCCAATCGCCGCTGCGCGGGGTGTCAATCCCTTTCATCACCACCATGTCCTGTCTGACGGCATCGAAGGAACTGAGGAGCGGAGTGGTTTGCCAGTCCTTCAAACCCCCGACCGTCGGGAACCAGTGTTCAGGGCGAGTGCCGACGGGGCGGTGGATGATCAGCAATCGCTGTGGGGTGGTGCCTTGAGCTTCACTCAAGAGTGGACGTGCTAACACACCGAGTCCGAGAGCTCCGAGGCCGTTTAGAAAGTGTCGACGTGGCAGTAAATGCTTCACAGATTCTCTCCTTTCACTTGAACTCGATATCCCGATTGAGGAACCCGGGAGCCGTGACCAGGGAACGGAAGAGATCGGCAAAATTCCCGGACATTGCGAAGGTATCCCGTGCCTGTGTAACGTCACAGGACGGCGTTGCACGCGTGTAACCAACCACGTAAGAAGCCAGGGTCCCACTTGCGCAGTCCAGCGTTCCGCGACTTGACGCAAGGCGTTGCCCAATCTCCGCGATGCTGCTTACGGGGCCGTCGAGCATCGGACCGAGCCCTTTTAGAACAGAGGAGCTATCGATCGCCGAGCCATCTACGTCCATGCTGCGAAAACGTCCAATCGGATCAAACTGCTCCAGCGGTAGACCCAATGGATCAAACAGCGAGTGGCAACCAGCGCAAGCGGGAGTCCCAGCCCGTGCGACCGCGATTTGACGCTCGGTTCCCGTCATGGTCTCAGCCACGGCACGAGCGCCCGGGGGCGGATCTGGGATCTTTCCGCCGCAGACAAACGATTTGTAAAGATATAGACCCCGATGAATGGGATCACTCCGCGACGGTCGTTTGTTCGTAGCCGCTAGGATCCCCGGATGGGTGAGCAGCCCGACATTCGGTCGACCTCCGGGCATGTCGACGGCGACGAGAGCGGAACCAGTAGCTGATGCAAGCGCCGGAAAGTCATAAACGGAAGCCATTTCGGCGTTGACGAGAATCTTCTTTGGAGCGAACAAATCGCCGAACTTACCGGTCCAAGCGGCGTCCTCAACGAGTGACTTGGCGCTTGAATAGAGGCTCGATTTCAAGGTGTCTGTGTACGTGGGGAAGGTTAGCCTGTCTTTGGTTCGTACCGGTATTTGTTCAATTCCAGCCCAATATCCGATAAGGCTCGACAGTGTGCGGCGCACCTCCGGGAGAGTGAGCAATCGATCAACTTGTGAGGCGAGAACAGTCGGCTGAGCGAGTGTGCCGTCGTTAGCTTTGGCCCAAAGGTCAGCGTCCGGGAGGGAATCGAAGAACAGGAATCCAAGAGCGCTCGCGAGTTCATGGGGCGTGAGCGAAACCGGTTGAGTGGCGGTTGCCGCATTGGTTCCAATTTCACTGCGATATAAGAAGGAGCCAGTTTGGAGCGCAGCCTGCACCACCAACGCGAGTGCGCCGTCTTTTCCCTCGGCTGGAGAGAAATTTCGGAACACGGCCATGAGGTTCGTGACCTCTGGCTCGTTGAGCGGTCGTCGCCAGGCTCGGGCGACCCCGTTGCGAACGAATTGTTCAACGCACGTGTCCGTTATTTCAGACGCGATGCCACACGGATGGACGAGCTCAGAAACTTTGACGGCCGCTCGCTGGTAGCCTTGAACTGCCGGTCCACTTACCGAAAACGCCTCTGAAAGATTGGTGTACGTGCCAGAACCCGACGTCGTTGTCGTGATCTCCGCGTCTTTCCCAAGAAGCGTCACCCCGAATGCGTCGCGCACAACGTTGACGTATTCCTGGTCGGTAAGAACCCAGATCCGAGCAGGAGCTACGGGCGCGCCCACCACGCAGGCCGCAGTTGTCGGACCTCCCGGAATCACCGTGCCATCCGGCAGCGTTGTGCTTGGAACCGCAGTCGATCCGGGTGTCATTGTCGTCGGCGATGTGGAGGCGCCATCGGTGGGAGCAACTGTATTCTTTGGTCCATTCTGGCCGGCGCCAAGAGAGCCTTGGCAGCCAAACGTTCCTCCAAGAATAAGAACGGCTGTCGATAGCTGACTACAGAACTTGGGCATGGCGAGACGTCCTTCCGTGCGGCAGTCGCATGGGGCACAATGGCTACTACCGTCACCCGCGTGCGGCAGCTCCAACGACAGGTATTAACCTACGGGGACGGACAGTTTCGCGCCACCACGTTTGCGCCAATCCGTAGCAGATTCGCGGAAAAGTGACCGAAACATGCATCGCTCGTGTCCACGGTCTCCATTGAAGATTCCGAAGAGGGACTTGATCTGAGCGTTGCATCGGCGTTTCTCAGCGTTGGCCGTTCACGCTGTCTCGAGCCACCATGATTATGGAGCTTGTGGTTTGGAAGGCCCTGCTCCGCTCAAAGCCTCGAGGTATTTAACGTCAAGGAGATCCTCGGGCCTCCCCGTTGCCCGTTTGGCGGCGATTAGGTGAGGCACCGAAATGACGCACGCCACCATGCTTCCTAGATCGAGCATCACCCGCGATGCATAAGCCTCATCGAAACCAACACCGGGTATGCGCTTTAGAACATCGACACGAGCCGGGGCTTGTCCAAACCAAACGATATCATCTTCGTCACCGGTGAGGACATCAGAGACGGCTTGTGGCGGAGCACCGAATGCGACGAGTGCCGCAGCAACCTTTTGGACGTTATCGCTTGTGGGACGAATCCAAATGTCGATGTCCTTCGTATACCGTGGCCGGCCATGAAGAGAAACCGCATACCCGCCAATCAGCAGATACTCGGCTTCAGCCTTTGCGAGTTCCTGAAGGAGATCGCGGAAGTCTTCGCTCAGCTTCATCGTGCATCATCTCCACCAACTCAAACAATCCCGCTAGACGCTGTCGGGGCGTAGCCGCCCGCCAGAAATTCACGTCGTCGCGCGCCGCCTCGGCGAAGGACCGGGAGACACCACACGTCCAACTACGCCTCCGGGCTGCGGCTCTCTCTTCAGCCGCCGTTTTTTCCTCTATCGACGCCATGAAACAACAGAGTACCATGTTTTACGGGCGGTGGATACTGATAGGGCCAGCGTGTTCTGAGCGGCATGAGGTGCGGGATCAAGCGCCTGGCAGTCCCGGCGCCTACGTTGCTGAATTACGCCGTTACCGAAACCACATCCATCTGAGCGAAGTGGCCCACCTCTCCTATGGAGTTCGAAGCGACGCCGGGCACGCGGATGGGCGGGGTCATGCCGCTCCAGGGTCTCCGCTCACGGCTTGGGCTCCGCCCGCGTTCCTTCCCCCGGTCACATTGGCAGCTTAGACGAGAATTCCCGGCAAAGGACCGTCGCCAAATCCAGGATCTCCGAAGCTAGTAGCGGGAACGCCCATCGCATTGAGGAACGTGACGTGTAACTTATTGTGCGCTGCTCCCGCAAAATCGAGATGTTGCCCCGTCTGGATCTTGCCACCCGCCGTGCCAAACAAGAACGCTCGCATGTTAGTGTAAGTATGAGTGGCGGCGTACGAGACCTCCGAACACCAGAATGCCAGCGAATTATCAAGCAACGTGCTGCTGCCCTCATTGACGGCGTCCAACCTTCCAACCAGATAGGCAACCTGCTCGGCATACCAACGGTTGATCACGGCCATCTGCGCGTTCGACATGCTGTCCTCGGTGTGAGAAATGGTGTGATGATCCAGCTCAATGGTTCCGCAGCCGCCACAGCCTTGCATGCTCACCCATTCCAAACGCTCGACGGAACGCGCGTATGAATACTGAAGCGAGGCCACGCGCGTGAGTCCGCAGGCGAGAGCGAGCACGAGCAGATCCGCCTGTTGCTTACCAACGGCTGGGAAATTCGCGTGCAGAAGGTGATCGGCGATTGGAGTTATCCCCGCTGCTTGGTCACAAGACACCGGGCCTCCAGCTCCCCCAGCTTGTAAACCACGCTCCACTTCCCGGATCATGCTCAAATGCTGATCAAGCCGTACTTTGTCGGCAGCGGGCACCGAAGCGTTGACGGTCTCAAACTCCTTCAGCACGTAGTCAAGAACACTGCGTCGCCGAGCTAGGCCCGCATCCAGCATACCGGGAGGAGTCGAGACGCCACTGAACAGGCGATTGTAGGCCGCGAGTGGGCTATCTTCGGGCGATACGGGTTGCAGAGGACCTGCATAATTCATGCGGCTGAACGGACTATTGCCGTAACGAACGCTCGTTTGCACGCCAAATTCGAGGGATTTATAGCGGCTACTGGCTCCGATCGCCTTAGCGATCTCCTGATCCACGGAGATGCCGTTGGCGAAGCCCACCGGGTAGTCATTCTGGGTCCCGGGCCCGTCGGCGCCAGGAATGGTTAGATCCACCACGATGCTGCGTGCGGTCAAAATGTGCGCCATGCCCAGCCCATGCTGTTCCCCGTCCTTTTCCGCAGCGGCGCTTTTCATATCCAGGCCGGTCAGCGCCAAGAGCTTGCTCTTGTAGGGCAGCACGGGCTCAGTTTCTGTGCCCAACGTGAAGCTGGCTCCGAGGCCCTGCGGCTGGAACAGAGCAAGATTGTTGGAGCCATTCGGTGTGTAGATGACAATAAAACGCGACGCTGGCGCAGCGGCGCGAGCGTTCTTGGGAGTCAAAGCCTCCAGGAACGGCAATCCCACGGCGATCCCGCCAGCAGCCTTGAGAAACCTACGTCGTGTTGCGGATGAAAGAGGATGAGTCATCTGGTTACTCCAATCTCAAGGGGCTTTTCGATAAAGAAACGCGTCTGTCTGGGTGAGTTGCACCAGCAAATCTTTGACGCTCCCGCTCGACCAGGTGAAAGCCGTTTTTAGCTGCGCCAAGGTGCATGAGTCCTCCCCAGATTCGAGGCGCCCGTACGCGAAACGAAACCACTGGCTTGTGGCACAATCGGTCACAGTTTTGCTCGCTCCAAGCTTCTGCCCGAGCTCAACGGCGCCCTCGAACGGACCATCAACGTCCGTCATCGTAAGCTCACCCTTGGCATCCACCGGCTTGCCTGCTTCGTCAGCCCGCCACATCCCGACAGCATCGTAGTGCTCAAAGCCGAAACCGATTGGATCCATCAACTGATGGCACGTCTTACACTTGGGATCGGCGCTATGTGCCGCGAAGCGCTCGCGGGTTGTCAGCGCTGGATCGAAAGCCGGCACCGTGATGTTGGCACCCGGCGGAGGAGGCGGTGGCTTCTGGCAAAGCAGGCTATCGCGAATGAAGAAACCTCGCACCACAGGGGATCCCTGCGTGGGATTGGAGTGACCCGCCAGGAGCCCCGCCACCGTGAGCAATCCCGAACGTTGCGCGGCGGGGAGCAATACAGGCGCCGGCGCTGTGGCTGAGCCCGGTGCCGTAGCTCCATAAAAGCCAGCCAACGCGTCGTTCATGTAAGATTGGGGAGACTTGAGCAGTGACGCCATATCTCCAGCGCCGTCAAACACCGTGTGCTCCACAAAAGCATTGGCCTCATCACGCATGGCAGCGGCAATGGTTGGCGTGAAGGTCGGGAATAGGTTCGCGTCCTTGGTGAGTTGCCCCATCGCGCCAAAATCCAGCCATTGGGCGTGAAAACTCACCACGTTGCCCCTGGCCTTGGGCGTTGTAAGGAGGCGCTGAGCTTGAGCCGCGATTTGCTCTTTCGTCGCCAGTTCACCACGCCCCGCAGCTGCCAGGAGCTCGGCATCCGGCATGCTCTGAATCAAGAGATACGATAAACGGCTGGCACGCTCATACGGTCCCGCTTCGAGCAAGCCCGGACTTGCGGCGACGGGTGCACCCGCTGTGTCCGCAGTCTCCATCCGATACAAGAACTGCGGCGTCTGCAAAACTGCAGACACGACCATTTGGATGGCGTTAGCAAATCCGTTAGCCTTCTTTGAAGTCTGGTAAAAGGCCGTCAATCGTGCCTTTTCTGCCGCGTTCAACGGACGCCGGTACGCCCGCAACCCGAAGGCATCCATGAACTGAGCCGCGCACGTATCTTCACCGGCAGCGACGGGCTCACAGCCCAGAAGGGCAGGCAGGCTAGTCTGCCCGCTTCCAATTGCGGTGGCTGCAGCTTCGTAATCTTCTGCCAGGATTTGAGTCACGCTGCGAACGGTAGCGTTGTTGTCGAAATTGTAGGCGCGCTCTTCAAGCGGGAACGCTCGGGCTGGTTTGCTTGTGATGCTTAGCAGGCTCTCTACGGTATTGTCGTATTCTGTGTGCGTCAGTCGACGTAGCGGCGAGGCTCCCGGCGACGTGACGCCAGGGGTGGTACACGCGCCGACCATGCCTGACCCGCCAGTTCCGAGCCCAGCTCCGGATCCGCCAGTTCCCGAGCCAGAACCATTCGAACCCATTCCGCTGCCGCCCCCAGTCGCGCCTAAAACCTCTCCGTTGGGGCCCAAACCACTCGTACCGGGCTCCTTTCGAGCAGGCGCACCGGCCGAGCCATTACAGCCAATCAGAGCCACAGAAAATGCCAGAAAACAACCGCGCACTAGTACGAACTCGAGTACTCGGGCCATGAGATATGTCCTTGTTTAGCGCAGCGATCACGCGCGCTGCTCCAGTTATCCAAGAATGACAGGTACGAGAACGCTTGTCAGCCAACACTTTGGGGTATTCATCGACTTTTTGGCTCATGCCCAGCTGCTGCGTTAACTTGCCGGGCCGTTCCAATTAGAGCAGGCCGGTGGTGCACGCCGCGGTGCAACCATCGTTGGCACTGACTAGGAAAGTTCGGCCAAGGCTGGTTCAAACAAGTGTCACTTCTTGCGACGCCGCTTACCAGTTATCTCCAACCCGCCGTCGCCGTCAACGAGAGTCCGCATCGCACGAAACCGTGCCGGCGTCGTGCCGGTGATTTGCTTGAAGTGCTTGTTGAAGGCGCTCTCGTCGTAGTAGCCGAGCTTTGCCGAAATTGCCTCAAGTGCGCTTCTTCCTTCATTGAGCATTGTTTTGGCGGCGCCCACACGTTGGAGCAGCCGATAGCGGGCGGGGGCCACACCGACTTGCTCGGTGAATCGGCGCCGAAACGTGCGTTCGCTCATGCCGAAGCTCCTCGCCACCTGGTTAAGATCCAAGGCCTCGTCGAGGCTGTCACTCAGTCGCGCACAGGCCTTCTCGACGAACGCATCTCGGGTCGTGCCTTGCACGTGCTTTCGATGCGCATCCAGCAGGTGGGACAGCAACAAAAAGGCGCGAGCGCAGTAGATCGCTTCCTCACCCGGTGCCGCAGTCAAGTAGTCCCTGAGCAGCTCGTCGAACTCGGTCGACAAGGCGTGCGAGAGCCCAGGATGAATCACCGGCTCACGGCGATTCATCTCGCCCGCCCCCTCCAGATCCCGGAACAGCTGCCCGTTGAGCTCAAGAAATGCCACTGTCCAAGGCAGCTCTGGCTGTGAGCGCTGGCAAGAGTGGATCTGTCCTGGAAAAACTAAGATCGCATCGCCAGCTCGCACCGCTCGCTCACCATTCACGGGATCGCTATACGTCCCACCACCTTCCAGCAGGTGCATGACCGCATATTGTGGAAGGACTCAGTCTTTGACGTAGGCGTCGACGGGACCTGCCGGGAGTTAAACGTAGCCGGCTCCGCTCAGTGCCCCCAACTCGCGCTGGTAGCCGGAGTAACGCAGGTTGTGGACGCGTCGGGATACCACCGCCGAGAGTCTAGTCTGATCCGGAGCTTCGAAACAGCACAGGTGCTCCACTGCCGATCTGCAACCACTACCTAGACGAAGAGCTCGGTCAGATAGCCTTTGTCGGAAATCGGGTCGCCAAAATCATCGAGGGGAGTCGTAACTCCTGCGGCGACGGCAATGGCTCTGAGGAGGCGCACGTGAGTGGAGTCGTTGCTGATGGACTCGATGTACTGCCCCTGCTTGAGTTTACCGAAGGCGCTGCCCGCAATGATGTAAGGTACGTTCTTTGGCGAGTGGCCTGGCCCGTTGCCGAGTTCATTGTACCACACGGAGAGCCCCGCATCGAGCATCGTACCTCCCGTGGGGAGTGGGTTCGCATCAAGCCGGTCCAGCAGGTGTTTGAACATCTGCGCGAAGTAGCAGTCGATGTTGTGATGTTGCACGTCCGAGCCGGCAATGAGCGGACCCTGTAGGTCGTCCGTTTGCACGCGGTGGGAGATGAAGTGGTAGTTCTCATACTGTTTGTTCGTTACGGGATCGCGATATTGCGTCGGATCGTTGCCGCTACCAACCTGCAGAGCCACGGAGCGCGTTTGGCCGCAGGTGACAGCCAGGGCTGCGACGTCGAGATGCAACTTGACCGTAGCAATCCGGTCGGTCCCGTCATTGCTTTCGAAGATGCCACTTCCAGTTTCGATAACTTTTGCCTGATCGGCGGCGAGTGCGCATGCAAGGTTGAGCTCAAGGTCCCGAACGCTCGAAAGGTGGAGGTCGAGGCGTCTTCTGTCGCTGCTGCTGAGGCTGGGGTTGGCCAAGAGAGTCTGCAGCTCGGTGCGCACGAAATCGTTCACGCCCTTCTGCCGTGGACCGAGCGTCGAGGTGGTTAGACCTGCGGGCATTGCGCCGCCTGTCACTGACTGATAGGCCGTCCAAGGGTTGCTGATTCCCGTGCGCCCTTTGCCACCCAGCGCATGCGACATCGACATTCCCAAAAAGCCATTCGGTTGTCCTGCGTACAGGAACAGGGCCTCTCTGCCTCCCACGTTAAGCTCACGGCCTACTCGGTAGTCGATGGATTCGCTTCTTGCTTCAGAGTTGGCGTCGGCACCTTCCACGAGGGGTCCGTTACCGGTTAACCCTTGGAAAGCGCCCCGCGCGTGCCCACAATCGAACTTATAGTCGCGGGTATTTACCTTGGTAATGAGCAAGCGCTTCAGGTACATGGAAAGCTGGTCGATCGCCCGACCACTCACCGTTTGGGCGCTGAGCGCACCGGCTGCCGTTGGCCAAAAACGCTCGGGTTCTGCGCCGATATCCGAACTCTGTGCACATGCGACGCCGTTGGCTTGTCGCAGGAAAATCACAAAGGGCTGGTCTGTGGCGGCGGCCTTGGCACCCTTCGGAAAACTCTCCAAGAGCGGGAGCCCGAGGAACACTCCGCCGACTCCCTTAAGAACCCGTCGTCGGTTGATCATGGTAGCTCCTGTGTGCTGCGATTGAGAAATGCTTGACTGGTGACAAGGCTTGCTAAGAGCGACTTCACGCTTTGCTGTGAGTCGAATGAATTCTTCGCGAGCCGGGCGATGACGCCAGAGTCATTGGCGTGCCTTGGACGACCGAACACGAACTCGAGTAGGCGCTGTGCAAAGCACTGCTGCGCTTCCAGGCTCTTGGCGAGTGCTTCCGACAGGTCCAAGGCGCTGTTCACTGAAACGGGTGCCCCATCGATTTGCAGTATCGAGCTGGCATCCACCGGCATGCCTCTGTCCTGGAGGCGGTATCCACCCACCGAGTCGTAATTCTCGAAAGGAAAGCCTAGCGGATTGATGATCGCCCCGTGGCACGCCGCGCAGGCGGAGCCTGGTTGCTCGGTGTGGTCGCTCACGCGCTGTCGGTTCGTCTTTGTGCCGGGTGGCGGCATTGGTGGAATCACACCTGGCGGCGCGCCGATATTCCGGCAAAGCAAGCGATTGGCGATGAATACACCGCGGTGGATCGGATCGGGGTCAACGGAATTGGCATGTGATGCCAGAAACCCCACCTGGGTAAGGATACCCCTGCGCTCCTTAGCGGGGAGTGTCACCGGCACGAACGCCTGCGTGAAGGAGCTGCCACTCAAACCATAAACCTTCGCAAGTTCATCGTTCACGAAGCTGTCGTTGGAGGTGAAGAGGCCAGCGACACCACTGCTCTTGGTGAAGTAGAGATCTTCGGAAAACAGGCGGAGTTCTTGCTCAGCGGCCTGCGCGAATCCTGCGCTGATGTTGGGATAGGCTGTCGCGGACGGATTGATCATTGAGTAGCGCTGAACTTCGAAGAGTTGGGCATTAAAGGATACGAGCACGGGGCGCGCGCGTGGACTCTCCAAGAGGCGCATGCTTTGAGCAGCAACAGCCTCGCTCGTGCTGAGGGTGCCATTTCGTGCATCCGCAAGTAACGCCGGATCTGGGGTCGTATCCCAGAGCGCGTACGAAAGCCGTGTTGCGAGCTCAAACGCGGAGAGGGGGATCAAATCACCGTGTTTGGCAGTGCTCGCTTCAACCCGGTACAGGAAGTGTGGGGATTGTAGCAGCGTCTCGATTGTCATTCGTACGCCGGACTCGAAATCTGGCAGAGCGTCATATAGGCCTTTGGCCGACGTGAACAAGGCAGCATACCTGTCGATCTCGGCGCCTGTGAGGGGGCGTCGGTACACGCGCGCCCCGAAGTCTGTGATGAATTGGCGAGCCCTAGCCGCCACATCGGAGTTCGCCGGTGGCAAAACGGTGGCCAGGCGTGCGGCATCACCAACCACCACCTCGGCAACTTTCGCCGCAGCTCCCTGATAGCTCTGCCAAAGGCTGCTATCTGCCTCCAGGCTTTCGGAGTTGTTGCTGAAAAGAAACGCACCTGTCAAAGGATCAGCGCGAAAATCCTTGGCAAAGGCCGTTGAGCTGTCGAGCCCAAACAGATCCCTTACGCTGTTTTCCCATTGGATGTGCGTGAGGCGTGTAAATCGCGTGCTTGGAGCTAAGGCCTCGGCGGCGCCAAGCGGCGGATTGGTGGCGTTGTTCGGATCCAACGCGATCGGCTGCACTTCGGGCACAACCGGGGTTCCTCCGGCTGAAGTCGAATTTGTCGGGCTAACCGGCGTGCGCATTCCCGTCTTCTGGGCCACTTCTGCAGAACAACCTATGAGCGAAACTGCTATCAGCCGCGCCGCCCAGCCACGCGCTGCGCCCCTAAGCTTCCGTGACAGATCTATAAACTCAGTCATATTCAGGCTCTCAACTAGCGTTTTGCACGGCTCTTAGGCGTTGTGCCGCCCAACACGCGCGGAAGTTATCGTTCTACTCTAACCGTATACAGCCTGCCTCCGAGTTAGCGACAAACGCGCACCGTTTTTCGCCAAGTACGCCAATCCTGTCGCTGCCGCGACGCTCGACTGCTAACTTCGTCTCATGGGCGCGCGCGCTTGCGAAACTCCGTGGGTGTAACTCCGACCTGCTTTCGGAAGCTGTCAGAGAGCCTGTTCCCGCCCGCGAAGCCCGACACATACGCCACGTCTTCGATACTGAGATCGGTTTCCGCGAGTAGCCGCTGAGCCTCGCGGACACGAAGTTGTTTCCAAGCCTGAGCGGGCGGACACCCTGTGACCTCATCAAATAATCGCTCAAGCGTACGCCTGGAACAGCCAAACTTCTTTGCGAGATCTTCGAAAGAAAGCCCTTCCTTCAGGTTCTCTCGCATGTACGCAATAGCACCGCTAACGATCGAGTCTTCGATGGCTAGGGCGTCAGTCGAGCGCCGCTCCACGACTCGAATCGGGGGTATCCGCAGGCAGACAGGCGGCAAACTTTTCGTTTTTACGCGTTCCTCGAGTAAGCGAGCCGCTTCGTAGCCAATCCGTTCGGAGGGAAGCTGGATGCTGCTGAGTGGCGGCTTCGAGAGCGCACAAATCGTGGCATCGTTGTCGATCCCCAGCACGGACATCTCTTGAGGCACACAAATGCCCAGTAAGGCGCAAGTTTCTGTCAAAATCCACGCAAGCCGGTCGTTGCTGCAGAGAATGCCAGCGGGTCGAGGGAGACTCATTAACCAGCGTTCCATTCGCTGATTGGACGCAGCATAGCGGCGCTGCCCGTCGGTAAGGTCCTCACCCGTCTCATCCAGGATGAAGCAGGTTGCCTTCGCTCGTTCCGCAGCCTCCACGAATCCGGCGCTGCGATCGTCCGCAGAGGTTCCCCTTAGGGCGGCGTAGCCGAGGTTTCGATATCCCTTACGCAAGAAATAGGTTGCCGCCATTTCGCCGACCGCCTGCTCATCGGGCCGCACCTCGGTGAGCGGGATCTCCGCGGCAACGCCGATGTTGACCACAGGAATTGGAAGGCTTGCCATCAATCTCACAATACCTGGGTCAGTCGCTCCAACGATCAGGCCGTCGGGTTTCCGTGCAAGCAACCAGTTGATGTCTTCGGAGCTGGGCATGCAGTGGTCGAGAGTCCAATCCCGGGCCTCACGCGCGTAGCTTCCAATTCCCTCAAGTGAACCACGATAGGTGGTCAGGCTCATGTCCACTGCCAAAGCAACCCGCATCGTATGCGATACTACCGCTTTGACTCCAATGGATACTATCGCGTTAACTCCAAAGGAACTTTCGCCGAAAGTTTGTGTTGTCGCCCCGACGGGTCAAGTTGGCGTGCATTCGGTGGCGGACGCGGCCCGCGGCCCATATTGTGGGTACCTGGAATTGACCTAAGAAAGGTTCCACACGTATGAGCTCACCTCGTTTGTGCACTCAGGTAGCTGCTTTGTCTTGTTTTTTCATGGGATGTTCTTCGGAAGCGCCAAGCCGGGACCACCAGGGCGCGACCACGGGCGGGCAATTGGGTTCCGGCGGTGCGCACCTGAGCGGTGGGTCGACAGCTAGCTCAGGCGGAACGCCCACTTCAGGCGGGCGGAGCGCGACGGCCATGGGCGGCATGAGCAACGCCATGGGTGGCATGGGCAACGCTATGGGCGGCATGGGCAACTCAAGCACTGGCGGGAGCACCTCCGCGTCAGGTGGCTCAGGTGTGACCGGCTGCAATGGCGCTGAACTGTGCGACGGGTTCGAAGGGGCCGCGCCAGGCGCCAATGGAAGCGATTGGACGATTGAGAAGCAGAACGTAACGGCCTTGGAAGTCGTTTCTTCCAAGGCTCACAGCGGCGCCAAGTCCCTTCACATCAGCTTTCCGGCGATGTCCGCGAATAACAATTCTGTCTTCGGTTACATTGCCGAAACCAAAACTTTCCCGGCAGCCAACAATACTTTTTGGGGGCGTATGTGGGTTTGGTTTGCCACGGGCCAGCAAGGTTCCCACGTGGTCCATGTGGAAGCACGGGGTGCCGGCGCCACTGAGGGTGTGCGTGTGACGGGAACCTATCTTGGCGACATCCTCACGAACATGGAGGTGGACGATCAGAGCCATATTTCCTCAACGCCCATTACAGAAGGCGTTTGGGAGTGCTACGAATGGTATGCGGGTGGCGGAAACACCGTGCGAGTCTACATTGACGGTGGAGAAATCACGGGCGCGACGGCGACTGATTTCCCCCTGCCTACGTTTGGGAAGCTGAGGCTGGGATTCCAAAGGTGGGAGCCAGATCTTGCAGGGGAGTTGTGGATCGACGATGTGGCGGTGGCGGGTAGCCGCATCGGCTGCCAGTAACGCACGAATGTAGACGCAGTAGTCCTTGGCAGGGGCCTGCATGGGCTCATGCGGGGTGTCCCAGCGTTGGCCATTGACTAGGAAAGTTCGGCCAAGGCTGGTGCGAAACGGTGTCACTACTTCCCGTGCGGCACTGGATTTGCTCCTTGCCCTGGGGCCTGTGCGTTCCGGCCTGCCCCGCCTGTGGCCCAGGACCCACCTGGAACTTCGCCCGGACAACGTGGGCTGCCCAGCTCGGCCTCTCTGAGCTGCTCGAGCAGGCTCGAGCAGGTGTCTGCCGATGCAAGGGACGTTGATCAGTGTTAGGGCCGAGCCCGCCGCCGGTAATCAGTAGGGGTAACGCCCAGCACACGCTTGAAGTTACTCGAAA
Source organism: Polyangiales bacterium (assembly GCA_038251425.1). Taxonomy (GTDB): domain Bacteria; phylum Myxococcota_A; class Polyangia; order Polyangiales; family Polyangiaceae; genus JBBRRP01. The sequence continues at coordinate 18,551 of JBBSBI010000078.1, forward strand.
GCCCCCGAGAGTCCGAGAATCCGCACAAATCGGCAATGAGCTCCACCGTGAGGTCGGTTTCCATCAGGAGCCGTTGAGCCTCCTGGACGCGGAAATGTGCCCACATTGAAGCCGGGCTCATGCCCGTTGCCAGCTGAAATCTCCGTTCGAGACTGCGTCGCGAACAGGCCAGCGCCTTACAGAGCGTGTCCACTCCGTGTTCCTCCCGCAGCTTTTCACGCATGTAGCGCTGAGCTTGAACAACGATGGTATCGGTCGCGATCAAGGTGTCCGTCGAACGGCGTTCGATCACACGCAACGGTGGCACCTCCACGTGAGTTGGCACCAAGGAGCGTCCAGCCAAGAGCTCGCCGAGACGCTGCGCAGCCAGGTAACCGATCTGTTCGGTAGAGGTTTGAATGCTGCTCAAAGCCGGCTCCGTCAACGCGCACAGTGTCACATCATTGTCCACGCCAAGTAACGCTACCTGGCTCGGGATTGCGATCTCGAGCCGGCGACAATGCTCAGCCACTTGCCAGCCCCGCTCGTCGCAGTCACAGAATAACGCCATCGGCTTGGGCAGGTTCCAAAGCCAGGCTCCGAGTGCGTCATCGCGTTTTTGCGGATCCTGTTGCCAGTCCGGATCTTCATCGAAGATGGCGCAGGTGTGGTGGTTTTCCGTGAGTGCGCGCTCGAAGCCCAAGAGCCGTTGATCGTTCTGTTTTCCGGTGCGTGCGGCGTAGGCGAAATGCTGAAACTGGCGAGCCAAGAAGTACCTCGCTCCAAGTTCTCCGATGGCCATGTCATCGTGCATGACCGTGGACAAGCTGGGTGCTGCGTAGGGTGCGCCAACGCTGACACCAGGCAAGGTGAGAGCTGCTGCCGCGTCGAGCACCTCGCGGTCAACTGTGCCAAGCAAAAAGCCGCGGCATGGGGAGGCAACTAGCCGCGCCAGCCCGCTGTGTGTAGCGTCGTACCGATCAAGCCACCAATTCTTGTCCGTTCGGGCAAATTCCGCGATACCGCGCAGTGCGCCTCGGAAGTGCTCGATACTTGAGTCGATCACTAGCCCGATGCGCATGTCGTGAGTGTACCAAGAAAAGCAGCCGAAAAAACCGTTGGAGTTTGTCGGAAGGGTGCCTACTGTCGCGCCAGCGCCACTTCGAAGGAACTATCCACTGTCCTCCTCCTCACGCTTATCGAGGTTTCTCGCGCCAGCGTTGTTGTTTTGGAGCCCCCACGCCAAGGACCCAGTATGGCCGGGCCGCCTGTTCTAGTCGTCCAGCGCCGTGATCGTCGTGCTGAGTTCCCCATTCTTCAATACCTGTAAGCTCGGGCGCTGGAACCCGTGGTACCACCGGAACGTGGCCCGTCCGTCGCGGCTCCCCTCTGCGGCTCGCGCGCATTCTCGTTTTGCCGTTTGGATTAAATCACTGCGTTATGCCGAATCACTTCAGCGAACCACTTGGCGCTGGCCTTGGGGGTGCGCTTCTGCGTGTCGTAATTCACGTGGATGAGTCCAAAACGCCGATCGTAGCCGGACGACCACTCGAAATTATCGAGTAAACTCCAGGCAAAATAGCCTTTGTATGGCTCACCGCTGTCAATGGCTCGCTGCAAAGAACGCAAGTATTCTCGGAGATACAGAATGCGATCAGTATCGAGGACTTCGCCGTCTTGGGTTAACTGATCTTGGCACGCGGCACCGTTCTCTGTGATGAAGAGGTCGAGGTCTCGATTGCCGCGAAGCGAGGCCACACCACGCGCAGCCCAGAGCATCGAGTCGGGAACGAAGCGCAGCCATGGCATATTCATGGTTGGGTACATCCGCGGGAAGGGCAGTTCTTCAAAGCCCCGGGGATGGCGCGAAGCCCGCACGTAACTTGCCGTGTAAAGATTGATACCCAAAAAATCGAGCGGCTGAGCGATGTTCTTGAGATCCTCCTCCGAAAAAACCGGAGCATCCGCGCTGCAGTCCTCCAGAAATCCAGTGTCGTACTCGCCTGTCAGGATCGGAACCAAAACGCCACCGTTGCCGCGTCGAAAGGCGCGGAGCGTTGCCTCGGTGTGCTCGGGAGTCTCGGCCAAGGGCACAAAAGTGGCTGGATTGTCGGCGATGCCCACTCTGCACGGTCCAGGGCTAGCGGCGCGGATTGCCTGCGCTCCCTTGCCATGGGCCAGGAGTGCATGATGCACCGTTTGGTTAACCAGCTGTTGATTGGGCAGGGTCGTGCCGGGGGCGCTGTAAGGAACGCGGCCCACGGCGTAGCTTGAGCGAGTGAAGCAAACGATCTCGTTGACCGTCATCCAGTTCTGGATGCGGCCTCCCAAAGCGCGCACGACCACCTGGCAGTACTCGGCAAAGGCATTTGCCATTTCAGGGCTTTGCCAGGAGCCAAATCGATCCTCGAGTGCCTGCGGACTGTCCCAGTGGAACAAGGTTGCATAGGGTGTGATGCCGTGGCGTTCGAGCGCGTCGAGCAGCCGTTTGTAAAAATCCAGGCCAGCTTGGTTCACGCGGCCCGTGCCTTCTGGCATGATGCGCGACCACGCAATGGAAAACCGATAGCCTTTCAGGCCCATCTCGGCCATCAGCTTCACGTCTTCTTCGAACCGATGGTAGTGGTCGCACGCCACCCTTCCGCTTTGACCCTCAAAGACGCGGCCAGGGAGCTCGCAGAATGTGTCCCAAACGCTTGGAGCACGTCCCCCTTCGGCAACAGCGCCCTCGATTTGGTAAGCTGCGGTGGCAGCGCCCCAAATGAAACCCTTGGGCAAACTAAAGCTCGTCATAACCGTGATAGCACCTAGCGGAATTGGGCCCGATTGAAGAGTCAAAGTCTACTGGCCGGATCCGGTGAGTGTCAAGGTAGTTGCCGCCCCGATTCAGGTGGCACGCTCCTGTTGATCCAACAAGGAGCGCGTGACTTTGGTGGGGTTTAGCCAAACGACGCTGGGTTCATGCCAGGAGCGAGGGCCATTGGGAAAACGCTCAGGATGGTGTTTGCTAGCTGCCAGGTAGACTCTCCGCCGATTCTCTAAAACGCTGCTGGAGCTGCCTTGGTGGCGGGACAGCGGGGTCACGTAGCCGATTGCGGAGTGGAGGTGTTCGCCATTGTACCACGCGACAAATTGCCTCGCCCAAGCTCGCGCTTGTTCCAGGCTTTCAAAAGGCTTCTTGGGAAAGAGTTGACAATACTTTGCGGTGCGAAACACCGCCTCGGAAAACGGATTGTCGTCAGAAACGCTCGGCCTACTGTACGAGAGCGTAAC
>JBBSBI010000079.1:0-21654 GCA_038251425.1 Polyangiales bacterium
ACGATGGGATCAGTTTCTTTTATCTAACCGAGACACGCTCAAGCGAGCCGATCAATATTATCGTGCGCGCACCGAAACCGTGAGTGCGTTCGACGCTACGGGAGCGTTTTTAAACTACGCCGACCGGGTGAACTCCGCTTCCGCGGACGTGGCGCGAGGGGCGCTGATGCGATTGGCGGCTCATCAAGCACCTCGGCGTGAAGGTCATACTCAAGCGCTTCGATGACTTCCGCACGCCGAATTTCACCGGGCAGAGCGGGCCCTGAAAGGTAGACTTGGCCATCGATGTCGGGCGCTTGGCCTCGGTGGCGGCCAACCATCACGAGCTCGCTCTCTTCGCTCGGGCCTTCGACCAAGATTTCGAGTGTTTGTCCGACCAGTGCGGCGTTGTGTTCACGGCTTATTTCGCGTTGAATTTCGAGCAGGCGGGCGGCGCGTTCTTGGGCCAACTCCGGAGCCACTTTGCCTTCAAGTTCAGAAGAGGCCGCGCTGCTTTCGTCCGAATACTCAAATACCCCCATGCGATCAAAGCGTGCCCATTTCACGAACTCGACCAATTCTTCGAATTCCTCCGCCGTTTCCCCCGGGTGGCCCACGATAAAAGCCGTCCGGAAGGTGAGCCCGGGCACATCCCGGCGCAGGCGTGTGACCAAATCACGCAAGCGCTGCCCGCCATGCCCGCGCTTCATACGCCGCAACATGTTATCGGCGGCATGCTGGATCGGCATGTCGACGTACGGCACCACCTTGGGATGGTTGGCCAGTAATTCAACCAGCTTATCGTCCACCGTTTCGGGATAAAGATAGAAAATGCGCACCCAATGCACGCCGTCGATGTCGGCGATCTGTCGCACTGCATCGGCGAGATTCGTGCCATTCTTGAGGTCGCGGCCGTAGGCCACCGTGTCTTGCGAGACCAAATTGAGCTCACGCACCCCGCGTTGAACGAGTTGGGTCGCTTCCTGCACCACGTCAGCAACTGTACGAGAGCGCTGTTTGCCTCGCAGCTGGGGGATCACGCAGAAGGAGCAGCTGCGATTGCAGCCTTCGGCTAACTTCAAGTAAGCGCTAGCACCGCGTGTACTGAGTGTTCGCGGATCCTGCGCGCTCACGACCCAATCTTGAGGCCTGCCCACGAACAGCCGCGGCGCCGTGCCGCCGAGCACATCCTTCAGGCGCAGCATGTCGCTGGAGCCTAGAAAATGGTCCACCTCGGGCATGCCCTCGGCCAACTCCTCGGGGTAGCGTTGACTCAGGCAGCCTGTCACCACCAGTTTTTTGCAGCTCCCCGAAGCCTTGAGTTTGGCGAGCTCCAGGATGGTTTGGATGCTCTCTTCCTTGGCGGCATCGATGAAGCCACAGGTATTGATGACGATCACTTCGGCGTCTTCAGGCGCACTCACTTGATTGTAGCCTGAGCCTTCGGCAACGCCGAGCATCACTTCGGTGTCGACTCGGTTTTTAGGGCAACCGAGGCTGACAAAATGGACCTTGCCAGCCCGGGTTCCAAGCGTGTTTGAGCCTGTTTTTCGGCGAGTGGAGAGGGTGGGGGCCATACTGAGATCTAGACGCTCATTGCCTGGGTGAAACGCCGAAAAAGATAGAGTGCGTCGTGCGGCCCAGCAGCGGCCTCGGGGTGGTATTGCACGCTGAACGCACGGGCTTCGGGAGCTTCCAAGCCTTCGCTCGTGCCGTCGTTCAAGTGAACGTGCGTGCTTTTGGCGATCCCCGCGAGTGACTCCACATCCACCACGAAACCGTGGTTTTGGCTTGTGATCTCCACTCTGCCCGTTTTCAGATCTTTCACTGGCTGATTGACGCCGCGGTGGCCAAACTTGAGCTTGTACGTCTTGGCACCGAGCGCAAGGCTGAGCAGTTGGTGTCCCAGGCAGATCCCAAAAATGGGCTTCTTACCCAGTAAATCTTGAATGGTGCGAATCGCATAGCCCACGGCGGCTGGATCACCTGGGCCATTCGACAGAAATATGCCATCGGGATTTCGAGCCAGGATATCGGTTGCGCTCGTTCCTGCTGGCACTACCGTTACGTCACAACCGGCGTCGACCAGCGAGCGCAGTATGTTGCGCTTCATACCAAAATCTAAAGCCACAACGCGGTGCCGGGCAGTGGTGGCCACGGAGGCTGTTTCGCCGATTTCAAAGGGCGCGCCCCAAACGCCCCGGGACTCGTTGAAGCTATAGGCCTCCTTAGGCGTTACCCTGGCTACAAGATCGAGCCCTTCCATACTGGGCGCCGAGCGTGCGCGGTCGACGAGCGTGTCTGAATTTTCTGTGCCAATGCAGGCATTTTGGCTGCCGTGGTCCCGGAGGTAACGGGTGAGGCGCCGCGTATCCACAGAAGTGATCGCGACAATATTGTGGCGATCGAGGTAATGTTCCAGCGTTTCCACGGAGCGCCAGTTCGAGACGATGGGGCTCAGATCACGCATGATGAACCCGGCAACTTGGGGTTGGCCGTTCACGCTCTCGGAATCTTCGGCGTTGATACCTGTGTTGCCGATCTGCGGGGCCGTCATCGCCACCAGCTGGCCCGCATATGAAGGATCGGTCAGTACTTCTTGGTAGCCTGTCATGCCAGTCGTGAAGACGGCTTCACCCAAGGCTGAGCCTTGAGCGCCGCAGGCTAACCCCTCAAATACGGTTCCATCGGCTAAAGCCAGGTAGGCGCGTTGTCGCTTCATGGGTGCTTCTTTGCCTAGCGGAGGTGGTGGGCAACGGCGCCTTGGGCGACCGTCATCAGCACGCGTCCGGTTAGCTCCTTTCTGAGAAATGGGGTGTTGCGGCTTTTGCTCTTGAGAAAACTGGAATCAACAATAAAGCGTGTCTCGGGATCGACGAGTGTCACGTTGGCGGGGCTGCCGGGCTTGAGGGAAGGCGGCGCGAGGCCAATGACGCGTGCTGGACGCGTCGAGAGTGCTTCCACCAGGCGTGCAAGCGTGAAGTGGCGGTCGCGCACCAGGCCGAGCATCAAGGGAAAAGCCAGCTCAAGCCCGATAAGACCCGGGGAGGCCGCGGAGAACTCGCAATCTTTCTCGAGTGATGAGTGCGGGGCGTGATCGGTCGCGATGGCATCGATCGTGCCATCCGATAGTGCTTCACGCAGAGCATCCACATCTTCGCTTTCCCGCAACGGAGGGTTCACTTTGCAGGCGGTGTCATAGCCAAGCAGGGCCTTGTCCGTGAGCAATAGATGGTGCGGCGTGACTTCGCACGTCACCTGAATCCCCCGGCTTTTAGCCTCTCGCACGATTCTAAGCGCTCCGTGGGTTGAGATGTGTGCCACGTGATACCGAGCCTTGACGTACTCCGCCAGCAACACATCGCGAGCCACAATCACGTCTTCGGCAATTCTTGGCCAGCCACGCAGACCAAGCTGAGCGCTCACGGCGCCCTCATGCATATCGGCGCCCGCCGTTAACTCATGGTCCTCGGCGTGCTGGATCACTAGGAGATCAAAATTCTTGGAATATTCAAGGGCCTTCCGCATCACGGCGCTGGAGGTCACGCACACGCCATCATCGCTGACGGCGACAATTCCGGCTTCCTTCAATTCCGCCATTTCAGTGAGCTGTTTGCCAGCCTGCCCAACGGTGATGGCGCCGATCGGGTGCAAACGCGGACCGCCGATTTCAGCTGCGCGCCGCAACATCATTTCAGTGACGGCTCGGGTATCATTCACCGGGCGTGTGTTGGGCATCACGCAGACGTGTGCATAGCCTCCAGCAGCTGCTGCCTGGAGGCCTGAGGTGATGTCTTCCTTGTATTCGTAGCCAGGCTCGCGGAGGTGAGCGTGAAGATCGACGAAGGCGGGGAGCAGCCAGCGCCCATCACCAGCAATCACCTGGGCACGCTCTGCCTGGATCAATTCAGCAGCAGCGTTTTTTCCGGCGCGCGTGATGACGCCCTGTTCAATAACCAGGTCACCGACCTCGTCGGTCCCGTGGGCAGGGTCGAAGAGCCGGACGTCTCTAAAAATGAGGAGATCAGCGGGGCTTAACACGGCGGCGGTTGATAGCACGCTCCACCACAGGGGGGCAGAGATTTGGCTGGGGGGGGGATGTTGCGCTGGCAGCACTGGGGCTGGTTTATCGGAGCCCGGATTTCGCCTAGAGTTGGAGGGAGGATTGAGCGAAAAATGGCCGACGACGTATCCGATACAGAAAATCAGGCGCCTGTACCTCTTCCCCCATTGCCCTCGGCATCCAAAGCGCCGCCGCCGTCGCCGCATGGGAGGCTAGTCAAGCCGAAGTCCAGCTTGCCACCACCGCCCCCCCCGCCCCCCCGCCGAGGAGAGCTGTCCGGCGCGTCCCAGCCTTCTCGGCCTCCGCCGCCCCCTGTGCGTTCCAGCGCACCGGTTGCAGCCCAAGTGGCCCCGGCGGTCCTTCCCGTCGAGCTTGCGCCGCTGCCAGTGGAGATCCCGGTCGATCTTCCGCCGCCGGAGGTGACGTCGAGTCTGCGTCGGGTTTCGTCCATTCCGCCGCCGCCGCCGCCTCAACGCTCCAAACCTGGGGTGAGTGCTCCGCAAGCGAGTGCTCCGCAAGCGGCGGCCGCATCAGCGCCAACGTCACCGGTCAACAAACCTTTGGATGCGCTTGAGCGTGCCCAAGCGGTGGGCCCGCTAGGTCCACCCTCAGGAGTGCTAGAGGCCTCAGAGATCTCAGCGCGCGAGGCCGCAGGGCGTTTTGCTCACGCCCGGGCACGCGCCACCGCACCTGCAACTTTGGAGCTTCTGAAGAGCCAGGCTGAGGGGGTGATCGCGGTGTGCTTAGCTCAGCTCGCCAAGAATCCCGAGAAAGTTCGTGCTGCGCGCCTGCATTTTGAGCTGGGGCGCTTGTATGAATCCCCCCTCGGGGAGACGGCTAAGGCCGCCGGACACTACCAACAAGCCCGGAGCTTGCTGCCGGAAAATATTCCGACGTTAATCGGTGCACGGCGGACGCTCACTCTGCTCAAGCAATACCAGCAAGCGTTCCCACTATTCGACGAAGAGATCCGCCTCACTTCCGATCCACAGCACAAGGCGGTGTTGCTCTACCAGAAAGGGCAGTTGCTTGAGGACCAAATGGGCCAAAAGCGGGAAGCTCGCGCAGTGTATCAGGCTGCATCAAAGCTCGATGTGATGGATTCGCGTTTTCTGAAGGCCGTGGAGCGTGCGGACACGCAGGCTGAGGCGTGGGATGCGCTCGATAAGACCTACGAGGAACTCGCGACAGCTGTTACCCAAGATACTCGCTATCGCGCCGCAATGATTGCCGAACGGGCGCGCCTTGCGGAGACGCGCAGGGCGGATCGGGTGCGCGCCACGGAGTTATACCGAGCTGCTTTTCAGCTAGATGCGCGGGCTCCCGGAGCGCTTGAGGCGCTGAAGCGTCTGCATTACGCCCAGGGGCAGTTTCATGATCTCGTGCTGACCTTAGAACAAGAAGTCCTGCAGCTAGGGAGGGCAGAAGCTCGCGCACTCACCTTGCTCCAGATTGCTGATATCCACTTCGGAAGGTTGGGCAACCACGAGGCAGCGCTGAATGCGCTTCAGCGTGCCCACGCGGAAGCCCCTTCGGACCTCACAACGCTTGAACGCCTGTCGACGCTCTTTGAATTGCACCAACGCTACGAGGATCTGATTGGGGCTCTTGAGCGCATTGAGGTGCTCGCGTCCGGATCCGAAGAACGCGTGGTTTTGCTCGAAAGAATTGGGCAGATCTGCGAAACAAAGCTCGGGGCTGCCGAGCGGGCTGTCGGCTATTATTTGCGGGCGCTTGCTCTCGACGCAGGTTATCGTCCGGTGCTCGCGGCGCTCACAGGCCTGTACGAGCTCAAGCAGCAGTGGCTGCCTCTCATCGATATTCTGCTTGGGGAAGCAGAGGTGAGCGGAGAGCCTCTGCGCCGCGCCCAATGTTACGCACGCGTCGGTGACATCTGCGAGGGCCAGCTTTCGGATACAAAGCGAGCTGAAGAGTATCACGCTCGGGCGCTCGTCATTGTTCCGGGCTACCAGGCCTCGTTTAAGGCACTCGGGCGTCTCTATTCGGGGTCCGGGAAATTTAGAGATCTCATTGAGCTCTATGAACGCGCCGTCGAAGGCGCGAACGACAACGAAACTCGCATCACCTACCTCTTTAAGATCGGCAGGCTGCATGAGGACGCGCTTTCCGAGTCGGCGCAGGCCGTTCATTCGTACCAACGCATTTTAGGCCTCGATGCCAAGCACATGGGGGCGTTGCACGCTGTGCAGAGGGCGGCAGAAAGGGGTGGGCGCTTCAAAGAGCTCCTGCAGGCGCTCCAAACGGAAGCCGCAATGGTCACCGACAAGCCCGTGAAGATGCAGTTGTTGCAGCGCGCGGCTGAGGTGGCCGAGGCCCATCTGCAAGACGATGTGGCAGCGCAAGAACTCCTGCAGAGTGTGCTTGAGCTGGATGCTGGTTATTTGCCTACTCTCGTGAGTCTTGGAAGGCTTTACCAGCGCCTCGGGCGCTGGGACGATCTGATGACCGTCTATCGCTCTGAACTCAAAGCGACAGCGAAGGGGCCGAAGGCGGCCATGCTGCTGCACAAGATTGCGGAGGTTCTTGAGCGTTTGCCGGGTCGTGAAGCGGAAGCGGTGGGGAGTTTTCGAGCGGCGGTTGAGATGGATCCGTTCAATCAGGCTGCGCACCGGTCCCTCCGGCGCAAGCTCAACGAGCTTGGGCAGTGGCCCGAGTTGGTTCGGCTTTTGGAGCTTGGGCTAAGCGCTACAACGGACTCGATGGGACGGGCACGCATTGCTGCCAGCTTGGGCGACCTTTTCGAAAATCGACTCGGGCGAGCCGATCGGGCGCTCGGAGCCTATGAACAGGCGTTGGGTGCGGAGCCTAGTTTTGGCCCCGCCCGCGAGGGAAGGCGCCGGCTTCTTGCGCAGTCGGGCGACCACAAGCGACTTGTTGAGGTGCTAGAACTGGAAGCTGCCGACACGAGTGACGTGAGCCTTAGCATCGTCGCGCGTTTGAGGGCAGCGAGTGTCTTGCGTGATGAGCTGAAGGAGCCGCGGCGCGCGGTCGCCGTGCTCGAAAGCATCTTGGCGCTGGCTCCGGAGCATCTGGGTGCGCTGTTGGGTCTCGAAGGCCTGTACAACGAGCTTGCGCAGTGGGAAGGCTTGGTTCAGGTTCAAGCAAAACTGGCCGAAGTGAGCGAAGATGCAGGCACCAGCTGGGCGGCTCTCCGCGAGCTTGCCCGCACGCAGGAAATACGCTTTGCGAGCGCCACGGAGCAAACACGGGATACCTATTTAGCAATTTTGGAACGGCAACCAACCGATCTCGAGGCGTTGCTTTCACTCGAACGTTTGGCCATCAAACAGGGCGATCAGCAGCTTCTTGCTCAGGTTGACGCCCAGCTGCTGAACCGGACGGGGGACCCGTGTGAGATGGCGCTCCACTACACTCGCCTCGGGGAATCGCTCGAAGCTCACGGCGATGCCACCGCGCTCAACTTCTATCGTGCAGCGCTCCTGAAGGCCCCCATTGATTTTGCGGCCGCCCGAGGGATGAGTCGCTTGGCTGAGCGCTCAGGGGATCCGAGCTTGCTTGAAGAAGCTGCCGAAGGTGAGGCGCGCGTCATTCAAGACTCAGGCGCGGCAGCGTTGCTGCTCTTGGAAGCGTCGCGAGTTCGCCAAGCGCGTCGCGATCCGGAGGGGGCCGTGCGAGCGCTCCAAAGGGCGCTTGAATTGCACCCGAGCAATGAAGCCGTGGCCGTAAGTCTGACTCACCTGATGCTGGAGCTGGGTGCCATCGAGGCGCTGATTGTAGCGCTCACCGCTGCAGCACGCGCGGAAAGGGATCCTGAGAGCGCCGGCGGACTTTGGCTCAGAGTTGCCCACCTCTTAGCCGATCATCAAGCAGACACTGGGGGCGCGATAACGGCCCTCAAAAGAGTCATCAAAGCTTCACCGAAAAATCTGGAGGCGTTGTTCAGCCTTGCGGAGTTCTATGCCCGGGATCTCCAGTGGGGTGAAGCGGTGGCAAGGTTAGACGAGCTGCTGCGCGCGCTGCCGCGTGGGGCGTTGCTCGTGTCCGCCCAGTTAAAAAAAGGGGAGATTCTGTTTGGGCATACTGACGAGCCTGGGAGGGCGCTCCCGTGCGTGCAAGCGGTGCTCAAAATCGAACCGCAGAATCGTGCAGCGCTGCGGCTATTGCTATTGCTTCAGGTTAGCTCTGGCCGCACGGATGAAGCCAAAGAGACAGGTGAACGCTTGTTGGCTCAGAGTGCTGATGCGGCGCTCCGCGCGGAGGTGCTCACTCTTTTGGGCGGAGTGGAACGGAAACGCGGAGATGTGGAAGCGGCATTGGGCTATTTCGAACAAGCCTTGGCGCTCGTTGGCACGGAGGGAGAAGTAGCAGCGGCATTCAAGGAGCTCCTAGCTGGCTCGCAGAAGGGGCCGGATAAATCTGGATGGTCACGCTACGTGCAGGCACTTATCGTTTTCCTGGAGTCCGCGCCAGCTGCCCAAGCAGCGACCCCAGCGTTGCTTGAGCTGGCTCGGGTTTTGGCTGACGAAATGCGCCAACCCGATCAGGCTCTCTTGGCACTCGAGCGTGGGCTTAACCAGGATCCAACCAATAAGGACCTTCGCAGCGAACTGGCGAATCGCTTGAAGCAACAGCAGCAGTTGGATCGCGCGATCACCGAATATCGCTCGCTTCTTGATCTGGATGCTTTCGACGGGGGCACTTGGCGGCACTTAGCCGAGTGTTTTGCCGGTGCGCAGCGCAACGCAGAATCTGTCCTGGCGATGGCGCCGCTCCTGATTCTCGGAGTAGCCAATGATTTAGAAGTGGCGAGCTTGGGCGCTCGAAATGCTGGGCCTGCGGGTGGAGCTTCGGGCTCCCTGGATGCTAACGTGCTCGGGGCACTGGATCGATTTGGCGCGGAGGCTCCTGCGCTGCTTTTGGCGAGCGCTGCGGTCGAGGCCCTCCCCAAGGTCTTTCCTGCCGATCTAGGGAAGTTTGGCGTTGGCTCCAAGGAGCGCTTGGGTAGCCGATCCGGGCATCCCATTCGCGCACTGGCGGAGCGCATCGCGGATGTTCTGCAGGCGGGGGAGTTCGAGCTTTACCTCGCACCGCAGTATACCGGCGGTGTTACGCTTGAATTTTCTGATCCGGTGAGCATTGTGGTGCCCGGGTCCTTCGCCGAGTTGAGTGAGCCGGCTCGTGCGTTCGCACTGGGGCGAGTTCTGATTAACGTTGCCCGACGAGTTCCGTTGGTTGGAAAGCTTTCGCCGCAGGAAATAGAGGTTTACCTGGCCTCTGCGGCACGCAACGCGGACCCGAACTTCGCAACAGGGGTGGCCGGTGAGGAGTTTCTCAACGCACAGGCGAAAAAAATCCACAAGGCTGTGTCCTGGGGCAAACGGCGCGCGCTTGAGGATTCGGCACGCCTCTATTCGAGGTCTCCTGCACCGGACGTAGCAAGTTGGGTGGATTCGGTAACGGTAGCGGGGGCGCGCGGCGCGCTCCTTTTGGCAAATGATTTGCCCGAGGCCATCGATTATCTGAGACGTACCGAAGGGGATCTTTCAGGTTTACCCGAAGCACAGGTGGCCCGGGGTATGGCGCTCGCTTCCGATCTCATGTGTTTCTGGATCAGCGATACCGCTATTTCACTCCGGCAGCGGATGGGCGTCTTGGGATAGCTCTTAGTCAGGAATTCGCTTGAAGCACCAAATGGGGGCTTCCGAACCTGCGGACGCAACCATTTGCCAGCCTCGCCGAGCTGCCGCATTAGCGCGCGCTGCAACTTTCTCGGCGGAAGCTTCGGAAAAACACAGATACTCCACTGCCCCGGCGCGTCCTTCTTGACCCTTGGCTGGCGTGCGATCCGTCACGCACGCTGTTATCGCCAAAGAGCCGAGGAGAGCAAGTAGCTGGGGTCGCATGGGCCCCTAGCATTAACCAGTTGGAACTCGGAAATCTAGCTTTCGTTGGGAAGGGCAGGGCGTCAGACGGGTGATCGTTCAATCGCACGCTCAATGATGGTGTTCGTGTGGCGAGTGGGCGTGGCCGTGGGCTAACTCTTCGGCGGTCGCTGCCCGAACTTCGACGATTTCAACCGAGAAGTTGAGGTTTTTGCCGGCCAACGGATGATTTCGATCGACGACCACTCGGTCCTTCTTCACTTCGCGAATCCAAACCGGCACCGTTTGCCCACCCTGCGCTTCGACAGCGAACTGCATTCCAACCGCGACCTCTTTGGGAAACGAATCCTTGGGGTATGTCTTGGTGGAATTCTTGAGGAGTTCTCCGTACGCATCACGCGCCGGCACTGCGATCTCGAATTTATCGCCCGTGGCCTTGCCCTCCATCTCAATCTCGAGTCCTGGGATGATACCCCCGTGTCCATGCAAATAGGACATTGGGCGCTCGCCTGTGCGATCAACTTCCTTGCCGCTCGAAAGGCTCACGACGTAGTGGAAGGAAACAACCTGGTTAAGACGAACCCGATCAGCGGCGCTGCTCATCGCACCCCGGTAGCAAGCCCAGCCTCCTCTGCCAACTCGTTCCTCCTTCGTTTCTGCTTCCCGCTCTTTCTGCTCCCCCGAGCCAAGCAGTGCTGATGGTCCGACTCGAACGGACACGACCTTGCGGCCGCTGGCACCTGAAGCCAGTGCGTCTGCCAATTCCGCCACATCAGCTAAATCCGGGAAAAGGCACCCGGTGCGCCGTCGAACCGCACCAACTTGGCGCCGCCCGTCAAACGTGGGCGCTACCTACAACGCGCCGTGAGGATCCACAAGTCTGTTTTCCAAGGAATGACTCAGGGCCCCCCAAACCGTTAGCGAGCCTTCTTGAGTGCCGCGGCGCCTCCCAGGGTGCCAGGGCGGGGGAGCGGCGGGGGGGCGGAACGACGGGAGGCGGTGTCTCCCTGGGGTGGGGTCGATGGCAGGGGCGGCGGCGCGGAGACCCGTCGGGACGGCGTGCCAGACCTTCCAACTCCCGCTTGCTCGAAGCGCAAGCGTTCCTCAAACACTACGAGTTTGATCAGCGAATCCACGTCGGCCTCCGCGATGATCGCGTCGTTGGTATTGATGGTGGGATCTAAGAGTTCGATCACGGCCAACAGCGCTGTTCGAAGCAGTGCCTCGTTCGGGAAGGAATCCCGGATGATTTCCTCACGTGCTTCGTCATCGGACGCCACCACCAGCTCGGCGTACATCGAATCAACCGAAAGGAGCACGGGCGTCGGCAGGGAATCCCAGTTGGGAGGCAGTCTTTCTAGACTCCGGAGACGTTCTGTAGCCCGCTCGCGGCTCTGCACCTCCAGGGCAGATCGCGGTGCGGCTTCAGGCTCCGTCCCCGCAGCTTCACTGCGCGAGATGTCGCCAGACGGAGGGGGCGATTCAAGCGTCTGTTCGGCTTCACTCGTTTCCGCGCTCCCTTTCAGTTCGTGAAACTCGTCCTCAGCTCCAATCTCTTCAAAGAGATCGTCAAAGCTTGGGGAAGCAGCTTGGAAATCGGCATCGGTTGCAGGAGCCCCTTTCGCTTCGGCGCTGAGCACTGCAGCCCCCTCAGGCTTAGCACTGGCGGCTTTCTCTGACTGCGTTGCACTACCCTCGCTCCGCCCTTTTTTGGTCTTTTCCGCCGGAGAAGACGGCTCCGGACCTCGCCCCGCACCTGGTGCGTCCACCAATCCGCACGGCGTTGCGACGAGCTCAACCATCAACTCTTGCCACAAGCGCGCGACCGACGAAAAGCCGAACAGCTTCTCCATCGAGAGTAGCTCCAAAAGCCCCAGGTCTGTGACGGACTTTCCGCGTCGCCCAAGGTCCAAGCTATAGCGCATGATCGTCCGCAACTCGGGCGGAGGCAGCACGTCAACCAGTGCGTCGAGATTAAGGCTCTGGAGCACCTGCTCAAGGGTCAGTAAACCTTCTTCAACCGCCGTCGTCACGACGAAGGTCACGCGCGAGACCGAATCAGGCCGCCCATCAGACCAGAACGGTTGCTCGGTGAGATAGGTCCAGGCCTTGGCGCGAGGGAGGAAGCGGGCTTGATCGTCAGAAGGAAAGAGCGAGACGATCATCTCCGGGGTGGCGACACCTTCGTCGAGCGCGATTTGCAAGTCTTCGGTTGCCGACTCTGGAGATTTCTTGGTCGCGATGCGCGCATGCACGCCCGCGGCTTCCACCAGCAAGTGTGATCGAACCTCCGGTGCGTCCGCCAAGGCTGCGATGAGCTCAGTCGGCCCAAAGTGCCGAATAAAATCTATCGGCGTGCGCCAATTCTTATCCAGCGAACTCTGTAAAAAGCGACCAAGAAAACTTTCAACACCAGGCTTCAAAGCACTCACGCAGACCATCCTTCTTCCGTAGCGAACAAGCCGCGCATGCTAGGTCGGGAATGCTCGACCAGCCAGCGAAACAACGCCTGAGTGGGGGCCTAGCGGCGGATTCGCCGCCGACGGAACTTTTCAGCCTCGCGGTCCCCAGCCTCGATGTCCAGCATGGCGAGCTCTCTGGGCGAGTACTTTGGACAGATCCCGCTAGGCTGGCCCGCCCTAAGAAGCCGGAGTTTCAATCTGGGAAACGTGACGACGCATGCAAGAAGGTGAACTGGAGCGTTGGATCTTGCATGCGGACATGGATGCTTTCTATGCGTCCGTCGAGCAACGCGATCACCCTGAGTACCTTGGGCGGCCGGTGGTGGTTGGGGGCCTAGGTAGGCGCGGCGTTGTGGCAGCAGCCTCCTATGAGGCGCGAAAGTTTGGTGTGCGTTCCGCGATGCCTGGTTTCCAGGCGCGTGAGTTGTGCCCGCACGCGGTGTTCGTCAGCCCGAACATGGCTCGCTACAGCGAAGTGTCAGCCCAGGTTGCAGCCGTCTTCGCCGAATTCACGCCACTCATCGAACCGCTTGCGCTGGACGAGGCCTTTCTCGATATTTCAGGTTCGGTACGGCTGTTTGGTGGGCCGCTGGCGTTGGCGCAGCGACTTAAAGCGCGAATCTTCGCGGCCGTTTCGCTCAGAGTCTCGGTCGGGGTCGCCCCGAATAAGCTGGTCGCCAAGATCGCCTGCACGCTCTCGAAACCGGACGGCCTGTTGGTGGTTCCGCGTGCCGCCGTGAACTGGTTGTTGGATCCCTTACCTGTACGCCGTCTTTGGGGAGTGGGGCCGGCGCTCGGAGAAGAGTTGCGTCAGCTCGGGATTGGTACTTTTTCTGAACTTGCTGGGTACGATGCGTACGCGCTCCGGAAGGCGCTCGGCAATCGGGCGCCGCTCCTTCAGCAGTTGGCTCGGGGCGAAGATGTGCGCAGTGTCGAACCAGCGCGTGAGCCTAAATCAATTGGCGAAGAGAATACGTTCGGCGTGGATGTCTCCGACGCCCAGACGGTGTTCGATACCTTGACCGCGCATGCGCACCGCGTGGCGCAGCGCCTCAGGCAGAGCGGTTACCGAGGCAAGACAATTTCGGTGAAGATCAAGTTGTCTCGCATGCGGGGGCAACGGGAGGGCAGAGCGAGTTGGCAGAAGGAACCCGTGTATCCGCTGCTGACGCGCAGCCGCTCGGTCGAGCCAGCGACCTGCGATGCGGGCGTCATTGCTCGCGTCGCTCAGGACCTCTGGCGCAGCGCCAATATCACTGAGCCCATTCGTTTGCTCGGCGTGAGCATGTCCAATTTGCTTCCTGTTTCGAGCGAACAGCTCGGTCTCTTCGGACAGGAGCCGGGGGAGGCTTTAGGTCGAGCACTCGATGCCATCAATGAGCGTTTCGGCGCGCAGGCAATCGGCCCAGGAGTCGGCATTGCCGAAAAATCAGGTATCTCGGAGCGCAATCGAGGAATCTAGATTCAGACTTGATTAGTCTTTAGAGTGACTCACGCAATAGGGTTGCGACGTGCCCCATGTTCGCGTATTCGAGGTGTTGCTACTTTTTTGCTGTGTCTTATGCATCTCATCCCGAAAAGGTGCGTCATATGACACCGCGATCCTGGTTCTCACGTTCGCTAGCTGAACACGAGCCCAGGGTAGCAACAGTAAACCCCAACATTATTCCAATCCTTGACGCTCCAGCCTTACTAAGGCATGGAGCGTGCAGGAGGCGGCAGGCAAGTAGCCCAAAGCTTAACTAACAGGGAATGGAGGAGCTTAATCCAATGAAAAAAATGATCTCTCTTTTGGCAGTAGTTGCGCTCGGCGCGACTTCAATGGTGGTTGGTTGCGGTGACGACAGCGGCACCCCCGCGGCAGGCACTGGCGGCAAAGCAGCAACCGGCGGCAAAGCAGCAACCGGCGGCGGAGTAACAACAACCGGCGGCGCAGCAACTGGCGGCGCAGCAACCGGCGGCACAGCAACCGGCGGCACAGCAACCGGCGGCACAGCAACTGGCGGCACAGCAACCGGCGGCACAGCAACCGGCGGCACAGCAACCGGCGGCACAGCAACCGGCGGCGCAGCAGGCGGCGGCGGCGCAGCAGGCGAAGCTGGTAACGGCGGCGCAGCAGGCAACAACTAAGTTCGTCAGCAAGAAGAAAACGCCTCTAAGCCTTTGGCTTGGGGGCGTTTCGCTGTTTGTAACCTCCTCGTGCCGGGACTCAAAGTCCGAGCTTTGGCCGAAGAGTTACCGTGCCTCCGCCGCAAAAACGGGTAAAGTCGCGGCCGCATGAAACTGCTCTTAGTGCGTCACGGTGAGAGCGTCGGGAATGCGGAGGATAGGCTGCAGGGGCAGCTCGATTATCCGTTAACCGAGCGTGGTGAGGAACAAGCGCGCGCGCTTGGTGGAGTCTTGGCTAGTCTTGGGGTTAAGTTTAACGCAGCCTACGTCTCCCCACTTCGCCGTGCCAGGCAAACAGCTGAGCTGATCTCCGCCGGGATGAATCTTCCAGAATGGTCGCTGCTTGATGATCTTCAGGAGATTTCCTTTGGGCGGCTCGAAGGCTTGAAGCGCTCAGAGATTGAGCAGGCTGCGCCTGAGTTCCTGGCTCGTGGAATCGAGAGCCTGGCGGACTACGGGGAGTTCGGCGGCGAGGCGTACGAAGCCGTGCAAGCGCGCGTGGAGCGAGTACGCGGGCCGCTTATCAACCGGCATCGTGCTGCCGAGGACACAGTATTGATCGTGGGGCACGGAGGGTTCGGTTTTCAATTGGCCAAGAGTTTGGTTTGCGCGCCGGTTCCCCGGGTTTGCTTGCTCAAGATAGGCAATTGCACCAGTACGCTGATTCAGATGTCGGAGCGTCGTGGGACGTACATTGGGGAGCTGGTGTGGCATGTGCCCTTGGAGCTGTGGGGTGGGCAAGGCACGGGCGACGGCGCGCTGGGGCTCTTTCGGTAAGCGAAGATGGCGTGGTTGCGTTTTGATGCTGGGACTTTGGTCTTGGGGGAAATCTCCCAGAGTGAAGGGCAGGGGCTGAGCCTTCCGTTCAGCTGCCAGTGGGATCCACGCACCGTGTGCTTTCGGGCGCCCGCGCAGGCTTACGCAGACATCGTTCTCGCATTCACGGCCGCCAAGGTGCCGCTCACGGATCAAGCGCGAGCCTACGCCAAGCTTGAGCTGGCTCCGCTGGTTGAGCGCGAGGCTCGGCCTTTTCAAGTGGAAGCGCTGAGAGCTTGGAAGCGGGCGCAGGGCAGAGGCGTGGTGGTGCTTCCCACGGGTTCGGGCAAGAGCCACATGGGCTGCATGGCGATTCTCGATAAGCAGCGCAGCACGTTGATTGTCGCGCCCACGCTCGATTTAGTGCGCCAATGGTACGATAGCCTTCGTCTCACGTTTGGGGTTCCGATCGGGGTCTTGGGCGGTGGTGAGCACGACATCCAGAATCTTACGGTGTCCACGTATGATTCGGCTGCCATCCATATGGATCATTTAGGGGCGCGTTTTGGCATGATCATTTTTGATGAGTGCCACCATCTGCCTGGGCCGACGTATTCCTTGGCAGCCAGGTTGTGTCTCGCCCCTTACCGCTTAGGATTAACGGCGACCCCCGAGCGCCAAGATGGAAGAGAGGGGCTGCTCGCTCAGCTGGTGGGCCCGATTGTGTACGAAAAAGCCATCACGGAGCTTTCGGGTAGCTATCTCGCAGAGTACGATACCGAGCGGGTGCTCTTGCACTTGAGCGATACTGAACGCGCCGAATATGAGTCCGAACGTGCGATTTATACTCAATTTCTACGTTCCGCGGGCATCACACTGCGACAGCCGAGTGATTGGAATGACTTCATCATGCGTTCGGCGCGCTCCCAAGAGGGGCGCCGCGCCATGCAAGCGTACCGACGGCAGCGCGAGCTAGCCACAGCCTCGCCTGCGAAGCTCGAATATCTGCAGCACTTGTTGCGCGTTCATGCGGGCGACCAGACCCTGATCTTCACGCACGACAATCGCACCGCTTACAAGATCGCCCGAGATTATTTGATACCGGTGATCACCCATCAAACCAAGACCAAAGAGCGCAGTGAGATCCTACAGCTTTTTTCGAACGGTACGTACGACGCTATCGTCACTTCCAAAGTGCTCAACGAGGGCGTGGATGTGCCGGATGCCAGCGTCGCTATCGTGATGAGCGGCAGCGGTTCGGTGCGCGAGCACGTCCAGCGGCTCGGCCGGATACTGCGAAAGAAAGGCGATAAACGCGCCATTTTGTATGAGTTGGTCTCGCAAAATACGGGCGAGGGCTTCACCAGCGAACGCCGCCGGGATCATCTCGCGTACAACGCGTAAACGCTATGCTGACGGTTGACCTCGTACGTTCACGACGAAAGAAATCTGAGCTTTTGCTCATGAAGCTCACGCCGGAGCAACAAAGTGAAGCGCTATTGCTCACGGAGGAGTTCCTGAGCATTGCACGTGCGAGTGTGGGTGATGCGCGCGAAGAAGTGGAAACACGATGGCGCGATGTCGCGGCGGGTGCGCGCGACCGAAAATTAGCCTTAGGATTACTGAAGCTGGTGGAAGATCGCTGTGATTTTTCGTCGGACAACGCCGAGCAGAGTGCGTCACTGCGAGCGCAGGCTTTTCGCCTGGCGACCGAACGGCGCCGGCGCGGCAATTTTGAACGAACACCGATCTTGGCAGAGATCGCTGAGGGGGCAGGGCTCTCTGCCGAGCAAGTGGATGGAGCGTTGTTTGCCGACCTAAGAGGCGCTGAAAGGCTGAAGCACGCGCCCCAAGTTGAGGCGACGCTGGTCCTGGCAGGCTATAATTTAGCCCAGCAGCAAGCTGTTTTGCTGCGCGCGGTGCGTGTGGTCGCACGGATCAAGTGCAAGGATCCAGCGCTCTATCGGCACGTATTTCAGAAACTCAAATTTCGGAGGCTGCTGTTTGAAGTGGAGCCTTGTGAGGGCGGATATCAGGTATCGATCGATGGGCCTTATAGTCTGTTTGAGTCGGTGACGAAGTATGGCCTGGCCCTGGCCGTGAGCTTGCCAGTGTTCCTCGCGTGCGATGGCTTGGAGCTTTTGGCCGAGGTGCGTTGGGGCGCAAAACGCGAACCTTTGACGTTCAGCATTCGCAAGGACAAGTCAGAAGCTTTCGCTGACGCTGTGGAGGAAGATAGCGAACTCAGCGCGTTTGTGGCCGCATTTCTGAAGCTTGACGGCGGATGGAAGGTGGATCGGGTTCCGCAAGTGCTTCAGCTCAAGGGCGTCGGGGTGTGCGTCCCGGATCTTGCGTTCACGCACGTCGCATCGAAGGAGCGGGTGTTCTTTGAAGTGATGGGCTATTGGAGCCGTGACGCGGTCTTTCGACGCTTGGAGTTGGTCGAGAGAGGCCTTGGCGTCAAACTGCTGTTCGCGGTCAACGAAAAGCTGCGTGTGAGTGCCGAAGTCGCAAAACTGCAGGAAGGTGCGGCGCTCTATGTTTTCAAACGCACGTTGAATGCCCGTGCTGTGCTTGAAAAGTTAGAAACGCTCCGCCAAACCACAAAAATAGCCGAATAATACCCTGGAAATGCCCTGGAGTAAGGGGGCGAAGTGTTCTACGAGTCGTCCCGAAGGAGACAGTGAGACATGGCGTATGCAGGTCTGAGCCTTGAAAACCGAACTGCCGTAGTGATCGGCGGCACCAGCGGCATTGGTCGCGTGATTTCTCTAGCCTTTGCCGATGCGGGAGCCAACGTGGTGGCCAGCTCGCGGCGCCAAGAGCAGGTCAACCAAACAGCCGACGAGCTCACCGCGCGCGGAGCCAAAACACTGCGCGTTGCAAGCGACGTGACGGACCGGGCAACGCTTGAGCAGCTACTCGCTGCCACTCAGCAGGCGTTTGGAAAGGTCGATATCTTGGTCAACTGTGCAGGCAAGACTCAAAAGGTGCCGACAGCCGAGATGGAAGAGAAGATCTGGGCGGATATCATGGACACCAACGTGACGGGCACGCTGCGTGCGTGCCAGGTGTTTGGTCGGCACATGTTGGAACAAGGTTATGGCCGGATTATCAATATTGCGTCATTGTCGAGCTTTGTGGCGCTCTATCAGGTGGCCGCGTACTGCGCGAGTAAGGCGGCTGTCGCCTCGCTCACCCAGTCGCTCGCGGTCGAATGGGGTGCTCGCGGAGTGAACGTGAATGCGATTGCTCCGGGTGTCTTTCGAACCCCGTTGAATGCTGCGCTCCTCGACAGCACGGAGCGCGGTCGGGAGTTTAAGCTGCGCACGCCGCTCGGGCGATTCGGTCAGTTGGAAGAGCTGGGTGGCGCCGCGATCTTTCTCGCGTCTGAATCGGCGAGCTATGTGAACGGCGCGGTCTTGGCGGTGGATGGTGGTTTCTTGGCAAGCGGTGTGAATCAATGAAGAACAGTGAATCGGCAAAATTGAGCAATCGGGCTCGGGTTACGCGAGCGGTTGAAGAGAGCGGTATCGTTGCGATCGTGCGCATCGGTGATGCGACAAAAGTTGAGCCGATCGTCGAAGCCTTGCTCAAAGGCGGCGTGACGACGTTGGAAGTAACAATGTCCGTACCGGGAGCGGTCGAAATTATTTCCAAGCTGGCACCGAAGCTACCCAAAGAGGTGATGTTCGGCGCTGGCACCGTGTGCGACGTGAAGACCGCCAAACGGGTGGTGAAAGCGGGTGCTAAATTCATCGTCTCGCCCATCTTTAAAGCGAGCATCGTAAAATATTGCGGGGAGCAAGATGTGGCCTGCATGCCCGGTTGTTTCACGCCTACAGAGATTTACGCAGCTTGGGAGGCTGGCGCTGATGTCGTCAAAGTTTTCCCAGCCACCTCGCTGGGTCCTGCTTTTTTCAAAGACATCAAGGGCCCTTTGCCGCACATTAAGCTGATGCCGACGGGTGGCGTGCAGCTCGATAACGTTGGCGATTGGATTCGCGCTGGGGCCGTTGCTGTTGGCGTCGGGAGCGCGCTCATGGACCCTGCGGCCATCGCCTCTGGGCGCTATGAAGTACTCACGGAGAAGGCCAAAGCCTTCGTGGATGCGGTGCGCACGGCGCGATAACGATCACTCAGACGGCGTAGCGTCGCTCAAGCTCACTGACGAACTCAAGATAGGCTTGCATGCAGGCCTCTTTCGTCAGCCCCTTCTTCTCGGCCCATGCGTCAAACTTGGCGCGCCCCTTGAAATCGAGCATGCCGGGCCGAGCACCCGAAACATCGCCAACGCTGGCTTGCTTGTACAAAGCGTAAAGATTGAGCAACTCGTTCGGTGCTGGAGTTAGCTTGAGCTGCTTCACTCGAACTTGCGCGGCTTCAAAGTCATTAACCAGGGCCATTTGTTGTTAACCTTCGAGTGTGATCGCGTGCGTGGGGCAGTCGCTCACGGCCTGCTCCAGCTTGCCACGGATTGTCTCGGGCGGATCCTCGTTGAGGATATACAGGAAGCCATCTTCTCGAACCTCGAAGACCTCTGGACAGGCCCTGACGCAGCGGGCGTTGCTGACGCACAAGTCAAAATCGACCACAATTTTCATAGGCGGGAGGGTAACACGGGTCCCCAGAATTCCCGCCAACTCTAGTGTCCAGGGACGGAATTGAACCGCCGACACGAGGATTTTCAATCCTCTGCTCTACCGACTGAGCTACCCGGACAACGGCCGGTTTGGCCGTCCCCACAGGCTTAAAACCGGCGGGCAAAGCCTCTTAGCGCAGTGGCCGCCTGGCGCGCAATACCTCCAGGCAATGCCCGACACGGTTTTTTTTGGACGCTTCGGCCTAGGGCGAGGTAAACGTGCCCGCGATGACCGAAGTTCGCCACGATTGGACCGTCGCCGAAACCCGCGCAATTTACGAGTTGCCGCTTTTTGAGCTGCTCGACCGCGCCCGGGCAGTGCATGTCCGCTTCCATCCGAAGGATGAAGTGCAGTTGTGCACCCTGCTGAGCGTGAAGACGGGAGGCTGCCCCGAGGACTGCTCGTATTGTCCTCAGTCCTCGAAATACGAGACGGAGGTTGTCCCTGAAAAAATGCTCGACGTGCAGGCTGTGCTCAGCGCCGCGACACGGGCCAAAGAACAGGGTGCCACACGGTTTTGTATGGGGGCCGCCTGGCGTGAGGTGAAGGAGGGCGCAGCCTTTGATCGCGTGCTCGAGATGGTGCGCGGCGTGAAAGGCATGGGCCTAGAAGCGTGCGTGACGCTGGGGATGTTGAATGAAGCTCAGGCAGTGCGCTTAAAGGCCGCGGGCCTCGATGCCTACAATCACAACCTCGACACGTCGCGTCGCCACTACAAGTCGATCATCAGCACCCGCAGCTTCGACGATCGGCTCGCCACGCTCCGCAATGTGCGCCAGGCCGGCATCACCGTGTGCTCAGGTGGCATCATCGGCATGGGTGAAACGGTGGAAGATCGCTGCGCACTGCTCGTGGAATTGTCGTCTTTAAGTCCCCATCCGGAAAGTGTTCCGGTGAATACGCTGGTGCGTGTGGAAGGCACACCATTGGCTGCGGTGCCCCCGCTGGATCCCACGGAGCTCGTTCGCATGATCGCCACCGCACGGCTCTTGATGCCTGAAAGTAAGGTGCGTTTGAGTGCCGGCCGCACCGATCTCGGCCGCGAAGCGCAGCTCCTGTGCTTGTTTGCCGGCGCCAACAGTATCTTCTACGGCGATAAGCTGCTGACCACCTCAAATCCTGGGGAGGAAGATGATCGCTCGCTCATTGAGAGCGCGGGCCTTCGGCCTGAGCCGCCCCGCGTGAGCGCTTAGTTCCGGCGCCGACGGCGAACCCAGAGCGCCAGGGCTGCGCCAATCAGGGCGAAGCCTGAAGTGGTGATGGGCAATGCTTGGCGCTTGGAGGGCATGCCTTTGGCTTCAGGGCTGGCGATGTGACAGCTGCAGCCCCCCGTACTCTGTTCTTCCGAGCACTGTTTGGTAAAGCCACGCCTGGGGTCACAGCTTTGCGAGGTGACTGGGCGGCCCGCAGGATAGGCTTCGCAGATGGCGAGCACATCGTCCTCGGCAAGGTCGCGCATGAAGGGAGGGGTGTCCATGGTGCCGGGCGAGTAGCTCGCAAACATCGTCGCCTCCGGTTTCTCAGAATGTGAGAGCCCCAAGAAATGTCCAGCCTCGTGCGTCACGATCGATTCGAGATCAATGCCGATGTTGGGATCCTCGGCAATCGGGCGTTTGGCGGAGTTGATTTCTACGTCCGCGTCGTAGATCTCACCCGTTGTTGGGTTATAGCTCACCGAAGTGAGCGCGAGCGTGTGGGAATCACTTTGGTGCATCCAC
>JBBSBI010000080.1:0-21333 GCA_038251425.1 Polyangiales bacterium
GTCGCGTCGGTGAGCACCCGCGAGCTTCTCGTGTTCGAGGTGAACGGGGGAGTCTTGCAGGAGCGGCTGCGTGTTCCTCTAGACCGCGCGCAACCGCGGCTTTTCCCGAGGTTGGTCCGCAATCTGGCGGGAGATCTTCTAGGCGTCTGGGCGCGTGCGGAGAATGGCGCCTGGTTCGTGTATCCGATCGATCTCGAGGCGGGCCAGCTCTTGGAGCCGACCTGGCGCTCAGCGCGGGAGTTAGCCACAACGCCGAGAAGCTGTAAGTACGAAGAGGACGGATGGCTTCTGCAGGGTCACCCCGAGCTTTTGCCTCATTTTGAATTTTTAGGCGGCGCGTCAGAACTCCGTGTGAGCTTGCCCGAGACGCGCCTGGTGCTGCGCGAAGATGGAGTTTGCTTGCAGGCCCTGGCCGCGCGCGCGGACAATAGCGTGACGCTGCGTGCTCAACCGATCCGCGATAATCTGGGGGTGCCGCTCGTGGTGACCGACCGACGGCAAGGCTTGCGCTGGGGCTTTTCTTGCGAGCCAGCCGGCACAGCGGCGCCCTGACGCAATAACAGGTTCATGCTATGGGATTCATCGATTTGCGTTCAGACACCGTCACCCAGCCTTCAGCCCAGATGCGGGAGGCCATGGCGCAGGCTCAGGTGGGGGATGATGTGTACGGGGAGGATCCCACGCTTGCGGAATTGGAAGGTCGTGTGGCCAGCCTGTTAGGCAAAGAGGCCGCGCTGTTTGTGCCCTCCGGGACGATGGCCAATCAGTTAGCGCTGTGGGTACAGACGCGCCCGGGGGATGAGGTCATCGTGGGCCGCGAAGCGCACCTGGCCGTTTACGAAACAGGCGCCGCCGCAGCGCTCTCCGGCGTGCAGATGTCCTTCGTTGGCGAAGGTGGGCTGTTCAATGCCAGCGACGTGAAGGCTGCGATTCGCCCGGTTCACGATTACTCTCCGCGTACAGCCTTGGTGGCGGTTGAGAACACGCACAATCGATCCGGGGGTCGGCTGTTTTCCCTGGAAAACTGCCAGGAAATCGCGGGGGTGGCGCATGCGGCTGGCCTCCGCGCGCATCTCGATGGCGCGCGCCTATGGAACGCGAGCATCGCGAGCGGCGTTTCGGTGCAAGCGTTTGCAGAGCCGTTTGACACCGTATCGGTGTGTTTCTCCAAGGGCCTCGGTGCGCCTGTCGGATCGGCGCTAGCTGGCCCGAGAGAGGTACTGCGCGAAGCACGTCGACGTCGCAAGATGCTAGGTGGCGGCATGCGTCAAGCTGGGATCTTGGCAGCTGGTGCGCTCTTTGCGTTGGAACACAACCGAGAGCGTCTGGCCGACGATCACCGAGCGGCAAAGGCCTTTGCAAAGCACGCGAGCCGCTTGCCCGGCGTGATGATCGACGTCGACAAGGTTGAAACGAACATCGTCAATATTGGCGTCGCTGCAGGCCGTGCTTCGGCTATCTCGGCGCAGCTCCGTACACTCGGAGTGCTCATCAACGCCATCAACGAAAGTACCTTGAGGGCCGTCACTCACCTTGACGTGACAGACGCCGAGGTGTTGGTAGCCGCCGAAAAATTGGGGCTCGCCGCCGCAGACTGACCGAACCAACGTCTTTCCAATCCAGCTTCGAAGCTGATGAACCGCCGAAGCAGTGAGCGATAGGCTGAATAAGTGTCGCTCGCTTCGAGCGTCCCAAGCAGGCGATAGAGTCTCAATTCTGCGTCTTCCTGGCAGAATGGCTGCGGCGGAACGACAATGCCGCAAGCTTCGAGGCGCGTCTTGCCGACTTCAAGAAGCAGTGACTCTGGAGTGATGTCGCCAAGCTCCGCATCGCGGAGGCCTTTGCCGACCAGATCAGCGCCTGGCAAATCATCCCACTCAACGCTGCGCGCCAACGAATGCCTCCACTTTCGCTCGGAACGCTCGCGCGTCAACAGCAGGATACCGAATGAGGGCCGCTTCCATCGCCGCAAACCCGTTTTCAAGTTCGTGCGTCGAGGTCAGGTTCAGAAGCAGCATTTGTCGGACATCCTCAAGGTCCCGATTGTGGCCGCGCTCCAATTTCGAAAGAGCTTGGCTCAGAAAATCGTAATGGAAATACTCGACCGCACCTCGGACACCAATGAACTGCGAACGTTCCTGCCATGCTTTCAGCGGCGGGACGAATTGGTCAGGCGCCGCAAGTTCTATGTTGATGTCAAGTTCATCCTTGAGCTGTGCCAAAGCCTCGAACGCGCCAGCAGGTTCTGGGTCCAACTTCAGATCAATGTCGGCGGTCGAGTTGCGCCAGCCCACGAGCACCGCACTCGCCCCACCCGTGAAGTAGACCCGCCCAGGTCCCGAGGCCTTGCGTCCTAGCGCCGCCATGAACGCTTCAACTTTGGCCGCATCAGTGGGCTGCCGCATCGCCCTGAGGGTAGTGCCTAGCCGGGCTTGGCGCCAAAACCAGCGAAACAGCGGCGTTTCGCAGGGGGTGCCAAAAAAACATTTCACAGAGCTAGGGTTAACCCTCGATCAGGCTTTGCAATTTCTTGGGACCGCTGCTAGCAATGCGGGGTCCGCGTAGAGCGAGGCTGTCCCCCCCCCGGCCCCTTTGCGCGGACACTTTTTACGGTTTCTTGTGCTTGGCCAGCAGCTGCTCGCCAAGCTGGCTGGCCCGCTCCGTGGCCGACGAGACGGCGTCAATCAGCGTTCGGCGAAGCCCGCCAGACTCCAGGGTGTGCAGGCCGGCAATTGCCGTCCCCCCAGGGCTGGTGACCATATCTTTCAGCCTGCCGGGATGCTCGCCGGTCTCCAGCTGCAGCTTCGCCGAGCCATACACAGTCTGCGCTGCCAGCAAGAGCGCTGTGTCGCGATGCAGTCCCACGCGCACGCCACCGTCCGCCAGTGCGTCAATGATCAGCATCACATAAGCAGGGCCGCTGCCCGAAAGGCCGGTGACCGCATCGATCAAAGACTCATCGAGCACCACCGTGCGTCCGACGGCGTCAAACAGCGCCTTGGCTGCTTCGATGTGCTCACTTTTGGCATGGGTGCCAGGCGCAATGCCGGTCGCTCCGGCCAGCGCAATCGCCGCCGTATTCGGCATGGCACGCACCACGGGGAGGCCAGCGGCGACGCGCTCTTCAATCATCGAAATCGGGATACCAGCGGCGATAGAAACGAGCAGTGTGGTCTTCGGCAACGTGGAACTAATTTCGCCCAACACGCGATCGATAATCTGTGGCTTAACAGCAAGAACGAGCATGTCTGCCCACTGCACGAGCTCTGCGTTGCGGGCAAACGTTTGGATGCCATATTGCTTCTTCAGTGCCGCCAAACGCTCCGGCTGGACATCGCTCGCAGCAATCTGTTCGGGCGTCCTTGACTTGGAGGCCAAAAGGCCTCGGATCAATGCACCCGCCATGTTCCCCGCGCCTAGCATTCCAATACGATGAATTTCCATGGTGAATTCGCTCTTTCGTGAGATTTTCCTCTTAGCTCACAACGTGGTGCGAGGCGAGCGGAGAGTCAGTGTTCGCCTGCGACGGATTAGCCGAGCAGGTCCCGCACACGATCCATAAATCGTTTGTGCTGAGGCTGCACATCCTCGCCAAGCTCACGCCCGAGCTCTTCCAACAATTGTTGGGCCCGGGGGGTGAGCCGTGTTGGCACTTCGAGACGGACCTCAACCAACTGATCGCCTCGCCCGCCGCGGAGTCGCCGATCCAAGCCGTGCCCGCGCACGCGCAGCACGCTACCCGGCTGCGTGGAAGCCGGGATTTTAAGCTTCACCTTGCCCCACAGCGTGGGCACATCGAGCTGTCCTCCAAGCGCGGCTTGCGCAAACGTGATCGGCACCGAGCAGATCACGTCGTCGCCGCTCCGCCGATAATAGGAGTGCTGGCCGACCTCGATGCACAGCTCCAGATCACCCGCTTCTTCGGTGGTGGAGATGCGATTGCCACCTCGGCTCACGCGGCGACTCGCTTGGTGTTCAATTCCGGCAGGAATGCTCACCTCGATGCTGCTCGAGCGCTTCGAAAGCCCCAGCCCTCGGCAGGTGGTGCAGACTTGGCTTGGAATCGTGCCTCTGCCGCGGCACCTGCCACAAGTCCGCTCAAGCGCCAGCGGGAGCACACCCTGCTGAAGACGCACTTTGCCCCGCCCCCCGCACGCCGAGCAGCTATCAAAACTGCTGTCTTTTGTACCCCCGCGGCCGTTGCAATCCCCACAAAGATCAATGCGCTCGTAGGTTAACTCCTTTTGGCAACCACGTGCAGCTTCCTCGAAGCCGATGGAGAGCGTCTTCTTAAGCTCACCGCGGTCCCCGCCACGGAAGCCAAATGCGCCAAGCAGATCTCCAAATATTGAATCCAGGCCGGCGAAATCGAAGCCCTGGCCACGGCTTCGGTCAAAGGCGCTCTCACCGTACCGATCAAAGGCCGCGCGCTTTTGTGCATCGCTCAGGATTTGGTGGGCTTGGTTGATCTCCGTGAAGCGGTCGTGTGCGTCGGGTGAGTTTGGATTCTTATCGGGATGGTGCTGCATTGCCAACTTGCGAAAAGCGGCTTTGATCTCGGCATCGCTGGCAGCCCGGCTCACGCCCAGGACTTCATAGGGGTCGCGCACGGCCGCCTGATAGCACGACCTCCGCCCCGTTGGCCCACATACCTGGGGTTTTTGCCGGGATTGTAACTTCTGCGGAGCGCCATTACCCTGAATCTGGCTGACATGGGTTCAGAAGACGCGTCCTCCGAACACCGCGACAAAGAGCGCGCGCCCATTGAGCTCAAGGTTGAGTATCGTCGGCTCAACACGTTCTTCGCCGATTACACCAAGAATATCTCGCGTGGCGGTACCTTTGTAGCGACCACCAAGCCGCTGCCGGTTGAGACAGAGTTCGTATTTGCGCTTGGGATCCCAGGGCTCGAAGAGCCGCTGCGTCTGCTCGGCAAGGTGATTTGGACAACGTCCGAGGATGACGCAACGCCCGCGAATCCCGCGGGGATGGGCATTGAGTTTCAGTACCGGGATGAAAAAGAACGGCTCGATAAGGAGCGTCTGGTTGAGGTGCTGATGTGCGAGCAGTTAGGTGAGCTGTTGTCTACTAGGCTGCTTGGGCGTCCGCCCCACGCAATGGAATAGTCGCCGTCCTCGGTTCGCCTGGATCGGATTGGTGCCGGGGCTCGGCGATGCTAGAAGCCTCATGATGAAGAGAGTTGCACTGGCCCAGGTGGGCTTTTTGGTGTTGGCGGTAGCCGCTGTTTTCTCGTTTGGAGCCGCGGCGCAGGACGGCGAAGCGCGTCGCGTGTGCACGCCGCTCTGTGCCCTCAAGCCGAGCTACGCGGGGCTCAATCGCACGGCCCCTGATTTTGAACTCAACGCCCTCGGCGGCAAACGCGTGAAGCTCTCAAGTTATCGAGGTCGCGTGGTGATCCTCAATTTTTGGACCAAGACCTGCAAGCCGTGCATGGAAGAAATGCCGGCGTTGGCTCGCTTGGCTAAGTCAGTCTCCGGCCGCAAAGATCTCGCGCTCATCACCATCAGTACGGATGAGAGTTTGGAGGATGCGCAGGCAACCCTCAAGGGAGTGTTAGGCGAAAATCCCAGCTTTGAAGTCTTGCTCGATCCTGAAGGCGAGGTGGTGCGTGAAAAGTACGGAACGAAGCTTTACCCGGAAACGTGGTTCATCGACACCGAGGGTGTGATTCGCGCACGCTTTGATGGGCCGCGTGAGTGGGACAGCCCGTTGGTCGTTAATTTTGCAGAGAGCTTGACGCTGCCAGGAGTGTGCGGAATTGAGTACGGCGCCGGCAAATCCCATGGGCCAACCTGGTTTTGCGATCAATAAGGCGACAGCATGAAAGTTATGGTCTGTCGGTGTGAAGATGTGACGCTGCACGACCTTGAGCACGCCATCGAGCTTGGGTATCGAGATATCGAGTCGCTCAAGCGCTACAGTGGGTTCGGGACGGGCTGGTGCCAAGGCAAGAACTGCCTGTCGGCGTGCGCACGCGTCCTTCAGCAGAAGGGCGGCGATGCCGGCACTGGGATCACACCTCGCCCGCCGTACCACCCCACAGAAATTGCGACTCTAGCAGGGCTTCACAGGTTTTTTAAGGATAAGTGAATGAGCAAACAACCAAAAACGCCATGTCGCGTACTCCACTTCTAGGAAGGCTCTGCCGCTTAGCTCAAGTTGCCGCGCAGTCGGAGCGGGGCGGCAGCGCTTCCAGGTTAACGCCGCGTGTGTCACGCCGCAACCTGCTCGCGGGTGCGCTCGGAGTCAGCGGGGGAGTTGGCGGTTGTGTTCATTCGGGCACCGCGCGGCCCCCATTGAATGCAGCGAAGGCGAGGATCGTGATCGTAGGTGCGGGGATTGCCGGGCTCAGCGCAGCGCTCCGGCTCAAGGATAGAGGTGTGCAGGCCACCGTGTACGAGGCGAGTGGGAGAACGGGTGGGAGAATCTTTTCAAACTCAGGATATTGGCAAGACGGGCAAACCAGCGAGTGGGGTGGCGAGCTGATTGATTCGAGTCATCAGACCATGTTGGGGCTTGCCAGGCGTTTTCAGTTGCAGGTCAACGATTTGCACAAGATGGAGCCGCTGAGCGCAAAAGATACGTATTTTTTCAACGGGCAATACTATCCCGAGGCCGATGCTTTGCGGGATTTCTTGGCATTTCTGCCGGCGCTTCAGGCCGATGCCGCGGCCGCAAAGTATCCGATGACGTTCGCCGAGCACACGCCTGCCGGTGTGGAGCTCGACAAGCTGAGCGTGGAGAGTTGGATTGAATCGCGCGTGCCGGGGGGTAATCGCTCAGCCATCGGGCAGCTCTTGAATGTGGCTTACTCCACCGAATATGGCGCTGATTGTCGCGAGCAAAGTGCGCTCAATCTCATTTATATGCTGAGCGCCAACGAGAAGAGCTTTCGTATCTTTGGCGAGTCGGATGAGCGCTTTCATATTCAGGGTGGCAATCAACGCTTGCCAAAGGCCATCGCGACCGAGCTGGGTGCCGACGTCGTGCGCACCGGGTGTCGTTTGAAAGCGCTCTACCAACGCCCAGCTGGCTCTCTCTTGTTAACGTTTCAAACGGGTACGCAGACGCTGGAAGTAATCGCCGATATCGTACTGCTCAGCTTGCCGTTTTCGGTCCTTCGCACGCTGGCTCTCTCTCGTGCGGGTTTTGATGCTAGGAAGTTGGTCGCGATCCGCGAGCAAGGTTGTGGGCGAAATGGCAAGCTTCAGCTGCAATTCAGTGAGAGAATTTGGCAAGGTCAGGGAGTTTGGCCGCATGTCGCAAACGGAGGTTCTTTTGCGGGTACAGGCTACCAGCTCACCTGGGACGCCACGCGTGATCAGCCTGGAAAATGCGGGATTTTGGTGAACTTCACCGGTGGCACGATGGCTTCCGAAATGAGCACGCCGATCGCCTGGGGCACCGCTAAGAGTGCGGGCGTGTTGCTTGACGCACGGGCGTTCCTAGGCCGGGTTGAGCCGGTGTTTCCGGGTGCAACAGCTGCTTTTTCCGGTTTTGCAACGAGTTCGCTCCCGCACCTCGATGATAATCTAAAGTTGTCGTATTCGTTTTGGAAGCCTGGGCAGTACGCCAGATTCGCGGGCTATGAACGTGTCCGGCAGGGTAATTGTTTTTTTGCGGGCGAGCACACCTCGCTCGATTATCAAGGCTTCATGGAAGGTGGCGCCGCCGAGGGACTCCGCGCCGCCGACGAAATACTGGCAGCGCTCGGCGCGAGCTGAGGCGATGGACAATTAGTAATTGAACCGACAAGTTCTTGTTTTCATTTCAGGACTGAAACAGACCAGTCCCCCCGGGCGTTCGTTTCCCGTTGGGAATGATCTGTTTCAGTCCGGAAGCGTCATTTGTTGGGCGCAGGTTAGCAACGAAGGTGCGGGAAATCTTTCCCAATATTTGGGGATAGTTTCCAAATTTGGCTTTGGACGCGTGCGGGCGCCATTTTCAAGGCGACGGAGATAGTAAGCATGCTTACTATCTCCGCTGAGGGACAAGGAGAACCCACCGTCGCGGAACTGCAGGGCGAATTCGGTCCTCGGTGAGCGAGAGTTCGTCCTCGGTGAGCGAGAGTTCTTCGTGGCCAATGCTTCCGGCGGCAGCTCCCCCGCTCGCTTCATTCGGAAGCGATACGCACCTGGCGCAGACCCCGTGGCTTTGCGAAAACACGTGGAAAAATAGCGTTCGTTAGCGAAGCCGGTAGCGTGAGCGATTTCGGTTAAAGGGAGCTGACTGTGGCTCAGCATGGCCTTCGCGCGCTCGAGTCTCACCCAAGTCACGTAGTTGCTAAGGCTTTGCTTTTGGATGCGGGCGAAGCAGTGGCGCAGGTGGTGGTAGCTGACCCCCACATGTTCGGCCACGTCCGTAAGCTGGCCAATTTGCTGGTAGTGCGAGTGGATAAAGGTGACGGCTTTGCGACAGTAAGCGTGAGCCGCATCCTCCGCTGCATCAGCTTGCGACGCCCCAGATTTCAAGAGCCGGATCAGTAGGGCGGTGACACGATGATCGAAGGCTGCTTGATCAAGATTGTCGATGATGGGCGCCGGGTGCGTCAAATCTTCGATTTCTGAGATCAGGTGTGGATCCTGCAGGTTTTCAAGGTGCAAACACTGAGGCAAGACAAAGGATGAAGTGGTTGCGATCGCGTGAACGCACCAATCCTCGCCGGCGGCGTCATTCGCCTGAATGTGTTCAAGCCCGGCTGGGTAGAGCATGGCGCTCCCCGCTTCGAACGCGATGTTAGAACCATCTCGGAGGGACGAGACACCTCTCGACGAGGGATGAAACACAATTTCTATCGAGGGGTGCACGTGCCAAGGGCAGGAATCTGGGGCAAAAGGCTGGCGCCAGCCGGTCACGTACCGAAGCGCTGGGGCCCCAGACAGCAGACCCCGTGCGACATCAGCAGACATTCCGCGCACGATAGCACAAGGGCTCAGTGCCCTTCGTACTCGCAACGGGCGTCGCAGGTTTCGTGGAGGATCACACGGGTGAGCTCCGGCAACACGGGCTTCAAACGGTTCCACAGCCAAATTGCCAGCACTTCGCTGGTGGGGTTTTCAAGGCCCTCCACCTCATTCAAGTAGTGGTGGTCGAGCTGGTCGTGAATCGGAGCCCAGATCGCGTCGAGATCGCCAAAATCGATCAGCCAGCCCGTTTTCGGATTCACAGGGCCCTCCACGGCGATCTCGACTTTAAAGCTGTGACCGTGCAAGCGAGCGCATTTGTGACCCTCGGGAACCAGGGGCAAGCGATGGGCAGCTTCGAAGCGCAATTCCTTTAACAACCGAACGTTCATTGCGCGCAGCCTAGTCGGGCATCTGAGCCCGGGCAATCGCCTCGCCTACTGGAACTCGAGACGCCAGCGGATGTCGGCTCCCAGGTTCCCGAGTGAGGAGCTAGAGATGTCATTCACGTTATCGTAAGAGC
Organism: Polyangiales bacterium; assembly: GCA_038251425.1. Lineage (GTDB taxonomy): Bacteria > Myxococcota_A > Polyangia > Polyangiales > Polyangiaceae > JBBRRP01. The sequence goes on from JBBSBI010000080.1 coordinate 9,448, forward strand.
CTTCGAGGCTCACCTGGGGGGTAACTTTCCACTCAACGTTGGAGCGCACCTCTCGCGATTCGGAAAGCCCACTGGTCACGTTGGCGCGGATCCGATCGGCGAGGCGTTTGCCGATCGTGACGGTGGGCTCCGAGCGCCCGGTGCGCGAAGAGTACGCGGAACCAAAGCGAAATTCATCGACCACCGGCACCGCATCCGCAACGGCTCGGTCTGCACCTGTGATGCTGCCGAGTGCCTCCAGCGCCATGCCTTCCCCGATACTCGCCGAACGCGCCTGGTCGAGCTCCGCGCGCGTCAGCCCCACCGTGAGCAACAGGAAGATGTCGTCTTGGCTTAGCGCCGGCTCGCTTGAAAGGTCAATCTTCAGGCGCTCCGCGTCACCATGGGCGTGGAGCGCAATCGCCCAACGTCCCTCCTTGGTGCTGGCACCGGCATCTGGCCCGGCTTCCTTCTGAGTCGGAGTGGTCTCTTCGGCGTAGCGGCGATAATCTGTAACGGCGGTGACGTCAACTTGCGGCGAAATCCGGGTGGGGTTGTCGAACCGCACGCTGCCTTGTCGGATCTCGAATTCATTGCGCCGCAGTAAGATCCGACCGCCCGGCTTGAGTGTGAGCCCGCCCCGCATACCGAAGCGTTGGTTGGTGCCGGTGAGATTGAGCCCGCCCGGGTCGACCAGAACTTGCGCGTCGATCAAATTGTTGCGCAGCATGATCGGGGCTTTGGCGCGCACCAGGATGTCCAGCTCTAACACGTCATCCGCAGGGTCGTAGCCGTCGAACTCTGTGCGATTGGTGCGGTGGGCCAGAGATTCGATGTCTGCGGTCATGCTCACGGCGCGGGTATACTCGAAGGACGTGAGATCGAGTGTGCCCACGATCTTAGGCAGAGCGTTGCCTTCGTCGAAGGTCTCACCGTCGAAAGCAAAGCCCAGCGCGGCATCAAAGGTGCCGCGAATTCCTGGCTGCAATGGCAGGCTCACGTTACTCGCTTTGACGTCGAGCCGACCGTGCTTCAAAGATCCTGAAATGATCTCGCTGCCCCCCGAGAGCACCAGGCTGCCTCCGCCGAGTTTGGCCCCACCGCGAACCACCCGTACCTCATCTGGCTTCACGGCAAGTTCCAGATTCACGTCGCTGATCGGCGTTGGCAGTCCACCGAGGCTGAGCGAGCCATTCTTTACCTCTAGATTTCCCTGGTAAGCGAGGGATTGCCAAGGGCCAAACAGGCGCACGGCACCGACGAGCGTTCCCTTCACGTTCTCGGCCTGCGGCAGGAGAGCCGCGAGTGCGCGGAGCTCGGTGGGGCGCAATCGTACGGCAAGGTCGACGACGGGGCTTGCACCGAGTTCGCTCACGCTGCCGCTCACATCGAGCACCCCATTCGCTCCCGAAGCACTGCTCACGTGTGCCGCGAGTGGCGCAATCTTGAGTTTGCCTCGTTCGAGCTCCAGCGGGCCACTGGACGAAACCAGTTCGACCGCGAATGGCCCCTGCCGCAATTTGAGCTCTTCAAGTGCGATGCTGGCCCTGGACGCTATCAGTTTTTCGGTCGAAAAATGCTCGAGTAGAATGCGCGCGCTCAGGTTCCCCTCGACGGCCGCACTCTTGCCGAGTGTGGGCGAAAGCTCCGCCCAAGGCGCCAGATCCAGGCGCTTCAGAAGGAGTGCGCCGCTCACGGTCATAGCTTGTTTGCGGCTCAGCTTGAGTCCATCGAAAGTGATCTGCCCGCCGAAGAGTTGTCCGGCGAGATTGATGGTGCCGGTCGGCTTATCTTCCGCCCACTCGCTCTCGGAAAACGGTGAAGTGATGGGATTTCCGCAGCGACTTTTGCCGATCTGCTTGGCGCGCGAGGGTGTGGAGCGGAGCCTCACCGAAAACGCCGAAGCAGGCAGAGTTTTGGTTCCCAGGGTCACCTGGCTCACGGTGACGGTCGAGTCCACTTTCAGCTCATCGAGGCTGCCGGAGATTTTTCCGACGCCGTTCACGTGCCCGAGGGCGAGTTGTGCGAGCGATTTCATCGCATCGATCTGGGCGAGAGGGATTTGCGTTCCCACCACGCTGCCCTCCAAGGTCGCTCCTTGGCGCATCCTGAGATCTCCAAGGAGCGTGCCCGTTCCCTTTTTGAGGAGAAAGCTTGGAACGTCTAGATTGGCACCGAGGTGACCCGCATCGGGATCGAACCACTCGTAGCGAAAGTTGGCGGCACCGCCCGAGAAGTGTTCCTCAAATAGATTGGCCTTGGCGATTTCTGTCGAACCCTCCACGATCAAGCGGCCCCCGCCGCACCGATCTTCGGGCCCGCCGAGCACGTAGTGCAGCTTGCCATCGAAGCTGGCAGTGCCTGAAACGCCGTCAAAGCGCGGATCTTGGTCGAAGTGAAACATTGCAAAAAAATCGCGGATATTGAGCGCTTGAGTGCTGAGTTTGGCATCCGCCACCAAGGTGGCTTGGGTGTCAAAATCCAAACGCGCACTTGGAATATAAAAGGAGGAGTTGCCCTTCTTTCCTTTGAGCTTGCTGAAATCAACCTTGAGGGGCAGGAAGCGTACGTCAGACTCCAAGATGTCGCCGAACTCAAAGCCGCCAAACGAAAAGGAGTTAACAGCCAACGTTCCGAGAATGGGAACCCTTTGCGGATCGCCTGCCAGCGAAACCTGGACGCGAGCCTTGCCGGCTATCGGAATACTGGTGATGGGGCTGATGTCTTCGAGCGAGATGAGCGTGTCGTCCGCCATCTGGATCCCGAGTGTGCTTGAGTAACCAATGGACACGAGCTTGGCGTTGAGTACGCTTTTGCCAAAACGCGCGTTCACGTTCTGAAGGTCGAAGGATTTGAGGTCGACGGAAAGATTACTGCGAATGTCGGCAGCTTTTACGCCGATCATGTGGGCGCGCTTTGGGTCGTGAAAAGCCCGGTCGAAGACCTCGAAGTTGTGGGTATTGGCGCTGAAATCACCGTGCAATTTGAAGGGGCTGAGTGTTGCACGAATATTGGCGACCCGCGTGCGGGTGAGGTCCCACTGCACGATGGTATTCGGGGTCACGCCGATATCCCGCATCAAGCCGGGAAAATTCATACCTTTTCCGTCGAGGAGCTCGACGCTGAGCGGCACATGTTCCTCAAAGGGGGCGATGCGCGCGTTGGTGAGAATACTTTCCCCATTGCCCCAGGTCACCTGCGTGCGCGGGATGTGGATCACGCCCTGACGTAAGTCGACCTCCGCATGAATGCGCTCCGCCACGCGTGCCGGGCCATAATCTAGCTGGCCGCCTTCGAAGACGCCTTTGAAATCTGGCAAACGGTTGCCGCTCTCAAAGCGCATCAGGCCAAGAATGCTAACCCAGCCGCCCGCTCTGGGCAGGTGAACGTAGCGCTTGGCAATGTTAACTGGAGTGCGCGCCTGAACCGTGCCGAAGACACGAAATTGGTCGTTGCCAAAATGTGAGTATTCGGTCTGGGAAAGCTTGATGCTGATGCGGCCTGCGTCTTCAGCGGCACGCTTCGCATCACAGCGTGGTTCGGTGTTCGGGGCTTCGTCACTGTCCGTGAGCGCTAGCAGCTCGAAACGCCGGATCAAGGCGTGATCCGGCCGAATTTCAGCACGCAAGTCCAACTGGCAAACGACATCGTCGTCGTGGGCGAGGGTCTCGCGTCCCAAAGTGGGCTCGGCTGTCTGGCTTGGGCGCTGATGGCTCACGTGGCTAATCGTGGTGCGGACTGCGATCTCTAAGGCGGGGCCGCTAGCCGCAAACACATCGATGTCGGCGCTTTCAGTAAGAACTTGCCAGCTGCCAAAGTCGATAAAAATACGACCATCGGAGAGTGCTAACGAAGCAAAGGGTGCCCGTTTGAGTGGCGCGGAGTTGGTTTTCTTGGTCGACGGAAGATGGTAGCTCAGATTGGCGAGTTGGTTGTTTCGCACGACGGCGCGCACCGTCGGCTCGTTGATGGCAATGTCGCCAGCGTCGAAGCGCCCGCTTAGTAACGAAAAAATCTTGGGTGTGACACTGAGCAGACGAGCCTTCAGCACCGGTGGACCGCCATCGTTGGCAGGCACCACCAGATTTTCGAGCTTGAGCCGGAGGGGCAGGAGGCTGACCCGTACCTCGTAGCGCGCCGAGAGGCCCAGCTGTTCCCGCAGGGCACGGGTGGTCTCTTCGGCCGCCCATTTTTGAATCGGTTCGGAGCGAAAGAGGAACTCGCACGCCAGTGGGGTGGCCCCGAGCAGAGCGAACAACACGCACAGAATTCTCGCCAGACGCCGCCCCCAGTCGGGGAGCGCGGATCCCTGCTCTCCGCTCGGTCGTGACATCCGCCACGAGCCTATCGCGACCACCCCGGAGGCGCCCACTTTCGGTGCTGAAACGCAGACTGGGGGTAAGAGCCTCCATCGTTGTTCCCGGGGGCTATGCTAGAGAGGCGCCCGTTTTCGTTGCGCGAGGTCACATTCCACGTGGATTGCGAGCGGCGCTGTGCCCGACTTGAAAGCCGCCATGATGCCTGAGGAGTTCCAAGAGCCGAGCGCCAATCCTGACCGAGCGATACAAGCGCTCGAACGGGCGGTCGCGTGTGCTGAGACGGGGGTCGCCGATCGGCCCGTGGTGCTCACGACGAAGGAAGACATGTCGGCGTTAGCTCCATTAGATCGACGTCGGCTCCTGGATCGCGTCATCCTGGGAACGCATGCCGATGAGGGTCTCGATTCACTCTTGGCCACTGGCGTGCTGGGCGTGCTCCTGCCGGAAGTGAAGGCGATGGTGGGCTTTGGGGATGGCGAATGGCGCCACAAAGACGTGTGGAAACACACCAAGCAAGTGGTGACCCAAAGCGCAGGGAAGTTGGAGGTGCGCTACGCCGCACTGTTCCACGACATCGGCAAAGTGAAGACCCGTTCGATTTCAGCCAGTGGTGAAGTGCACTTCTTCGGCCATGCAGAGGTGGGCGCACGCATGTTCGAACGCATGGAGCGACGTGAGCAGCTCTTTGCCGCGGATGAAAGTCTGCGGGCGGAGGTTCATTTCTTAGTGCTCCACCACCTGCGGGCGAGCCAATACGACGGCAGCTGGACGGATAGCGCGGTGCGCAGATTCACGCGCGAAATCGGCCCTTATCTCGATGATTTGTTGTGTCTTTCGCAGGCCGACATCACCACCAAACGACCCGAAAAAAAGCGCCGTGGCATCTCGATGATCCACCAGCTGTCCGAGCGGATTAACTATCTGGTTGAGCAAGATTCGTACGAGCCGCCACTGCCCAAAGGGGTGGGGGATGCGTTGATGCGCGCGTTTGGTTTGCCGCCCTCACGCAAGATCGGTGAGGTCAAGCGAGCGCTTGAAGCGGCGGTCGAAGCGGGCGAGCTGGAAGGATATCAAGAGTCTGAGTATTACGTTGCCTTCGTCAGCGAGCATCGCGCACGCTTCAGCCTCGAGTAGCGCGGCGTTTAGAGGCGTAGGCCTTGGCCATCACACGCGTAGCGTACGGAAGCACAAGCCCCACGAGGCCTTTTTCGGGCGCCAGCCGTCCGACCAACCCGAACAGCAATACGAGCGTGCGCTCAACGTAAAAATATCCCGGCGGGTATTGGACATTGCGCATCACTTCCCGAAGTTTCCCGCGCAAGGCCTCGTAGCCACCCAGTTGGTCGAGGTGTTCGCGATTGAGGTGCGAAGCGTTGGTGATGTTCATTCCAGCTAAAATGTGCAGGTATTCCTTGCCCACACGGCGCAGAAGTTCTCGGTCACCGCCTTCGGCCACGAATCCCATGGTGGCCAAGCCAGAAAGCACTTCCTCGTCGTTGCGCCGAAGCGCTCCCTCCAAGACTTCCTTCATGCCCTGGGCGAGCGGCAGGGTGAGCTCTTCCACTGCACCATAATCAAGAATCACCAAGCAAAATCCCGTTTCGCTCTTCCGCACCAAGAAATTCCCAGGGTGTGGATCAGCGTGAAAGAGGCGGTGCTCGAAGAGCATCTTGAAATAGCATTCAACGATGCGCTCCCCGATCGCTTGCGTTGAGATCCCGAGGCCAGCCAACGCCTCGGTGTCAGTGATCTTGAAGCCATGTTCGAAGCTCATGCACAGCACTCCCGGGCCGGTGAAAGCCGCTTCCACCTCGGGGACCACCACATCCGGCCGGTCCGCGAAAACGGCGCGCAGTTTTTCTAAATTGGAGCGTTCATGCGAAAAATCAGTCTCCTTCTTAAGCATCATTTCGAGCTGATCGAGGACGCGTTCGGCATGCTCAATCGGAAACAGCCAACGAACAACCGGCAACACGCTACGCATCACCCACAAATCGGAGGCAATCCATGCTTCGATGTTGGGATACAGAATCTTGATTGCAAGTTCACGCCCGTCGTGGGTGATGGCTCGGTGGACTTGCGCGAGGGATGCGGCCGCAATGGGCCGGCGGTCCACGTGCTTGAAGTGGCGCAGGGGCTGGGGTCCGAGCACCTTTTCGAGCCGTTCTTCCACGTCCCGGAAGGGTCGAGGTCGAGCCCTATCCTGGAGGGTCTCCAGGGATTGTGCGTAGATCTTAGGCAAAAAAGTGCCAACCACACTGAGCACTTGTCCGACTTTGATAAACACACCGCCGAGCGAGCTAAAACCACGCGTCAAGCGGTCGGCACCCGAGGCGTGGGTGGCGGCCATGCGGCGTTCTGTGTTGCCAAACAGCCTCCCCAGCAACCAGGCCCAGGCGTAGGACGCGATCAGCCCCCAAAAGAGCACCAATGCGGTTAGTGTGCGAAACACGACCCGCTGACCCTAGCGCATTTCTTTTGCGCTCCGAAGGCAGTGAAAACGGCTTTAATCTCCAGGTCAGCCAAAAATGGCTCAAGTTTGGACACGGCGGACCGTACTTGTCGGGGAGGGATGCCATTCCTACCGCCGCGCTGCGGTTGGGGGTGGCTTAAGCGCCACCCATGCCCAAGCCAAGCGGTCAAAAAATTCTCCTAGCGGATGATGAGCGCATTGCGCGCTCCATGGTGCTGAGCTGGCTTGAGGAGTGGGGCTACCAGGTGGTGATTGCCACGGACGGGCAAGAAGCCTTGGATCGTCTGAGAGAGGATAAGCAGATCCGCATTGCCCTGCTCGATTGGGTGATGCCGCGCGTCGATGGTTTGGACGTCGTACGGCAGATCCGCAGTGAGTCCCAGGAGCCCTACATCTACACGGTTCTACTCACCGCGCGTAACGACAAGAAGCACGTCGTGCAGGGTCTTGATGCGGGCGCGGACGATTATTTGGTGAAGCCTGCGGACCCGCTAGAGCTGGAGGTTCGTTTGCGAGCCGGAAGCCGAGTGATTGATTTGCAAGAGCAGCTCTTGACGGCACGCGAAGCGCTGCGCTTCGAAGCCAACCATGATGCGTTGACCGGAATGGCAAACCGCGGAGCGCTGCTGAAGGTGCTGAATGTTGAGTTGAGCCGGGCCGCAAGGAGTCACCACTCAACGAGCGTGCTGTTCGCGGATATCGATCACTTCAAGCGTGTGAACGATACCTATGGGCACGCGGCGGGTGATGCCGTTTTGATTGAGGTGGGGAAAAGAATCGGCCAAGGCATTCGGTCGTACGATAAGCTCGGGAGGTTGGGTGGCGAGGAATTTCTGGTCGTCTTGCCCGAATGCGACGCACGCTTGGCAACGATCGTAGGCGAGAGGCTGCGTCGCGTCGTCGCGGCAGGCCCCATTCGAGTGGGTGGCAATGATATTCCGTGCACGGTGAGCATCGGCGCCGCAGGTACTGATCAGAGGCCGGGAGCCTCCGCAGTGGAGTTGCTCGAAGCCTCCGATAGTGCGCTCTATCGGGCCAAGGGATCAGGACGCAATCGGCTGATCTTGGCGGCTGCTGTGGACTGGGCAAAAACAGAGGGCGAGGAGTCTCCGTCAACGATCAGCCCGGTGGGCCCTCGCGCGAACGTAGGCTGAGCTCTCGGCCCAGATAGTCAACCTGCACCGTTCGATGGTAAGAGCGCGTGCATGCCTGAATTTATCTTCACCATGCAGGATGTCACCAAGGTTCACCCGCCTGAAAAGCGGGTGCTTGAGAACATCCACCTCTCGTTTTTCCCTGGTGCGAAGATTGGCGTGATCGGTGCGAACGGATCCGGGAAAAGTTCCCTTTTGCGCATCATGGCGGGCGTGGATAAGGAATTCATAGGTGAAGCCAAGCCGCATCCTGGAACCAAAATCGGGTACTTCGCGCAAGAGCCCGACCTTGGGAATTTCCGTACGGTGCGCGAAGCGGTCGATGACGCCGTGAGCGCCACCAAGTCGCTGTTGGCGGAGTTCGAGGAGCTCAGCATGAAGCTGGGCGAACCGGTGGATGACGCCGAGATGAATCGCCTGTTGGAAGCTCAGGGCGCACTGCAAGATCGGATCGACGCCGCAGATGCGTGGAATCTAGATTCGCGCGTGGATTTGGCAATGGAAGCACTACGTTTGCCGCCGTCCGATGCAGAGCTGACGCACCTCTCGGGGGGTGAACGAAGGCGGGTGGCTTTGTGCCAGATACTGCTTTCCAATCCCGACTTGCTCTTGCTCGACGAGCCCACTAACCACCTGGATGCGGAATCCGTCGCCTGGTTGGAGCATTTTCTCAAAGAATTCCCGGGCACCGTGGTGGCTGTCACCCACGATCGCTACTTCTTGGATGATGTGGCGGAGTGGATCTTGGAGTTGGATCGCGGCCGCGGGTACCCCTTCAAAGGCAACTATTCCGGTTGGTTGGAGCAAAAATCGGCTCGGCTAACGCTCGAAGAAAAACAGGAAAGCTCTCGCACGCGCAAGCTTAAGCGAGAGTTAGAGTGGGTGCGCGCTTCGCCACGTGCGCGCCAAGCAAAAAACAAAGCCAGGCTCTCGGCCTACGAAGAGCTTCTAGCTGCTTCTACGGACGGCGTGTCGGACGTCGCTGAAATCACGATTCCCCCGGGGCCACGCCTCGGCGATCAGGTGCTGGATGCTGTGAATCTGAAGAAGGCGTTTGGCGAGAAGCTGCTGTTCGATAGTTTGAATTTTCGCTTACCGAGAAGCGGTATCGTGGGCGTGATTGGACCCAACGGCGCCGGGAAAACGACTCTGTTTCGCATGATTCTCAAGCAAGAGCAGCCCGATGCTGGGGAGCTCTTGGTGGGCCCCACGGTTCAGGCTTCCTACGTAGATCAAAGCCGAGAGGCCTTGGGGGTGGAGCGCAGCGTCTACGACGAGATCTCCGGTGGCAACGAAAAGATTTTGCTTGGCAAGCGTGAAGTCGTAGCCCGTGCTTACTGCGGTTGGTTCGGTTTTCGCGGCAGCGATCAACAGAAGAAGGTCGGGAGCCTCTCGGGTGGCGAAAGAAACCGCGTCCATCTGGCCAAGGTTTTGAAGAGCGGTGGTAATCTGTTATTGCTAGATGAGCCCACCAATGATCTGGATGTGGATACGCTGCAAGCCCTGGAAACAGCGCTCTTGGGCTTCCCCGGCTGCGCGGTGGTGATCAGCCATGATCGCTGGTTTCTGGATCGCATCGCGACGCATATTCTGGCGTTCGAAGGCGAAAGCCACGTTGAATGGTTTGAAGGCAACTACGCCGCCTACGAGGAAGATCGGAAGCGCAGGCTGGGAGAAGTGGCGGCGCGTCCGCGCCGGATCAGCTATCGCAAATTTTCGGTGTAGCTTCTGCCGGAAGATCGAGTTCTCTGAGCAGCTCTCGCGCCCGTATTTCCCAGCGCTCCAGCCTTGAGCGCTTGGCCTTGGGCAAAGCTTCTATTTCGGAAATCAAACGTCCGAGTTCTGAGCGTGCGCGCTCAGGCTCGTCCGATTGAATCAGATAGTGTGCGTGGGCGAGGCGATGGTTGGGGCGGCGAGTATGTTCACTCAGCGCGCGTACTAGATCGATGGCATCCTGGCGCTCGTCGGCGCAAAACAGTGCGTCGGCATACTCAAGGGCCGCGGAAAAATTCGCAAAGCCACGATCCGATTCGAGCACCTGTTCAAAGTAGAGGAATGCCGCACGTGGCTCGCCTTGCCCAACCAGCGCTCGCGCCATTCCCAGCTTAACCTCGAGGACTCGCGGCTCCTCGCGAGCCAGATCTTTGAACAGTACCAGGGCTTGCGCATGCTGCGCTCCATCCTCAAGGGCAAGAGCCAGCCTGAGCCGGTTTTCGAAGCTCGGTGCCTCAAGCGCAAGTTTGTGCAGGTTCTCTAAACCCTGTGCTGGCGACGCTCTGTCCAGTTTTGGCAGCCAGGAGAAATTGTAATCCCGAAGCTTGACGAACACGAAATAGACAATGCCACCCCCGAACGGCGCCAGCAGCAGCACGATCAAGAACCAGTGTAGGGCCGCACGGCGGCGCAGGGCGTCGAACAGCAGCCAGACCGTGAACGGGATGAGGACAGCGTAAAATAACAAGGTCCTCCAGTATCCTTTCGCGCCCTGGCCTTTACTTCAGGTCTTGCGCGATTGGGAAGGCTTCTGCAGGCGGAGTAGCAGAAAAAGGCAGCAATTTCGGGGACACACGTATGTACCGGTGCAGGTGAACAGGCATGCCTGGGATTTAGACGGAAGAATTGCGGCTCCTGAGCGCGCCATTGCGTGCTAACTTTCCCAGTACTGTTCTACTGCAATAGTAACTCGAATGCCGGATCGCACACACCAGAGAGGGCTGATTGCCAGGACCGTCCGGGAAGCGCTCGATGCCGTTGTGTCCCCCGATGTTGGGGAGCGTGTGCTCGTGGCGGCATTGAGTCAGAGTTCTCTTGCGGAAGTTCCTGAGGATCCGGATCGATTCAAGGAGTTTCTGAGACCGTTTCGCGCTCTCGCGCTGGAGTCCTTGGGGGATGAAGCCACCTCGACACTTTTCGAGGAGCTCGAGCGGTTGGCTGAGCGCGCTATCACCAGCCGCTTCCCCCCGCGCAATGCCTTGGCCCCTCTGCGCTCACGCGGGCGGATCAGCAGCCCAGGCACGAGGCCTTCGTCGCAGGCACCAGCAGGCTATCGCCGTGCTCGCGAGTCGGATGCCCCGAACGCTCCTCACTTTCGCTTAACACCGCAAAAGATTCAGGCGATCCCGCGCGCCTTGGTTCCGGATTTCGGCCCAGCCTTTGAGCACACTTCGAGCACGCCGCCAGATTCCTCGGACTTGCCGCGAGGCATGGCGCGGGCCTTGGGAATGACGAGCACAGCACCTGGAGCGCTACCGAAAGCTGCGCCCCGCGTGATCGTTCTGTGCTCAAGCGACGCTGGCTTGGAGCACGGAATCGTAGATTGGGTGAGCGGGCGGGCGAAGCTGCTCGTGTGTGAGAATCTCAAGGGTCTATTGAGGCTCCTGGATGGCAGTCTCGAACGCCGCGTCGTGGTGTTTGTCGATTGTCGACGGCCCACGGTGCGGCCCATGTCGTTGGCGGCATTGAGTGAAGAGTTGCCGCCAGAGGTAGAAGTGGTGCTGTGGGGCGCGACTCCTGCCCTGGTGAATGAGCTCACCCAGCTTTTCGCGGCCACGCGCCAGTGGATGGTGTGTTCGCCAACCTTGGGTGTCCAAGAGGCGATCGACCGTTGCGTTCAGTTGATGGGTTAATTCGCACTAGCCGTTGTTAATTGGCGACACGGCTTCAGCCAGATCAGGCGTGCTCTTTGCGATCGGCAAAGCTGGCGCGACAGGCTCCAGCATAGGAGAGCTGCCATGCGCCAGCAGGGCAGTGCGCAGAGCCGTGAACGGAAATGCAGGTTCGCCCGTTAATGCTTCCACGAGCTCACGCATGCGGACGGCTCCGGAGGCGTCCACGCGCATGCAAACCTCGAGCACTGTCGCGTTGCCACCGATCTTAGCGCGCTCCAGAAGCGCGTAGGCGTCCGCACCGCCCACCTTCAAGCTGAGGAGCCCCTGTTTGGCATCGATCACCTTCTTGCCAC